>JAILOS010000071.1 GCA_024690695.1 Oscillospiraceae bacterium
CTCTGCGGCGCCCTGGGCGAGACGCCGGCGGCCGCCCCCTTCGGCCTGCTCGCGCTGCTCGACGCCTGCCGGCCCGGCACGGACCTCGTCTGCGCCGCGCCGGACGAGGATATGCCGGAGGCGCTGCGGCGCATCGACAGCCGCTACGCGCCGGAGCTGACGCTGCTGTTCAAAACGCCCGCGCGGGCGGACAGGCTCGCCGAGGCCGCGCCCTTCACCGCCGACTGCGCCCCGATCGAGGGCAAGGCGGCCTATTACCGCTGCTCCGGCGGCGTCTGCCGGGCGCCCGTCACCGCGTTCTGAATCTTCGCGGCCGCGCCTTCCTTTCGGCGTGTTTTTCGCCCCGGGCGGTGTATGCTGGACCCATCCAACGAACGAGGAGGGGCCCCATGCAGGCACTGCGAAATCGCCCCGCGCTGCGGCGGGACGGACTGATCATGCTGAAAACCGACGAGCTGGCGCCGAATCCGGTGCAGCCGCGCAAGCATTTTGACGACGAAAGCCTCCGGGAGCTCAGCGAGAGCATCCGGAGCTACGGGATTTTGAACCCGCTGACCGTGCGGCTGCGCGGCGGGCGCTACGAGCTGGTCGCCGGCGAGCGGCGGCTGCGCGCGGCGCGGCTGGCGGGACTGCGGGAGGTGCCCTGTCTGCTGGTGGAGGCCAGCATGGAGGACGCCAGCCTGATCGCCCTGGTGGAAAACCTCCAGCGGCAGGATCTGGACTTCATTGAGGAGGCCGTCGGCATCCGGCAGCTCCTGCTGCTGTTCGGCATGAGCCAGGAGGAAGCCGCCCGGCGGCTCGGCAAATCCCAGTCCGCCGTGGCCAACAAGCTCCGCCTGCTGCGTCTGCCGCCGGATATCCTTGAGGCGCTGCGCGACGAGGGTCTCAGCGAGCGCCACGGCCGGGCGCTGCTGCGGCTGGACGACGAGGCTCTGCAGCGGCAGGCGCTGGACTATATCCTCACGCACGGTCTGAACGTCGCGGCGGCGGAGGCTTACGTCGAATCGCTGCTGAACGCCGGGACGGACGAGCCGAAGGAGCCGCCGCGGCGCTCGCTGGTGCTCAAGGACGTGCGCATCTTTCTCAACACCCTCAACCGCAGCCTCGAGGTGATGAAGCAGGGCGGGATCGAGGCCGATCTCTCCCGGCAGGAGACCGAGGACTCGCTGATCCTGACGATCTCCATCCCGAAAGCGAAACGGCAGGGATAAGGTGTCATATTTTGCCGCCCCGCGCGCATAAACTGGCAGCGAGGCGGTGATTCCGATGATCAGTTACTTTTCCGATCTGCGCTACAAAGAGGTGATCGACGTGCACAGCGGGCTGCGCCTGGGCTACGTCTGCGACGCCGAGTTCGACGACGCGGAGGGGCGGCTCTGCTCGCTGATCACGCCGGGCCGCGCCCGCTGGTTCGGGCTGTTCGGGCGGGAGGACGATTACGTGCTGCCCTGGAGCTGCATCGTGCGCATCGGGCGGGACATCATCCTCGTCGAAGCGGAAAAGCTCCAGCGCCGCAAAAAAGCCCGCCGCACGCCGTTTTATACGGAAGCATAGAAGATGGCATAGAGGAAAAGGAGGCTCCTTTCCCGCAAGGCGAGAGGGGGTCTCCTTTTCCGTTCAACGGGCTCTACTCCCGTCCGGAGGGCTGGACGGCGGCCGCCTTTGGCGGTATAATAGCGGCAGAACTCTACAGGAGACAAAAACATGGAACAACCGGAGCGCTCTCTTCGCTGGATGCGGCTGGACAACGCCGCGCTGATCTTCCCCGCGGCGCAGCGCCGCACCTGGAGCAACGCCTATCGCATCTCCTTTACGTTTACGGACCCGGTGGACCCTGCGCTGCTGCAGCGCGCGCTGGACCGCACCGTGCCGCGCTTTCCCTCGGTCTGCGTCCGGCTGCGGCGCAGCACCTTCTGGTACTACCTCGAGGAGCTGTGGCAGGCGCCCGCCGTGCAGGCCGACAAAAGCCAGCCGCTCGTGCGCATGAGCCGCGCCGACGTCCAGCGCTGCGCGATCCGCGTGCTGTACTACCGAAACCGCATGGCCGTCGAGTATTTCCACGCCGTCACCGACGGCACCGGCGGCATGGTCTTTGCCAAAAACCTGGCCGCCGAGTACGTGCGGATGCGCTACGGCGTCGAGGTCCCCTGCGAGCACGGCGTGAAGGCGCTGGACGAGCCCCCGCGCGAGAGCGAGCTGGAGGACAGCTTCGCCCGGCACGCCGGGCCGCTGCCCGCCCCGCGGGACGACCGCAACGTCTTTCGCCTGCGCGGCACGCCGGAGCCGGACCGCTTTCTGCACGTGACGCTCGGCATCCTCGACAGCGAAAAGCTCCGCGCGCAGGCGAAGTCCCTGGGCGTGACCGTGACGGCCTTTCTGACCGCGGTGCTGATCGAGGCCATCCTCGACATCCAGGCCGAGGAGGTCCCCCGCCGCAGCCGGCGCAAGCCCGTCAAGGTGCAGATCCCGGTAAATCTGCGGCGGCTCTACGGCGGCGAGACGATGCGCAACTTCGTCGCCGTCGCCAACGTCGGCGTCGATCCGCGGCTCGGCGACTACGAGCTCGAGGAGCTGGCAAAGCTCGTCTATCACCAGATGCAGCTGACGATCACGCCGAAAAACATGGCCGCGATCTTCGCGCAGAACGTGATCGACGAGCAGAACAGGCTGCTGAAGGTCGTTCCGCTGTTTCTGAAAAACCCGATCATGCGCCTGGTCTTCGACAGCATCGGCGAGAGCGTGAGCTGCCTGTCGCTGTCGAACCTCGGGCAGGTGCAGCTCCCGGAGGCGATGGCGCCCTTCGTCGAGCGCGTGGAATTCGTGCTCGGCCCGCAGGCCAGCGCCCCCTACAACGCCAGCGCCGCGAGCTGGAAGGGGCAGACCTTTTTGAACATCGTGCGCAACAGCCGGGAGCCGAAGCTGGAGCGGCGGGTCTTTACCCGGCTCGTCAAGCTGGGCTATCACGTCAAAATCGAGAGCAACGAAAGGTGAGGGATCGCCATGTACTGTGTCAAATGCGGCGTTGAGCTGCAGCCGGGCGCCGAGCGCTGCCCCCTGTGCGGCACGCGCGTTTTTCATCTGGATATCGTCGAGCAGCCGGAGAGCGCGCCCTATCCGCGCGCTTCCGTCGGCGAGGAGGCCGTCAGCCACGGCGGGCTGCTGTTCATTTTGAGCTTTCTGTTTCTGATCCCGGCCGCGCTGTGCCTGCTGATCGACGGTAAGCTCAGCGGCGGCGTGAGCTGGAGCGGCTACGTCTGCCTCGGGCTCGCGGCCCTGTATATCGCGCTGTGCGTCCCGCTTTGGTTCAAGCAGCCGAACCCGGTCGTGTTTTTCCCGATCGCCGCGGCGTCCGCGCTGGGGCTGACGCTGTATATCTGTCTGAAAACCGGCGGGCGCTGGTTTTTGCCCTTCGCCTTCCCGGTCGGCGGCGCGCTGGCGCTGATCCTCGAAACCGTGATCGTGCTGCTGCGCTATGCGGTCGGCGGCGTGCGTCACCGCATCCTCTTCGTGGTCGGCGGGGCAGTGATCGCGGCCGGCGGCCTGTGCCTGCTGATCGAATTTCTGATGAAGCTCAGCTTCGCGCTGCCGATGCGCTGGTGGTCGCTCTATCCGCTGACGGCGCTGACGCTGCTGGGCGTGATGCTGATCGTCATCGGCGCCTGTCCGCCGCTGCGCGAGTCGCTGTATAAAAAGTTTTTCATCTGAAAGCCCCGCTTCGCGGGGAGGCGCTCTGAAAAACGCCGCCCCTGCAAGGGGAGGCAAAACGGGCGGGAGTGAGGTTTTTTGAAACCTTGCTCCCGCCCGGGCTGTTTTTTCTTGTTTTTCCTTGTCATCCTGAGGAGCCGCAGGCGACGAAGGATCTGCAGGGAGAATCCGGAATGCGGAATGGAGGCAGGATTTTCCTCGCTTCTTCGGTGCTGATTCTTCGCTGACGCTCAGAATGACAGACTTTTTTGCATTTCAGCAGAACGGGCGACCGCAAGGGTCGCCCCTACGGTCGCCCGCCGCTCTCCCGCCTGCGATCTCGCGGAAACACCGCGGCGATCCCGTAGGGGCGGCTATCAGCCGCCCGCCAATGAAAACCTCGTCTCTTCTCCGTAGGGGCGACCCTTGCGGTCGCCCGCCCGCTGAAAAAGCCTTCCCCGTTAGCGGGGAAGGCTTTTTCGCCGGGGTTTTTATAATCCGGAAACTATTTCCTCGTCACCGACCAGCCGTAGCTGTTGTAGGAATTGATGTACATCTTGCCGTCCATCGTGATTGCCCGGACGGTGTACCAGTACTTCACGCCTTTTTCGGCGGTGGTGTCGGTGTAGGTCGTGCCCTGCACGTCCGTCAGCGCCGTCCAGGTGTTTTCGCCGTCGACCTTGCGGAAGACGCGGAAGTTTTTCGCGCCCGCGGGCTTGGACCAGGTGAGGGAAACGCCGTTGTCGACGCCCTTGATCTCGGTGATCTTCGCCATCGCGATGTAGGTGCAGGTGCGGGGATTGCCCTGCGCGCTGCAGATGCGGCCGTTACTGTCGATGCACTCCACCGTGTAGGTGTAGCGGCTCGCGGAGGCCGCCGACGTGTCGATGAAGGTCAGCTCCGTCGTCTCCGCGACCGTCGACCACGCTTCTTCATTCTTCGTCAGGTTTTTGCGCAGCAGGCGGTATTTCACCGCGCCGTCGTTCGCCTTCCACGACACGCGCACGCCCGTCGCGCTGTTGAAGGCCTCGGTGAGGACGGGGGTCTCGAGCGGCTTCATGCTCCAGCCCGTGCCGTTGTAGGAGTTGATCAGCACCGTGTTGTCCATCGACACGCCGCGGACCGTGTACCAGTACTTCACGCCCTTTTCGGCGGTCGTGTCGAGGTATTCGGTGCCGAGCACCACGTCGAGGACCGTCCACTTCGTCTCGCCGTCGACACGGCGCATGACGCGGAAGTTTTTCGCGCCCGCGGGCTTCGACCACTGGAGGGAAACGCCCTCCTCGGTCACGGTGATATTGGTAATGTCAGCCTTCGCGATAAAGGTGCAGGTGCGGCCTTCCTCGTCGCAGGGACCGGGTACGCCGATCGCATCGACGGCCCGGACCGTGAAGGTGTAGCGGCTGGCCGAGGCGGTCGTCTTGTCGATCAGGCTGCACTCCGTCGTCTCACCCACGACCTTCCACTCGGTCTCGTTTTTCGTCAGGTTCTTGCGCAGGAGCTGATAATACGCCGCGCCGTCGACCGGCTTCCACGATACACGCACGCCCGTCGCGCTGTTGAAGGCCTCCGTCAGCTCTGGCGCGTCGGTGAGCGTGATATATTCCTTCCAGGTCAAGGTGGCGCCGTAGTTTTGGAAGTTCTCCTTGGCCCAGCCTTTATCCGGCAAGTACCAGGCGGTCGCTGTAAAGGACGAAAACGCACATACAGAAAAGTGTGGAGGCGCGCCCAAAAAGAGAATGTCTGTTATGCTCCTGCAGCCATCAAAGGCGAAATTACTTATTTCAACAACAGATTCCGGGATAATGATACGTTCAAAATTCTCGCAGCAGCCGAACAGAAAACTACTGAGCTCCGTCACGCTGCTGCCGATCCTGACCTCCTTCACGCTTCTGCAGTTATAGAAGGCCGACGCCCCCAGCGTCGTCACGCTGTCCGGAATATCAATGGCCAAAAGGCTTGTGCATTCATAGAACGCTTCCTTGCCAATCTCCGTCAGACCGCTGCCAAGTGTGGCCCTGGTCATACTGCTGCACTTCCGGAAAGCGCTTTCGCCAATCGTCGTAACGGCATCGGGAATCTCGATTTCCTTCAGCGCAGCGCAGCCGTTAAAGCATTTTGTCTGGATGGCCGTCAAACCGGTGGACATCTTGACGCTGGCAAGCCTGACACAGTTGGCAAAGGCTTCCTCACCGAGATAGGTCACGCTGTTGGGAATCATGATCGAAGTGAGCCTGATGCAGTTCGTAAAAGCCCCGTCGCCAACGGCTACGGTTCCTACCGGAATATTAACTCTCTCCAGCGCACTGCAATTGTAGAAAGCCTCGACGCCGATGACTTCCGTTCCGACTGACAGGGTGGCGGTCCTCAGCCCTTTGCAGTCGTAGAACAGCTGAGGGCTCAGCACTTTCACTCCACTGCCGACCGAGGCGTCGTTCAAATTAAGGCACTCGGCAAAGACTGCCTCTCCTAAAGTCAACACGCTGTTCGGAATTGCAACGCTCCTGATGGCGTTATCGCTGGCAAAGGCGAGATGCCCGATGGACTCCACTCCGCTCGGAATCACGACGCCCGTAAGGTTTGGGCACTCTAAAAAGGCGCAGTCGGCGATGGTAGTCACGCCGGAAGGAATGGCATACTTGCCGCTTTTCGCCGTCGGGAAGCTGCAGAGGGTCTTGCCGTCTTTGGTGAACAGCACACCATCCGCGCTTTTATAGCTCGTGCTGTTTTCATCCACCTTGTATTCGACCAGCTTCTCAGCCTGGTAGAAAGCATTGATTGCAATGTTTGTTACACTCGCCGGGATCGTAATGCTCGTGATCCCCTTGCATTGGGCAAAAGCATACTCCTGAATCTCCTGAAGCGAGCTTCCGAGGTTGATGCTCGTCAGCTTGTCACAGCCGAGGAAAGCATACGGGCCGATAACGGTAACGCCGCGTGGTACCGTATACGCGCCGCTTCTTCCGCAGGGGCAGCAAACCAGAGTTGTGCCGTCTGCGCTGAGAAGCGTCCCGCTGGTGCTTTTGTAGGTCTGACTTCCGGAGGCGACGTAGATGTTATTGAGCGCGGTACAGCCCATAAACGCACCGGGCTCGACAAGCGTCGTGCTCGCCGGGATCGTGATATTTCTCAGCGACGTGCAGTCCAGGAAAGCACCGGCACCGATAGCCTCCAGCTTGGAGCCCAGCTCAACCGACTTCAGTGCGGTGCAGCCGGCAAACGCGCATCTGTCATAATACAGAACGCCGCCGCCGCCGCTCACGTTCGTCAGTTTGGTGAGGCCGTAGAAGGTATAGGTGCCGATTCCCTGTACGGTGCTCTCGATCTGGATCGTGTTGATCTGGTCTCTGTACTTGTAAAAACCCGGATGTTTCGTTTCGGAATACTCGGTCGTACAATAGCCCGAACCTTTAATCGTCAGCAGACCGCTGTCATCCATCACCCAAACCAAACCATTTCCAAAGCCGCCGCTTGCGACGCGGGTCATGGGCTCGTCTGCGGGCTCGATCTGTTCGGGCTCAGACGGGAGGCTCGCAGCAAGCCTCAACAGCTCCGGCTCGTAGAACTTGGCCGCCCTCGGTTCAACCTCCGGCGCGGCGGCCTCCTCGATCTCCTCCGCTTCGTCTTCGGCAGGCAGAAGCTGCAGTTCCGCTTCGTCTTCGGCAGGCAGAAGCTGCAGTTCCGCTTCGTCCTCTTCGGGCAGGAGCAGCAGCTCCTCGCCGTCCTCTTCGGGCAGGAGCAGCAGCTCCTCGCCGTCCTCGGCATAGGCCGCCGGGACCAGCGAGAGGCAGAGGGCAAGAATCAGAATAAAGCTCAATAAACGGTTCTTCATGGCTGTTTCCTCCTCCGTATGTTCAAAATTATAATGGTCATATAATATATTATATAACACCGTGACCGGCCGTCAAGAGTCAAATCATCACAGCCGCGGGACCGCGCCGCGCCGACAGGTCTTCCGGGCGGCGTTCGGGGGGAGCGCTTTTCGCTCTGAACACGGCCCGATCGAGCGGAAATGACGGTTCTTTCGTCTCGCTTGTATTACATATAAATATAATTTTATATTCGTATTGTAGCATATTTCACTCCATTCTGTCAATCTATAATGATTACAGAATGCGAGGTGGAGCCATTGAAAAACGAGCCCCTGATCATAAAAAAGCGCGGCGAGGACGGCAACCGCATCATCTCCGTCCGGATCCGGGAAGAGACGCTGAGCGCGCTGGACAAGCTGGCCGCGGAGACGAATTATTCCCGCAACGAGCTGATCAATCTGATCCTGCAGCACGGGCTGGAAAACATAGAAATACGTTGAACCCCGGCGGGGCTGACCCGCCTGGGTCAATGTGCAGACAAACCCTATTCTGTCATTGCGAGCCAGCGCCGCAGCGTTGGCGCGGCAATCCGTTCTTTTTGAAAAAAGAAGGAATTTCAACGTTTTTTGGATGCGGATTCCCACACCGGCGACATCGGTCGCTGGTGCGGAATGACAGGAAACGGACTTTGTCTACAGTCTGAACCCGGGCGGGGCTGACCCGCCCGGGTTTTTTGACGCTTCTTTTTCTGTTTTTTTCAAAACAGGGCTTGACAAGCGCGGCGATCTGTGTTATTGTTTTAATCGCTTAATACATTAACACACTAATACAGCGACACAAAGGAGGTGGGCCGGACTTGAACCGGGAATTTCGCAGCGATCTGCCGATCTACGTCCAGCTGATCCGGCAGATCCGGCAGGAGATCGTCTCCGGCGCGATGCCGCCCGGGGAGCGCCTGCCCTCGGTGCGCGAGATCGCGGCGGAGCTGGGGGTCAACCCCAACACGGTGCAGCGCGCGCTGCAGGAGCTGGAGCGCGACGGGCTGATTTACACGCAGCGGACCAGCGGACGCTTCGTCACGGAAGACGCCGCGGCGATCAGCCGCTGCCGGGAGATGCTCGCCGGGGAACTGATCAGGGATTTTCTGGCGGCGATGACGCCGCTGGGCTATCAGCGGCAGGCTATTGTGAGGCTGCTGCAGGAAGAAAAGGAGGAAGAACATGAGTGCGATTCTTGAATGCCGGGGGCTGACGAAGCGCTTCGGCCGCGTTACGGCGCTGGACGCCGTGGATCTGCGCATCGAGCCAGGGCGCGTCGTGGGCCTGCTGGGGCCGAACGGCAGCGGCAAAACCACGCTGATCAAGCTGGCCAACGGCCTGCTGACGCCGTCTCAGGGCGAGATCCTGATCGCCGGGCAGAAGCCCGGGCCGGCCAGCAAGGCGATCGTTTCCTATCTGCCGGACCGGAACTATCTGCCGGACTGGATGAACGTCCGCCAGATGCTGGACTTTTTTGAAGATTTCTACGCCGATTTTCGGCGCGACAAGGCGCAGGAGATGCTCGCGCGGCTGGCGATCGAGGAGAACATGCGCCTCGGACAGATGTCGAAGGGCACGCGCGAGAAGGCGCAGCTGATCCTGGTGATGAGCCGCGAGGCGGAGCTCTATCTGCTTGATGAGCCGATCGGCGGCGTCGACCCTGCGACGCGCGACTTCATTCTCGACACGATCATCCGCAACTACAACCCTTCGGCCTCGGTCGTGATCTCCACGCACCTGATCGCCGACGTGGAAGCGGTGCTCGACGAGGTCGTGTTCATCCGAAGCGGCCGCATCCTGCTCCAGAGCTCCGTGGATGAGATCCGCGGGCAGCAGGGCAAGAGCGTGGACGCGTACTTCCGGGAGGTGTTCAAATGTTAGGCAAACTGATCAAACACGAGCTGCGCGCGACCCGGCGCAAAATGCTGCCGATGTTCGGCGTGCTGGCGCTGCTGGCCCTGCTGTCCAACGTCTCGCTTCGTATGGCGGACGCCGATCTGGGCGGCACGCTGATGCGGGTGCTGACGGGGATTTTCGTCTCGGTCTTCTTCATCGGGATCATCGTCGCCTGGGTCATGGCTCTGGTCCTGATGATCTCCCGCTATTACCGCAATCTTCTCAAGGACGAGGGCTATCTGAGCTTCACCCTGCCCACCAACGCGCACGCGCTGGTCTGGGCGAAGCTGATCGTCTCCTCGCTGTGGTTTTTGGCCGTCTCGCTGCTGAGCCTGCTTCTTTTCGCCCTGACGGTCCTCAACGTCGCCGATCTGAGCGGCGCCGATCTGGGCAGCTTCTTCAGGGACCTCGAGGCTCTCTCGGACTATCTGCGGGAAGAGGGCGTGACCGGGGGCAATCTCGTGCTGCTCGGTCTGGAGCTGATCGCGGCCTTTATTCTCAGCTGCCTGACGACCAGCCTGCATTTCTACGCCGCGATGGGCATCGGCCAGATGTCCGCCACGAAGAAGGCTCTTTGGAGTGTGCTGTCCTTTATCGGCATCAGCATCGTGTTCCGCATCGTCGCCGCGACCCTGTTGAGCGGTTTGTCCGCCAGCGGCAGCCTTGACATCGTGGCCGACAACATCAACGAGCTGGTCGAAACGGTTCCCGGCGCCTTCAAGGCCATGAACGCCGGTCTCGGCTGGACCATGCTGGCGGAGCTGCTGCAGTGCGCGGTGCTCTATTTTGTCTCGGTCCTGACGCTGCAGAAAAAGCTGAATCTGGCCTGAGCGATTTCAGAGGAGGGGCGCGAGCCCCTCCTCGTCTTTTCGTTTTCGCCGGCCGACGCGCCGAAAAAGCCGGGGCTCCTCTTGCAGGGGGGGCCAAAACGGGCGGGAGCAAGGTTTCCAGGAAACCTTGCTCCCGCCCGGGCTGTTTTTTCTTGTTTTAACCTGTCATCCTGAGGAGCCGAAGGCGACAAAGGATCTGCGGGGGGAATTTGGAATGGAGGGAACGGGATCTTCCTCGCTTTTTCGCTGCAGATTCTTCGCTGACGCTCAGAATGGCAGACCTTTTCGGTTTCAGCGGAACGGGCGACCGCAAGGGTCGCCCCTACGCTCGCCCTTGCCTTCCCGCCCGCGATCTCGCGGAAACGCCGCGGCGATCCCGTAGGGGCGGCTATCAGCCGCCCGCCAACGAAAACCTCGTCTCTTCTCCGTAGGGGCGCCCCTACGGTCGCCCGCCGCCTTCCCGGCAGGTGGGGAAGACAGAGGGCGGCTATTCGCGCGCCGGGTGCAGCCGCTCGCGCAGGAGGATCAGCGCGGCGCCCGCCAGCACCGTGGCGACGCCGATCAGCTTGCCGGCGGTCAGCGTCTCGTGCAGAAACAGCACGCCGATCAGGCAGCTCAGGATCGGCATCAGCAGCAGATAGAGCTTCACGGTCCAGACCTCGCGGCGGCGGAGATTGCGGTAATAGCAGAAGTAGATCCCCGTCTGCGCAAGGCCGCCGAGCGCGACGAGCCACCAGAGCCCGGCGTTTCCGACGGCGGGCAGCGCCGCCGCGCCGCCGCTCAGACCGGCCGCCGCGCCGAAAAGCAGCAGCACGACGAAGTTGTTGTAATACGAGATGCGGTCGGCCTCCTCGCCGAAGCGCTCCTGCGCGGCCTTGATGATGAAGGCGTTGGCCGTGACGCAGGCGGCGCTGAGCAGGAAGAACAGATCCCCCGGCGCGAAGCGCAGCCCCGTCAGATCCACGCCCAGCACCAGCAGCACGCCGACGAGCATCACCGCCGTGCCCAGCCAGTCGCTCGCGTAGAGCTTCTTGCGGTATACGGCGACGGAGACGAGGTTGACCATCAGCACATCGGTTTTCAGCAGGGCCGTGCCGGCGCCGAGGCTGCCCCCGGCGTAGCCGAGATTGGCGAAGAGGTCCAGCAGAAAGCCGAACAGGCCGATCACCAGCAGGATCGGCAGCGCGCGGCCGGGGCGGAACAGCTCGCGGAAATGCCCGTCCAGCAGCAGCTGCGCCGTCAGAAACACGAGCGCCGACGCGCGCAGCAGAAAGCCCGTCAGCAGCGGCGAGCCGGTGGCGTCCACGAGCACCTTCGAGGCCGTGTAGTACACCGACCAGGACAGCACCATGCCGCCGATCAGCAGCGCGTCCGTGAGCTTCGTCTTCATCGCAGCGCTTCGAACATCGCCTCAAGCTCCTTTTCGCCGAGCTTCACGGGGTTGTTCTTCATCAGCGGATGGACGGCGCAGGCGGCGGCCAGCGAGGGGACGTCCACGTCGCCGAGCTCCGACAGGCGCGTGCGCAGCCCGGCCAGCGCCTTGAGCGCGCGGATGCGCTCCGCGAGCTCCGCGCAGTCCTTCAGTCCGACGGCGCGCGCCAGACGCTCCAGCCGCTCGTCGGCGTTGATCGCCACGAGACTGTCGAGCGTGAAGGCGCAGGCCTCGCCGTGGGGCAGATGGAAGCGCTCGGAGAGCGGATAGCTGCAGGCGTGGCAGGCGGCGGTCTTCGGCAGGGCGAAGCTCAGCCCGCCGAGAAGCGAGGCGTAGGCCATCGCGCTGCGGGCCTCGCGGTCGCCGCCGTCGCGGTAGACGCGCTCGAGGTTTTCCAGCACCAGGCGCACCGCTTCGATCGCCAGCAGGTCGGTGATCGGCTGGTGGCCGACGCTCCAGTAGCCCTCGATCGCGTGGGCCATCGCGTCGAGCCCGGTGTTCATCGTCGTGCGGGGCGGCACGCTCAGGCTCAGCTCCGGGTCGACCAGCGCGGCCTTCGGCATGAAGGCCGGGTGGTTGATCGTCTTCTTCTCGCTCTCATGGCTGACGACGGAGACCTGCGTCACCTCGCTGCCGGTGCCGGCGGTGGTCGGCACGGCGACGATCGTAAGGCGGCTCGCGGCGTCGAAGGCGCGGCGGCCGCGGTAGTAGTCGATCGCCTCGCCCTCGTTGGGCGCGACGGCGGCCGCGAACTTGGCGGTGTCGATGGAGCTCCCGCCGCCCACGCCGATCACGGCGTCGGCCCCGAGGGCGCGGCAGAGGCGCACGGTCTCCTCCACGCCGGCGAGCTGCGGATTCTGCTCCACGGCGCCGAAAACGCCGGCGATGCGCCCGTTCTCCGCGGCCATCGCCTCGGCCCGCGGGGCAAAATGCCGCCCGCAGACCAGCACGGCGCGGGAAACGCCCAGCTCGTCCAGCAGCGCGCCGAGACGCTCGAAGGCGCCCGCGCCGAAGACGATCTTCACCGGCTGGGTGTAAATGAAATCAGGCGTCATAGATCTCCTCCTCGATCCGCTCGAGCTGCGCGGCGAATTTGTGCATGTTCTCCGCGCGCCAGTCCTCCAGGCCCTCGCACCAGGCGGTGTTCAAAAAGGCCTTCACCATCTCGACGGCCATCTCCGGCCCGACGATCCAGCCGCCCATGCACAGCACCTTCGCGTTGTTGATCGCGCGGGCCATGCGGGCCGAGTAAACGCCCTCGCAGGCCACGGCGTGCACGCCGCGGAATTTGTTGGCGACGACGCTCATGCCGGCGCCGGTGCCGCAGATCAGCACGGCAAAGTCGTATTCGCCGCTCTGCACCCGGGGCGCGACCTCGCTCGCCACCCGGTAATAGGGGTGGACCTCCGCAAGATCCGTGGTCCCGAGGTCGTCGAAGGCATAGCCTTCTTCGGCGAGCCAGGCCTTGACGGCCTCCTTGACGGCAAAGCCGGATTTATCGCTTCCGATCGCAAGCTTCATAGGGTTCTCCTTCCTTACAGGCTCCCCCGACAGGCGCGGCCGACGGAGGGGCTTCTCTCTTCACCCAAACGCCCCCTGTCCGGGGGCGTTTGGGTCCTTTTCTGTGAACTTACTTGAGGCTGACGGCCTTTTTGGCTTCCGACACGATGTGCTCTACGGTCAGCCCCATCGTCTCGCGCAGATACGGCAGCTTGCCGACCTCGCCGAAGCGGTCCTCCACGCCGACGGCGCAGACGGGGATCCGCTCCTCGGCCAGCGCTTCCAGCACCGCCGAGCGCAGGCCGCCGATGACGTTGTGGTTTTCCACGGTCAGCACGGCGCCGGTCCTGCGCGCGGAGGCGAGCACGCTCTCGCGGTCGATGGGCTTGATCGTGTGGACGTTGAGGATCTCGGCGTCCAGCCCCTCGGCGGCGAGGAGCTCGCCGGCGCGCAGCGCGTCGGCCGTCAGCATGCCGCTGACGAAAATGCTCAGGTCGCGGCCCTCGCGGAGCGTGTCGGCCTTGAAGAGCTCGAAGCGGTAGTCCTCGCCGAAGACGGCGGGCGTCTCCTTGCGGAACAGACGCACATACACGGGCCCGTTATAGGCGTTGATCACGGGGAGCGCGGCGCGCAGCTGCGTCTCGTCCACGGGCTCGAAGATCACGAGGCCGGGGATCGAACGCAGGACGCCGACGTCCTCCATGCTCATGTGCGTGCCGCCGTTGAGCTCGGCGGATATGCCGGGATCGGTGCCGACGATCTTGACGTTGCTGCCGGCGTAGCAGATCGAGATCGCGATCTGGTCGCAGATGCGGCGGCTGGCGAAGGGCGTGAAGCTCTCGATCCAGGGCTTGAAGCCGTAGCTCGCGAGACCCGCGGCGATCGAGGCCATGTTCTGCTCGGCCACGCCGCAGTCGAAGGTCTGTTCGGGGAAGCGGTCGTACAGGGCGCGGGTACCGCTGGCCTTCGCCAGGTCCGCGTCCAGGATGCACACATGCCGGTCGGCGGTCATCAGGCCCGCCATCACTTCGGCGTAAGCAGCTCTCATTTCCATGCTCTTCACTCCCCCCTGATCTCGGCGATCGCGGCCTCGGCCTGCGCCTCGCTGACCTTCGTGTTGTGGTTCGAGGCGCCCAGGTCCTCGATCCACTTGACGCCGCAGCCCTTCTTCGTGTTGAGGATGATCATCGTGGGCTTGCCGCTGCCGCGGCCGAGACGGGCGTGCCGGAAGGCCTCGGAGACCTGCTCCACGTCGTTGCCGTCCTCGACGTCGATGACGTTCCAGCCGAAGGCGACCCATTTCTCGTCCAGCGGGGCGATATCGTTGACCTCCGCCACGCTGCCGTCGATCTGCAGCTTGTTGTAGTCGGTGATGCCGACGAGGTTGTCCAGCTTCTTGGCGGCGGCGAACATCGCGGCCTCCCAGATCTGGCCCTCCTGGCTCTCGCCGTCGCCGATGATCGCGTAGATCGTCGCGCCGTCCTTCTCGAGCTTCGAGCCGAGCGCGGCGCCGACGGCGCAGCTGAAGCCCTGGCCCAGCGAGCCGGTGGTCATGTCGACGCCGACGGTGCGGTTCATGTCGCAGTGGCTGGGCAGGCGGGTGCCGCTCCGGTTGAGGGTCAGCAGCTCTTCGCGGTCAAAGTAGCCGCGGTTGGCCAGCGTCGCGTAGACGGCGGGGCCGGCGTGGCCCTTCGAGCAGACGAGGCGGTCGCGCCCCGGCATTTTCGGATTCTTCGGGTCAATATTCATCTCCTGGTAGT
The DNA here is from genome assembly GCA_024690695.1 of Oscillospiraceae bacterium. The sequence continues at coordinate 14,953 of JAILOS010000071.1, forward strand.
ACAGCACCGCGAGGGCCTCCACCAGCGAGAGGCAGCCCCCGATGTGTCCGACGCCCAGATGGCCGATGCAGCGCAGGATGTCGCAGCGGATATCCCTGCAGACGGCTTTCAGATCGGTGTTCAAAGCAATCGTTCCTCCTTCCGACCCCCCGCGCGCCGCGCCGCGCTTCCGGCGGCAAAACGCGCGGTTTTCGGTCTTAATACCGGTATCTTAACGCCCGCTTTTCGCTTTGTCAAGAGCGCCGCGGGGATTGACAGCGAGGGGTGGAGGCCTTATTATAAAATAAGGAAAATCTGATTAAAGCAAGAGGTAATCGCCATGTCTTTTCAGGCCCTGTACGTTCCGGTGGGCGTGCCCACCTTCCATCTGGAAAGCGCGAAGGATCAGTTCGAGCGCTCGAAAAAGCTGCTGCGGGAGGCCGACGCGGGCTTCCTCTGCCCGGAGGAGATGCTGCTGAGCGTGGAGGCTCTGCGCGCCTGGCTCGAGGGCAAGCAGCCCGATCTGATCGTGTTTCAGAACCTCACCTTCGCCAACGCCGCCTATATGGCCGAGGTCCTGCGCCGCTTCGAGGCGCCGCTGCTGCTGTGGACGCTGCGCGAGCCGGTGATCGACGGCGGCCGCCTGCGTCTGAACTCTCTGACGGGGGCCTACAGCGCCGCAAACACTCTCCGCGCCTTCGGCGGCCGTCCCTTTGCATACGCCTTCGGCGCGCCCGAAGAGCCCGCCGTGCGCGAGGCCGTGCGCGCCTGCGTCGGGGCGGCGCGGATCAAAAAGGAGCTGCGCTCGCTCCGGCTCGCCGCCGTGGGGCACACCCCGCAGGGCTTCGGCTTCGGCCGGGCGCTGGACCAGGAGCTGATGAGCGTCTTCGGCGCGGAGCTCGAGTCGGTCGAGGCGCGGGAGCTGATCGAGCGCGCGAAGAGCTATTCCGACGCCGACTGCGAGGCCTGGCTGGAAAAGACCCGGCGCGCGACCTGCGGCCTCGAGGCGACGCCCGGGCGCAACCGGGCGGATCACGCCCGCCTGCTGCGCGCCTACGAGGAATTTGTGCGCGAGCGCGGCGTCGGGGCGCTGGCCTCCCGCTGCTGGCCGGACTTCTTCACGGCCTACGGGACGCCCGTGTGCACGGTGCTGTCGATGCTCAACGACGAGGGCGTGGCCGCCGCCTGCGAGGCGGACGTCTACGGCGCGCTGAGCATGTGGATCGGCATGAAGCTCTCCGGCGAAGGCGTCTTTTTCGGCGACCCGGTCTCGCTCGACGAGAGCGAGGGCAGCCTGACCTTCTGGCACTGCGGCGCGGCGGCCTGCTCGCTGGCCCGCCGGGACACCGGCGCCGTCGTCGGCGTGCACCCGAACCGCAAAATCGGCCCGGCGATGAACTTCGGCTGCGAAGCCTTCCCGGAGGCGACGGTCTTCCGGATCGGCCGCGAGCCGGACGGGCGCTTCCGCTTCCTGATCGCCGAGGGCGAGGCGCTTGACAGGCCGCGGCAGTTCATCGGCACCTCGCTCGTCGTCCGGACGGACTTCCCCAGCCGCGCGCTGGTGGAGGACAGCGTTCGCCGCGGCTTCGAGCCGCACTTCGTCGTGATGAAAGGCCGCCACGGAAAAACGCTCGAGGCGCTGGCCTCGATGTTCGGCTTCGAAGTCGTTCGCTACTGATGGAGGAAAGGAGCTGCTTTCGATGAAAAAACGCCTGTTTTGCCTGCTGCTGGCGCTGGCGCTGGCGCTGACCCTTTTCCCCGCCGCCGCCTTTGCGGAAGACGGAGTGGACGCGCCGGAGACGATCGAGCTCATTGGGGAAGAAGAGTTCGAAGCCCAGCCCGAGGAGGCGGCCGAGCCGCTCGCGCTGCCGGACCCGGAGGGCTTCCTCGGCGACCCCTATTTTACCCTCGCGGAGCGGATCGAAGCCCAGCTGATCGGCGTGTCCGTGGGACAGATTTTTTCTACGAAATTTGAAATCGATTACTCCGATCTCGGCATCGACTACAACGACGTGGCCGAGCATATAAGCCCCATCCTGCACGTGGTCATCCGCAACTGCGGCTACGAGCTCTTCTGGTGGGGCGACCCGGAGAACAGCAGTCACGCCAGAGGCGACGGCATCCTGGAGCAGAGCTTCACCGTCGCGCCCGACTATCGCGGCGAGGACGAGTACAGCGTGGACCCGGAGAAGATCCGCGGCGCCCAGACGGCCGTCGCCCGCGCCGAAGAGATCGTCGACGCCCACGCGAGCGACAGCGACCGGGAAAAGCTGCGCGCCTATTTCGACGAGATCCGCGCGCTGTGCGACTATGACTACGACGCGTTCGAGTCCAGCATGTCCGGCGCGACCCCGCTGACGGCGGGCTCCAACCCCTGGAACATGATCTACGTCTTCGATGGCGACCCGGACACGAAGGTCATCTGCACCGGCTTCGCCCGAGCCTTCGAGTATCTCTGCGACCGCTCGATTTTCCAGGGGGAGGTCACATGCTTCTGCGTCTCCGGCACGCTCGGCGGCGGCAAGCATACCTGGAACCTCGTCACGGTCGACGGCGAGCGCTATCTGATGGACGTGACGCTGGGCCTCTACCTGGTCCGCCCGGTCTCCGGCTCGGTGGACGAGGGCTATCTGCTGGCCGACGGACGGCGCTACGTCTACGACAGCTTCACGATGCAGTGCTGCGACAGCGCCGAGCTCACGCTGCCGCTGGGCATGACCGCGCAGATGGACGACGACGGCACGCTGACGCTCTGCGGCGAGGGCGCGTTCAACCAGCGCTTCTCGACCTCGGCCTTCGCCGCCTACGGCGCGAAGAAGATCGTCTTCAGCGAGGGCTTCACCTCGCTGGGCGACTACGTGTTCTACGGCTGCGCCGACATTGAGGAGATCGAGCTGCCCGACAGTCTGCGGTATATCGGCGACTACGCCTTCTGCAACTGCACGGCGCTGCGGCGCGTGAAAATGCCGGCGGAGCTGGATTATCTCGGCACGCGCGCCTTCTGCAACGACAGCGCGCTGACCGAGGTCACCGTGCCGCCCGGCACGCCCGACCTGCTCGACTATACCTTCTATAACTGCGCGAGCCTGCCCGGTACGCTCATCCTGCCCGACGGGCTGAAGACCGTCGGCGAATACGCGCTCGGCGGCTGCCCGACGCTCGAAGCGCTCGTTCTGTCGGACAGTCTGGAGTCCGTCGGCAAATACGCGCTGCTGCGCGACGGCGGGCTGCAGACCGTCAGCTTCCGCGGCAGCGCGCCCGCGATCGACGCGCTCGCCTTCTACGGCACGGAGATGACGGCGCGCTATCCCGGATCCCTCGCGTCGTGGAACGCCGAGACGCTGGTCCGCTACGGCGGCAAGCCGACCTGGACGCCCTACACGCCCGTCAGCTCCGCGACCTTCCCGGACGCGGCCTTCCGCGCGGACGTCCAGACGGTCTTCGATATTGACCTCAACGGCGAGCTCAACGACGACGAGCTGGCCTCGGTGATCGCGCTGGACGTGTCTGACCGCGAGATCGCGAGCCTGCAGGGCGTCGAGCTGCTGACCGCGCTGACCGAGCTGAACTGCCAGTATAACCGGCTGACCGCGCTGGACCTGAGCCAAAACACCGCGCTGACCAAGCTCGACTGCAGCGGCAACGCGCTGACGGCGCTGGACGTCTCCGCCTGCACGGGGCTGACCGAGCTCTACTGCGCGCAAAACCTGCTGGCTGTTCTGAACGTGTCGGGCTGCTCCGCGCTGACGGCGCTCGACTGCAGCGAAAACGCGCTGACGGCGCTCGACGTAACGGGCTGCCCCGAGCTGACGATGCTGTACTGCCAGGGCAACGGGCTGGCCGCGCTGAACGTGACGGGCTGCCCCGCGCTGCTCTCGCTGAGCTGCGGCAGCAACGTCCTGACGGCGCTCGACGTGACGAAATGCAGCCTTCTGGAGGAATTGAGCTGCGGCCAGAACCGCCTGACGGCGCTCGACCTGTCGAACTGCCCCGCGCTGCGAAAGCTCAACTGCTCCGGCAATCAGCTTTCCTCGCTGAATCTCACCCGCTGCCCGCGGATGGTCCTCGTCGTGCGAAACGGTATGAAAAACGTCTCCGCGCGCATCACCAGCTACCTTCTCGGCAGCCTCAGCGAGCCCACCGGCGGTTTGCTGGTCTGCGACACCGGCCTGCGGCTGATCCTGCCGCTCGATCCGCCCGAGCTGACCGAGGCCTTCAACAGCGCCACCGGCGTTCGCGTGTCGTGGAAGCCGATGGACGGCGCCGTGAAGTACGAGCTGCTGCGCAAGAATCTGACGAAAAACGAGACCGAGTGGACGGTCGTCGGCGAGACGACAGAGTGCAGCCTGATCGACAAAACGGTCGCCTCCGCCAGCCGCTACACCTTCACCGTGCGCGCGCTGGACGAAGACGGCTTCGCGGGTGAATACGACGAGACGGGCCGCACCTGTACCTACATTGCGAAGGCCGACGTCACCGATATCACCGTGACCGCCGAGGGCGTGTCCCTCAAATGGTCGAAGCCCGCCGGAGCCAAGAACTTCCGCGTCATGCGCCGCCCCGACGGAACGGCGAAATGGACGGTTCTGGACGTGGTGCTCGGCACCGAATACCTTGACACGACGGCCGAAAAGGGCGTGAAGTACTGGTACACGGTCCGCGGCGTGTCGATGGACAACACGGTGCTGATCAACTCCTACAACGGCACGGGCTGGAGCATGAAGCCGCTCGAGACCCCGGTGCTGACCGAGGCCTTCAACAGCGCGACGGGCGTGCGCGTGTCGTGGAAGCCCAACGACGGCGCGGTGAAATACCGCCTGCTGCGCAAAAATCTGACGAAGAATGAAGAAGCGTGGTCGACGGTCGCGGAGACGACGGAGCTGACCTTCATCGACACAAGCGCCGCGTCGGCCAGCCGCTACACCTACACGGTCGAGTGCATCGACAGTAACGGCCGCATCTGCAGCGCGCAGGGGAACCCCCGCACCTGCACCTACATCGCGATGGCGAAGATCACCTCGATCGGCGGCGTGACGAACGGCGTCAAGCTCACCTGGTCGAAGCCCGCGGGCGCGAAGAATTTCCGCGTCTTCCGCAAGGTCGACGGCGAAAACACCTGGACGGCGCTGACGGACGTGCAGGGCACGACCTACACCGACACCACCGCCGAAAAAGGCGTGAAGTACTGGTACACCGTCCGGGCAATCACGATGGACGGGAAAATGTACATCAACTCCTACAACAGCTACGGCTGGTCGGTGACGAGGAAATAGTTTCCGGATTATAAAAACCCCGGCGAAAAAAGCCTTCCCCGCTAACGGGGAAGGCTTTTTCAGCGGGCGGGCGGCTGATAGCCGCCCCTACGGGATCGCCGCGGCGTTTCCGCGAGATCGCAGGCGGGAGAGCGGCGGGCGACCGTAGGGGCGACCCTTGCGGTCGCCCGTTCTGCTGAAATGCAAAAAAGTCTGTCATTCTGAGCGTCAGCGAAGAATCTGCACCGAAGAAGCGAGGAAAATCCTGCCTCCATTCCGCATTCCGCATTCTCCCTGCAGATCCTTCGTCGCCTGCGGCTCCTCAGGATGACGATTCGGGCGGGCGGCTGATAGCCGCCCCTGCGGGATCGCCGCGGGGCCTTCGCGCGGACGGGGCTTCGGTTCACCGCCCGCAGGCGGCAAAAACCCCCTGCGGAGAGATTCCGCAGGGGGTTCAGAGCTTCTGTCGATTCAGTCCTTGTCGCGGTCTGACAGCGAGGCCAGCACGATGCGCAAAACGAGGTTGGCAATGTCGATAAAAAGCTCCGCCGCGCTGTCCACCGCGTTGTCGATCGTCTTCGGCAGGCTCTGGGCGCGCGCCCAGTCAAAGCCGATAAAGCCCGCGAAAAGCACCGCGACGATCGCGTCCGCCCAGCTCATGCTTGAGCCGATGATCGCGTAGCAGAGCAGCTCGCCGACGATTGCGAGGCCGAGGGCGATCAGCAGGGGCTTTGCCAGGCCGATAAAGAAATCCGGCCAGCGATTGGAAATCAGGATCATCAGCAGCGTGACGCCGATCGCGATCAGGAAGGCGTTCATCACGGTGCCGAGCTCAAACTGCGTGATAAAGCCGGCCAGCAGGATCCCGAGGCCCAGCGACAGCGCCGTAAAGCCCAGAAAGCTCACCAGCGGCTTGCTCGAATGGCGGGTCATGATCATGCCGCCGATCGTCAGCACGCCGTAAATCACCAGGAGGAGGATCGGGTTGATCTCCAGAAACTGTTCTTCGAAGAGGAAGGCCAGCGCCACGTCCAGCACCAGACCCCACAGCAGCACGCCGCCGATGATCGCGTTGTAGACCGCCGGCGCTACTTCCCGCCCGTTTTCGTTGAGCAGCAGGTCCTTTACCTCGTCCTGCGGCTCCGAGAAGCTCGTATAGTCCGTTCCCTGATTCATCCCGCTCACTCTACCGAAATCATGTAGTAATAAACCGGCTGGCCGCCCTCCACGACGCTGATCTCCGCCTCGGGGAAGTCTCCCGCGAGCTGCGCGGCGGCCCGTTCGGCCTCCGCGGCGTTCACGTCCGCGCCGTAATAGACGGTGATGAACTCCGGGTTGATCGGGCGCACGGCCGTGCTCAGCGAGGCGAGCATCGGCTCGACGCCTTCAAAGCTGCCGATCAGCGCCCCATCCAGCAGGCCGAGGAACTCGCCCGCGTGGATGCTGTGGCCGTCGAATTCGCTGTCGCGCGCGGCGTAGGTGATCATCGCGGTGTGCACGCGGCTGATCGCCTCGTTCATTTCGGACACGATCTGCGTCTCCGGCTCGTCTACGTTCAGGCTCAGCAGCGCGGAAACGCCCTGCGGCACCGTCTTCGTCGGCATGACGATGACCTTTTTCTCCGTCAGCGGGATGCACTGCTGCGCGGCCATGATGATGTTTTTGTTGTTGGGGAAGACGAAGACCGTCGAGGCCGGGGTGCGGTTGATCTCGCGGAGGATGTCGTCCGTCGAGGGGTTCATCGTCTGTCCGCCGGTGACGATCCCGTCGGCTCCGAGATCGCGGAAAAGCGCTTCCATGCCCTTGCCCGCGCAGACCGTGACCGCGCCGTAGGGCTTTTCGGGGGCGGCGACCGTCTCCTCGGCGCTCTGCGCCGGCCGGCTCTCCAGCTCCGCCTCGACCTTCTCCAGGTCGTCGGTGCTGATCGCCTTGCGGCCGGCGAGCTGATCAAGGGCCTGCAGGCGCATGTTCTCGATCTTCACCAGCTCCAGCTCGCCGTATTTCTGGCTCTCGGCCAGGGCCCGGGCGGGATCGTCGGTGTGCACGTGGACCTTGACGAGCTCGTCGTCGTCGTTGACGACGAGCGAGTCGCCGATGCCGTCCAGGAACAGGCGCAGCGCCTCCAGCTCCACGTTGGGATCCCTCTTGCGCAGCGTGTACACCGTGTCGAAGATGTTCTGCTCCGGCACGTCCACCTTTTCGGCCACGAACACGCTCTCGTGCGCAGGCTCTTCCTCCGCGGCGCTGCCCGCGTCGGAGCTCAGCTCCCCGCGCAGGGAGGCGAGGATCGCGTTCAGGATGACCATGTAGCCCTTGCCGCCCGCGTCGATCACGCCGGCCTTGCGCAGCACCGGGTTCTGGTTGACGGTGTCCTCCAGCGCCCGTTCGCCGGCGAGGACGGCGCTCTCCAGCGCCTCCTCCAGGCTCTTTTCGGCCTTGGCGGCCTCTTTCGCGGCGGCCGAGGCCAGCCGCGACACCGTGAGGATCGTGCCCTCGGCGGGCTTCATGACGGCCTTGTAGGCGGCCTCCACGCCGTCCACCATCGCGGCGGAAAACTCGTAGGCGCCGGCGGTGTCCAGATCCTTCAGGCGCTTGGCGATGCCGCGGAACAGCAGGCTCAGGATCACGCCCGAGTTCCCGCGCGCCCCGCGCAGCAGCGCGGAGGAGACGCAGGAGGAAACCTCCGCCACGGTGCCGAAATCGCGTCTGCGCAGCTCGGCGGCCGCGTTGCCCAGCGTGAGGCCCATATTCGTCCCGGTGTCCCCGTCGGGCACAGGGAAGACGTTCAGCTCGTTGATCGCCTGGATGTTTTTATGCAGAGCCGCGTCCGCGCAGAGGATCATTTCCTTGAACGAAGCGGCGTCGATATAGTCTCTCAAAGTAGCACCTCCGGGATAAGCCGCGCTTATCCGATTATCGTATCTATATATACGTCGACGGTCTTCACCGCGACGCCGGTGGAACGCTGCAGCTTATAGCGGACCTCTTTCATGATGCTGCGGGAAACGGCAGCCATGTTGACCCCGTGATCCACGCCGATATGCAGCTCGAGGGAAACGCTGCCGTCGTCGTTGTAGATGACGACGATGCCCTTGGACATATCCGTGCGGCGCAGGAGCTGCAGGACGCCCTTTTCGCTGCGCCCGGCCATGCCCTTGACGCCGAAGCAGCTCGTCGCGGCGTCGCCCGCCAGGTAGGTGATGACCTCGCTGGTGATGCTGATCTGCCCGGTTTCGTTTTTGATGTTCACCATGATCCGACTGTCTCCTTTCGTGGGAGGATGGACCGCGGCCGTACAGCCGCAGGTACCGATTGTATGATTATATACTATTTTCCCGGAAAGTACAAGGGGATTTTCCGCGTTTTCCCATCGGCGGACGGAGGGGCGAAGCGTACGGGCCCGGCTTTTCCGCCCCCCGCGCCCTCTCGTTCCGCCGCCGGCCGCGCACCGCCGGCCGCCGGATCCGGAGCCTGAGAGGCAAAGCGCGAAAATCCCATTTTTTTATGCGGCTTTGCTGTTTACAAGCGGCGGAAAAAATGATAAACTGTCAAGTGACCTCGTTTGCGGGGCATTGGCTTATTCAAAATTTTTTGCATGGAGATGAACGTATGAAGAGACACTTCAAGACCATGGACGGCAATAACGCGGCCGCCCATGTATCCTATGCGTTTACTGAAGTTGCAGCCATCTATCCCATCACTCCGTCCAGCCCGATGGCCGACTACGTCGACCAGTGGGCCGCCCAGGGCCGCAAGAACATCTTCGGCTCCACGGTCAAGGTGCAGGAGATGCAGGCTGAGTCCGGCGCCGCCGGCGCCGTGCACGGCTCGCTGAACGCCGGCGCGCTGACCACCACCTACACCGCCTCCCAGGGCCTGCTGCTGATGATCCCGAACATGTACAAGATCGCCGGCGAGCTGCTGCCGGGCGTGTTCCACGTCTCCGCCCGCACGCTGGCCAGCCACACCCTGAACATCTTCGGCGACCACAGCGACGTGATGGCCTGCCGCCAGACCGGCTTTGCGATGCTGGCCGAGGGCAACGTGCAGGAGGTCATGGACCTCTCCCCCGTGGCGCATCTGGCCGCGATCAAGGGCCGCGTTCCGTTCCTGAACTTCTTCGACGGCTTCCGCACCTCCCATGAGCTGCAGAAGATCGAGGTCTGGGACTACGAGGACCTGAAGGACATGGTCGACATGGACGCCGTCCAGGCCTTCCGTCAGCGCGCGCTCAACTCCGAGCACCCGGTGATGCGCGGCTCCCACGAGAACGGCGACATCTTCTTCCAGAACCGCGAGGCCTCCAACAAGTATTACGAGGCCGTCCCCGCGATCGTTGAGGAGTACATGGACAAGGTCAACGCCAAGCTCGGCACCGACTACAAGCTCTTCAACTACTACGGCGCGCCCGACGCCGAGCGCGTCATCGTCGCCATGGGCTCCATCTGCGACGTGGCCGAAGAGGTCATCGACTACATGAACGCCCGCGGCGAGAAGGTCGGTCTGATCAAGGTCCGCCTGTATCGTCCGTTCTGCCCGGAGAAGCTGGTCGCGGCCATCCCCGCCACCTGCAAAAAGCTCGCCGTGCTCGACCGCACGAAGGAGCCCGGCGCTCAGGGCGAGCCCCTGTTCCTCGACGTCGTCACCGCGCTGGCCACCACCGGCCGCACCGGCATCGACGTGATCGGCGGCCGCTACGGCCTCGGCTCCAAGGACACCCCGCCCGCCTCCGTCTTCGCCGTGTACGCGGAGCTGGCCAAGGCCGAGCCGAAGCGCCAGTTCACGATCGGCATCGTCGACGACGTGACCCACCTGTCTCTCGAGGAGCTCCCGGCTCCCGCCACGGCGGCCCCCGGCACCATCGAGTGCAAGTTCTGGGGTCTCGGCGGCGACGGCACCGTCGGCGCGAACAAGAACTCCATCAAGATCATCGGCGACCACACCGACAAGTTCGTCCAGGCTTACTTCCAGTACGACTCCAAGAAGACCGGCGGCGTCACCATCAGCCACCTGCGCTTCGGCGACAACCGGATCAAGAGCCCCTACTACATCAACAAGGCCGACTTCGTGGCCTGCCACGTCCCCAGCTACATCACGAAGGGCTTCCCCATCGTCCGCGACGTGAAGCCCGGCGGCGTGTTCCTGATCAACTGCCAGTGGAGCTTTGAGGAGCTCGAGCATCACCTCGACGCGGCCTCCAAGCGCTACATCGCCAGGAACAACGTCCAGCTCTACATGATCAACGCCATCGACCTGGCCAAGAAGATCGGCATGGGCAAGCGCACCAACACCATCCTGCAGTCCGCCTTCTTCACGCTGGCGAACGTGCTGCCCGCCGAGGACGCGATCCGCTACATGAAGGACGCCGCCCTGCACTCCTACCTGAAGAAGGGCCAGGACGTCGTCGACATGAACTACGCCGCGATCGACGCCGGCGCCACCGCCTTCGTGAAGGTCGAAGTGCCCGCCGCCTGGCGTGATGCCGTCGACCACAAGGAAACCGCCGCCAAGACCGGCCGTGCCAAGACCGTGAAGATGGTCGGCACGATCCTCGATCCCGTGGACAAGATGGACGGCGACAGCCTGCCCGTGTCCGCCTTCGTCGATCACGCCGACGGCACCTTCGAGCTCGGCGCCGCCGCCTACGAGAAGCGCGGCATCGCCGTCAGCGTGCCGAAGTGGAACGCCGAGAAGTGCGTGCAGTGCAACCAGTGCGCCTTCGTCTGCCCGCACGCCACGATCCGTCCCTTCGCCCTCACCGAGGCGGAGGCCGCCGCGGCTCCCGCGCAGACCAAGCTGGCCGACATCAAGGTCGGCAAGGGCAAGGGCGTGTACAAGTTTGCGATGGCCGTCTCCCCGCTCGACTGCATGGGCTGCGGCGTCTGCATCAGCCAGTGCGCCGTCGGCGCCATCGAGATGGTCCCGATGGAGAGCCAGCTTCCCGAGCAGGAAGTCTTCAACTACATGGTCGAGAAGGTCGCCGCGAAGCCCGAGATGTTCGTGGCCGACAACGTGAAGTTCAGCCAGTTCGCCCAGCCTTACCTCGAGTTCTCCGGCTCCTGCGCCGGCTGCGCCGAGACGAGCTATGCCCGCCTCGTCACCCAGCTCTTCGGCGATCACATGCTGATCTCCAACGCCACCGGCTGCTCGTCCATCTGGGGCGGCCCGGCTGCCACCTCTCCCTACACCGTCAACAAGGAAGGCAAGGGTCCCGCCTGGGCCAACTCCCTCTTTGAGGACAACGCCGAGCACGGCCTGGGCCTGTACCTCGGCCAGAAGAAGATCCGCGACGATCTGAAGGCGAAGGTCGAAGCGCTCGTCGCCATCGACTGGTGCGACGCCGCGATCAAGGAAGCCGCCGCGAAGTGGTTCGAGACCTATGCCGACGGCAACGCCAACCAGGAGCCCGCCCGCGCGCTGATCAAGGCGCTGGAAGAGGGCGTGTGCGAAGGCTGCGACTGCGACGCCTGCAAGCTCGCCCGCGAGATCCTCGCGCAGAAGGATTACCTGAACAAGAAGTCCATGTGGATCTTCGGCGGCGACGGCTGGGCCTACGACATCGGCTACGGCGGCGTCGACCACGTGCTCGCCTCCGGCGAAGACGTCAACATCTTCGTGTTCAACACCGAGGTCTACTCCAACACCGGCGGACAGGCTTCGAAGGCCTCCAACATCGGCCAGGTGGCGCAGTTCGCCGCGGCCGGCAAGGAGCTCAAGAGCAAGAGCCTCGCCGAGATGGCCATGACCTACGGCTACGTCTACGTCGCGCAGGTCGCCATGGGCGCCAACAAGGTGCAGACCCTGAAGGCGATCGCCGAGGCCGAGGCGCACAAGGGCCCGTCCCTGATCATCGCCTACGCCCCCTGCGAGATGCACAGCATCAAGGGCGGCATGGAGAACTGCCAGAAGGAGATGGACAAGGCCGTCAAGTGCGGTTACTGGAACATCTTCCGCTTCAATCCCGACGCCGAGAAGCCCTTCACGCTCGACAGCAAGGAGCCGGCCGGCGGCTACCGCGAGTTCCTGATGAACGAGGCCCGCTACAGCCGTCTGACCCGCGAGTTCCCCGAGCGCGCCGAGCGCCTCTTCCAGGCGAACGAGGACAACGCCAAGGAGCGCTACGAGCATCTGATGAAGCTCAAGGCTCTCTACGAATAAGCCAATCTTCTCCGCAAGCCACCGCGCGCCCCCGGGATTTTCCCGGGGGCGTTTTCTCGCGGGCTTGTACTTTTTCCCGGCGCGTGTTATACTGAACTTAACCTGATGCAAGGAGGGATCCCCTATGAAAAAATACCTGGCGGAACTCATCGGCACCTGCACGCTGGTTGTGATCGGCTGCGGTACCGCGATGCTGGTCGGCTGCGACGCGGCCGCCGGCGGCGGCTATATCCTCACGGCGTTGGCCTTCGGCCTGGCTATCGTCGCCTCGGCCTACTGCGTCGGCAATATCTCCGGCTGCCACGTCAACCCGGCCGTCTCGCTCGGTGTGCTGCTGTCCGGCGGCATGAAGGGCAAGGAATTTGCCGGCTACGTCGTCGCCCAGTGCCTCGGCGCGCTGCTCGGCTCCGGTCTGCTGGCGCTGATCTTCAAGCTCGGCGGCGTGACCGACATGACCGGCGGCTTCGGCACGAACGGCCTTGCCGGCGTGAACGGCAGCGCCGTCGCGGGTCTTCTGGTCGAAGCGGTGCTGACCTTTATCTTCGTGTTCTGTATCCTCGGCGTGACCTCGAAGAAGGCCAAACACGGCTCCTTCGGCGGCCTGATCATCGGCCTGACGCTGACGGGCGTGCACATCCTCGGCATCGGCCTCACCGGCACCTCCGTCAACCCCGCGCGCAGCTTCGGCCCCGCGCTTGTGGCGCTGATCGCCGGCAACGCCGCGCCGATCGCCTGCCTCTGGGTCTTCATCGTCGGCCCGCTGGTCGGAGCCGCGCTCGCCGCCTGGGCCTACAAGGCGCTCGAGAAGTGAGCTTTCCTGATACAAAACACGGGAGGGGAAAACCCCTCCCGTGTTTTTGCTGCAGATTCTTCGCTGCCGCTCAGAAGGACAACCTTAAGCGGGACGACTAACCGTAGGGGCGGCTATCAGCCGCCCGCTCGCGAGCCTCGCGTCTTGCCCGTAGGGGACGGCGTCCTCGACGTCCCGTTTTTCGCTGCAGATTCTTCGCTGATGCTCAGAATGACAGCCTTAAGCGGAACGGCTAACCGTATGGGTGGGGCGAGGGTTGCGAGCAGGCCGCCGAGGACAGCCGCGCTGCGAAAACCCCGTGTCCTGCGCCGGAAAAAGCCTTCCCCGCCCGCGGGGAAGGCAGCGGGCGACCGCAAGGGTCGCCCCTACGGGATCGCTGCGGCGGCTCCGTAGGGGCGGCTAACAGCCGCCCGCTCGCGCGAGCCTCGCTCCTAACCAGCCGCTGACCGCTATGTTCTATCTCCCAGCTCGCTCTCGCCGAAAAGGCGCAGGCCCTCCGCGCGCAGACGCTCCGCCGCAACGCCGTCTCGCGCGGTCTCGCGGTGGCTGAAGCTGCCGTCGTAGATCGCGCCGGGGCCGCAGGAGGGGCTCCGCTCCTTCAGCAGCGCCTCCCGGCAGCCGAAGCGCCGGGCCA
>JAILOS010000094.1 GCA_024690695.1 Oscillospiraceae bacterium
TAAGAAGTACGGACTAAAAGCACTACGTTTTTAGTCCTGATTAGATTATGATTGACGGGAAGCATCGAGAGGACTAAAAGATTTTTGGTCGCCTCCAGCGTCTAAAATCACAAATTAAATTATAGCACAAGGGATGTCGATTTTACAGAGTGATTTCTGTGAAACCGGCTATTTTTTATGCCCGGAATTGGCCTCTCTTGCTTAGAGCAAGTTTCGCATCGTCTGTCATTTATGCGGCTCCACTTGCTAAGAGCAAGTTTCGCACCGTGCCACACTTATTCGTTTTTGCCTGTTAATTCCGCGACCAAAACTTGCCAAGAGCAAGTTTCGCCGCGGCCGCCAAAAATGAATTTGTGTCATCCGGCACTTGTTGGGGTTAACGCACCCCAATCCCGCATGGTTCGATTAAAATCTCACAGCCGTAGCTCATTTTTACAAATGCGCTGCGGGTATTTTTTGAACAAAAAATTCATCCGTGACCACCGGAAGCGCTGCCGGAGGCCACGGATTTTTCATATTCCAAATGCATGCGACACGAAAAAGAAAGCAGAGAGAATGATTTGAAAGGAAGAGATTGCTGATGGAGATTGTCAATAATTGCAAGATAAATGGTATGGATGAGAGCGGGATTTTTCCCGAAGAAGCAAATGCTGTCCTCGTCCCGACCTATCGGAAATACACGATCGGGATCGATGAAGCCGCGCGCTATTACGGGATCGGAACGAAAAAACTGCGGCAGATCATCGCGGATAATCCCAGCGGGGATTTCTTTCTGGAGATCGGCAGGCATGTCCTGATAAAGCGCCGTCAGTTCGAAGCGTATTTGGACAACGCCAGCGCACTTTGAGTCGTGACAAGAGGCCCGCCATGTGATATAGTTAGGTTGTCATGGCGGGCTGCTTTTTTCAGAAAGGAGCCGCCACGTGAGTGAAAAAAGAAGAGACAGCAGAAACCGCATCCTGCACAACGGTGAGATGCAGCTTGCAGACGGGAGGTATCGTTTCAAGTATCTGGATCACATAGGACAGGTACGATATGTTTATAGCTGGAGATTGGATAAGAATGACCGCACGCCCGATGGGAGAAAGAACGACATTCCATTGCGGGAAAAAGAGAGAAAAATCCAGGCGGATCTGTTCGATCAGATCGTTTCCAACGGCGGGAATTATACCGTGTTGGAGCTGGTCGAAAGATACATTTCTACCAAGACCGGAGTGCGCAATTCCACAAGAGCCGGCTATAAGACTGTGACCAACTTCTTAGAAAAAGACCCAATGGGCAGTCGGCGCATTGATAAAGTCAAACTGTCCGACGCGAAGATCTGGCTGATCAAATTGCAGCAGGAACAGGGCAAGAGCTACAGCGCGATCCACACGATCCGCGGTGTGCTGCGTCCGGCTTTCCGCATGGCCGTCGATGATGATCTGATCCGCAAAAATCCCTTTGACTTTGAGCTCGCCACCGTCATTGTCAATGACAGCGTGACAAGAGAGGCCATCACACGGGACCAGGAGCGGAGGTTTCTTGCCTTCATCAAAGGTGACAAGCACTTCTGCCGCTACTATGACGGGATCTATATCCTGCTCCATACCGGATTGCGGATCTCCGAGTTTTGCGGACTGACCAGGGACAGTGTTGATTTCATCGGCCATAAGATCATCGTTGACCATCAGCTGTTGCGCACGTCACAGATGGAATATGTGATCGAGGACACCAAGACCGAAAGCGGCACACGCATGGTGCCTATGACGCCGGAGGTCGAGGCTTGCTTCCGCAGGATCCTGGAAGCGCGGGCAAAGCCGAAGATCGAGCCGATCATTGACGGGTATTCCGGATTCCTTTTCCTTGACAAGAACGGGATGCCGATGGTCGCGCTCCATTGGGAGAAGTATTTCCAGCATATCGTAGAGAAGTACAATAAGATCTATAAGGTGCAATTGCCGAAGATCACGCCCCATGTTTGCAGACACACGTTCTGCTCCAAGATGGCAAAGAACGGGATGAATCCCAAAACGCTGCAATACATTATGGGACATAGCGACATAAGCGTCACGCTGAACACCTATACCCATGTCAGCTTCGAAGACGCACAGGCCGAAGTGAAGCGCATGAGTGCAGGCTGAAAAAGCCGAGGTGTAAACGCGATGGTTTTACACCTTATTTTGCACCTTTTTTGCACTTTTCCATGCCACGAGGTGCCGCCAGATGCCACGAAACGAAGTGAGGAATTAGCCGGAAAAAGGCTGATTTTATGGCTTTTTTGAGGATTTTCGAGGATGATAAAAATACTATTCGTTTGCCACGGGAATATCTGCCGGAGCCCGATGGCGGAGCTGCTTTTCAACGATCTGGCGGAGCGCGCCGGGCTGGGCGGGGAGTTTCGCGCCGAGTCCGCCGCGACGAGCGACGAGGAGACCGGCAACGGCGTCTATCCGCCGGTGCGCCATCTGCTGGCGAAGCGGGGCGTCGACTGCCGCGGCAAGACCGCCCGTCGGATCGAGCCCGGAGACGCCGGGCGCTTCGAGCTGCTGATCGGCATGGACGGGGCCAATATCCGCTCCATGCGCCGCCTCTTCGGCGAGGAAAACGCGGACAGGCTGCACCTGCTGCTGGAATACGCCGGGCGGCCGGGCGAGTCGATCTCCGATCCCTGGTACACCCGCGATTTCGAGCTCGCGCTTGAGGAGATCGAGGCGGGCTGCCGGGGCCTGCTGGAGGCGCTGAGCGGCGCGCGGCTGATCGACCTTGACGGCTGCGGCGATCGGGAGGCCCTGTACGCGGCGCTCCGGCGCGCGCTGCGCTGGGAGGAGGGCTTTGGCGAGAATCTCGACGCGCTCTACGACGCGCTGACGGGCTATCCCCAGCCGGACGGGCCCTGGATCCTCGCCCTGCCGCGCGGAGAAAGCCCGGCCCGGCCGTATGCCGAGCGCATCCGCGCCGTGTTTGCGGAGGCCGGGGCGCTCCGCTGAGCGAAAAGAAAAAAGAAAAAGGGGCCGTCTCAAAACACCGTTCGTTTTGAGACGGCCCCTTCGGCTGTTTTTCGTTCAGAGGCGGCCGAGCATCGGGAAGATGGAATTGAAAGCGATGTTGCCGCGGATGTCGCCGTGACGGGCCTCGTCGGTCGGCTTTTCGTAAATCTGGCAGAAGTCGTCGGCCGCGAAATAAGCGCCGCGGGCGTCGTTGCTGTAAAAGTTCATGCGCGAAATCAGCCAGGAGAAGCGCTCGTTCAGCTCCCAGCGCAGGTACAGCAGCTGCGCGTATTCCGTCTCGGGATCGAGCGCGTTCTTTTCACAGAAGAGCAGCAGATCGTCCATCCGCCAGTCGTGCCACTGGCACAGCCCGATGGACGTGCCCTCGTCGCCGAGGATCCCGGGACGGAAAAGCGACTCGCAGTAGATGTTGGCGATCACGCCGGCCGCGGCGGCTTTCGTCAGGCCGACTTCCTTCATCAGGAAGCGGGCCAGCGCGAAGATCATGTTGTCGTCGCCCTTTTCGATCGGGCAGACGAAGACGAGCTCGCCGCGCGCGGAGGAACGCAGGTCGATGCTGATTTCCAGCACGCTGTCGCAGCTGTCGCCCATCACGGCGCGCACGCGCCCGCGGTTTTCGTCCACCTCGGTCACGATCCCCACCGCCAGCGTGCCGTGCGCCGGCCGGAAGAACACCAGGTCGCTCCGCTTTACGGGAGCTTCGCCCTGCGGGGCGTAATACAGCTCCTCGGCGCTGACGAAGCGCTTGTCCTTCGCCTCCAGCCAGTCGTAGAGCGCCTGCGCGTCGGCCGTCACGGGGAAGCCGATCCGGCGCGTCAGGCCGATCTGGTCGGCGCACCAGCAGACGAACACGGCGTTCCAGTTGAACAGCGGCAGCCCGCCCTTTTCGGGGGCCACGCTGGTCTGCGTGCCGTAATACCAGGTGTTGTAGTCCACGGCGTTGGAGCCGGGCGGCGCTTCGCGGGACTGCGGCGCGCTCAGCTGAGAGAGCGCCTGATCGGCGAGCGCGGCGTAGTAGCCGTCGATGTGGAACTCCTCGGGCGAGAGATAGATCCGGTCCATCGGGATCTTTCTCGGCTCGTGCTCGATCTCGATCAGCCCGTCTTCGCCGCCCGTTTCGCCCTCGCCGCCGGGTTCTTCGCCTTCACTGCCGGACGATTCGCCTTCGCCGCCGGATTCTTCGCCCGTCCCGGTTTCCACGGAGGGATCGGGCTCTTCGTCCTCGCCTTCGGCGAAGGCCGGCACGGAGAGACTCAGCAGCAGACACAGGCTCAGCAGCAGCGCGAGCAGCTTTATATTCCGTTTCATGCCGTCGATCCTCTCCTTTCCGATACGAAGTATTTATCATTTTACCATTTTCCGGCCGAAGCGTCAAGCGCCGGGCAAAAAGGCCGCGTCCACCGCAGAAAATGACGGCGGACGCGGCCTTTTTTCGGTTCAGCGGCCCGGACGGTTTTTCTCGTACAGGAGCTTAAGCCCGTCGATCAGGATGTCCGGCTCCTGGTGGAAGACGTGACGGCAGTAGGGCGCGACCAGCGGGCTGACGCCGCCGGTGATCACGGCGCTGACGGGCTTGCCGAGCTCCGCCTCCAGCCGGTCGACCAGACCGTCGAGCATCGCGGCGCAGCCGATCACGGCGCCGGCGCGCATGCAGTCGACCGTGTTCGTGCCCATCAGCTTCACCGGCCCGGCGAGGTCGATGTACGGAAGCTGCGCGGCCTTGGCCGACAGCGCGTTGACGGAGGTCCACAGACCGGGGATGATCAGACCGCCGACATAGCTGCCGTCCTCCGCGATCACGGTCAGCGTGGTGGCCGTGCCCATGTCCACGATCGCGATCGGCGCGGGATACTTGGCGCGCGCGGCCACCGCGCCGACGATCAGGTCGCTGCCGACGGCGCCGGGGTCGTCCATGCGGATGTTGAGGCCCGTTTTGATCCCCGGCCCGACGACCAGCAGGTTCAGCCCGGTCAGCAGCTTCACGGCCTGGGGGATGACCGTCTGCAGATAGGGCACGACGGACGAGAGGATGCCGCCCTCCAGCGTCTCGGGCTTTACGCCGTGCATCAGAAGGACGCCCTGCAGATCCAGCGCGTACTGATCGGCGGTCTTGCTGCGGTCGGTCGCAAGACGGGCGGAAAAGACCTGCTTTCCGCCGTTGATCGCGCCGAGCACGATGTTGGTGTTGCCTACGTCGATAGCTAAGATCATCAAAAACCCTCCTCAGTCTCGCTTCAGCGCGTGAGCCGCGGCCTTGGCGACGCCGCCGCCGACGACGAGCCCGGTGAGCCATTCGATCAGCCCCTGCACGCCCACGGTCAGCACGACGAAGGCCAGCGGCCCCGTCGCACCGAGCTTTTCGACCATGCTCTGGACGTAGGCGCTCCGGTAAAAGACGAGCACGATATAGCCCATGAACAGCACCGTGTTCAGCAGCGGGGCCAGCAGCCCGCCGGCAAAATAGCACCAGACGCGCTTTTTGTCCAGCGTCTTGAACAGCCGGAACAGCCAGCCGGTAAGCGCGCCGACGAGCACGCGCGTCAGCACGCAGAGCACGAAGGTGTGCGCCGGACTGACGTTGTGAAAGAAAAAGCCGGTCATCGCCGAGGCGCCGATCACCGCGTCGTAAAAGCTGGTGAAGCCGAAGACGCCGCCCAGCACCGCGCCGCCCGCGGGGCCCAGAAACATGGCCCCGATGGCGATCGGCACCATCGTAAAGGTCATCACGAGCGGGCCGACCGGGATGCGCGACAGGCCGGTGACGCGCATCACGAAAATGATGGCGATGAAGACGGCGTATTCCGCGATCGTGCGCGCGGAGAGGACCGAGCGGGTTCCGCCTGCGTTCTTTTCCATGGGAAAGCCTCCTTTGCTGGCGTTCCGCCTTCGCAGATACGCCGCGTCAGAATCAAAAACGGCCGGGCGGCCCGGTGCGCCTCCCGTCCGCGAGGGGTACGGGGGCGCGGCCGCTGCGCCGACAAGCGCATCATAGCACAGACGGCCCGGGTGTGCAACCAATTTTTGAAGCGTTTTCTTTCCCTTGCAAAACCGGCCTTTTGTGGTATGATAAAAAAGAAAAAAGTTACGGGGAGGGTCCTGCCATGCTCCAGGGAAAAACCGTTCTTCTCGGCGTTACCGGCGGCATCGCCTGCTACAAGGCGGCGGCGCTGGCGTCCGCGCTCGTCAGGCAGCACGCCGCGGTGCAGGTCATTATGACGAAAAACGCCGCCGAGTTCATCGCGCCGCTGACCTTCGAGGCGCTGACCGGGCGGCGCGTGCTGACCGACGTCTTTGACCGGAACAACGCCAGCCCCGTCGCGCATATCGCCGCCGCCGACGAGGCCGACCTCCTGCTGATCGCCCCGGCCACGGCCGACGTGATCGCCAAGCTCGCCCACGGGCTGGCCGACGATATGCTGACGACGACGGCGCTGGCCTGCGACTGCCCGAAGGCGATCGCTCCGGCGATGAACACGAAAATGTACGAAAACCCGGTCACGCAGGACAATCTCGCCCTGCTGCGGCGTTACGGCTGGGAGGTCGCGGAGCCGGCGAGCGGGCGGCTCGCCTGCGGCGCGGAGGGCAAGGGCAAGCTCCCGGAGCCGGAGACGCTGCTGGAGCTCTGCCTGCACGCGATCGCCCGCGAGAAGGACCTCGCCGGCAAGAGAGTGCTGGTCACCGCCGGGCCGACGCGCGAGCCGCTCGACCCCGTGCGCTTCCTCAGCAACCGCTCCACCGGCCGCATGGGCTACGCCGTGGCCCGCGCGGCGGCCCGCCGCGGCGCGGAGGTGACGCTGGTCACCGGGCCGACGGCGCTGCTGCGCCCGGGCTATATGGAGGTCGTGGAGGTCGAGACCGCGCAGGAGATGTTCGAGGCGGTCACCGCGCGCGCCCCGGAGGCGGATATCGTCGTCAAGGCCGCGGCCGTGGCGGATTACCGCCCGGCCTGCGTCGCGGCGGACAAGATCAAGAAAACGGACGGCGAGCTCTCGCTGCCGCTGGAGCGCACGAGGGACATCCTCGGCACGCTCGGCGCGCAGCGGCGGCCGGGGCAGTTTTTGTGCGGTTTTTCGATGGAGACTGCGGAGCTGCTGAAAAACAGCCGGCAGAAGCTGGAAAAGAAGGGCCTCGACATGATCGCCGCGAACAACGTCAAAGTCGCCGGCGCGGGCTTCGCCGTGGACACGAACGTGCTCACGCTGATCACGCCCGAGGGCGAGAAGGAGCTGCCGCTGATGAGCAAGGACGCCGCGGCGGACGCGCTGCTCGACGAGATCGCCGCGCGGATAAAGTGACGAAAAAGAAAAAACGGGCGCAAAAAAGCCGGGGAATTCCCCGGCTTTTTTTGGATCAGAAGCCCAGACTGTCGTTGACGAGGATCACGTGGATGCGTCCCGCGTGGCGGGAGAAGCGCGTGATCAAAAACTGGCAGCAGATCGTGTCCGGCGACTTGCAGTCGAGGCAGGAGCCGGTCTTGGCGCAGGGGGTCGAGAGCCCGAAGCGCTGGGCGTTGGCCGTGGCGGCGACGCTGCGGGCGCGCTTGAGCGCGGCGTCCACGTCGGGGCAGACCTTGTTCATGCCGACGATCAGCACCAGCTTCCTCGGCCCGAAGGCGATCGCGGAGACGCGGTTGGCGTTGCCGTCGATGTTGACGAGCACGCCGTCCTCGGTGATCGCGTTGGCGCTGGCAAGAAACACGTCGCAGTCGTAGGCCTGCAGCATCGCGGCGCGGCGGTCAGGCGCCGTCTCGCGGTCGATGTAGTTGTAAGGGCCCTGCTTGAGCGCGTCCACCAGGCCGATCTCCTGCGCGCTGACGCAGCCGCCCATCGTGGCGCTGCTGCCCTCCGGGATCAGCGAGAGCGCGAGCTTCAGCGCCTCCTCCCGGTCGGCCGCGTAATAGCCGCTCATGTTGCGGCTTTCGAGGCCCTTGATGACCTTCCGCGCCAGCAGCTCGTTTCTTTTCTGTACGTTGATATTCATGAAAACGCCTCCCGTTTTTTGTTTTTTTATTTAGTATAACACGTCCGCAGACGTCTGGCAATGCATAAAACGAGCGATTCAAGGCTTTACAAGCGGGCGAAAAACACATATAATAAATTATTATTGTTTCTCTCTGCAGGAGGTACGCTTATGAACGAAACCGTTCGCATCAGCACCGGCATCGACGGGCTGGACCGCTCGCTGGACTATCTGCGCCCCGGCGACACCGTCACCTGGCAGATCGAGAGCATCGGGGACTACGCCTTCGTAGCCACCAAATTCGTCACCCGCGTGGCCCTGAGCGGCAAGCGCATCGTCTATCTGCGCTTCGGCAGCCACGAGGAGATCGTCTGCGCGGAGGCGCTGGCCGCGCGCGGAGCCAACATCAAAAAATACGAGCTCGACCCCAGCGTCGGCTTCGAGACCTTCGCCGTGCAGGTGCACCGCATCATCAGCAGCGAGCCGGCGGACGCCTTCTTCCTCTTCGACTGCCTCTCCGAGCTGCAGAAATACTGGTTTTCCGACCTGATGGTGTGCAACTTCTTCTGCCTCACCGCGGCCTTCGCGCAGGAGCGCGGCACGCTGTGCTACCTGGCGCTGAAGTACGAGCGGCACATCTACGAGACGATCTCGCGCATCCGCAAGGCCACGAACGTGCTGCTGAACATCCGCACGCTGGACGGCAGCACCTATATCCACCCGGTCAAGGCCTCCGACCGCCGCACCGACACGATGTATTTCCCGCTGATGGTGCGCGGCAGCGCCTGCCGCCTCATCACCTCCAGCTCCGACACCTACTCCATTTTCGATATCTTCACCCAGACCGGCGAGCGCCGCGACTGCTGGGACAGCATGTTCGACTCGGTGGAGGAGGGCCACGAGGAGCCGACCGACCCGGACGGCGTGGCGCTGAAGGACAATATCATCCGCTGCCTGCTGGGCAACGAGCCGCAGCGTCTGGAGCTCTGCCGCCGCTATTTCTCCGTGCGCGACCTGATGGAGATCAAAAAGCGCGAGATCGGCACCGGCTGCATCGGCGGCAAGGCCGTCGGCATGCTGCTGGCGCGCAATATCCTCCGCGACGAGGAGCCGGAGCTGTACGCGCGCCGCATCGAGCCGCACGACTCCTATTTCATCGGCGCGGACGTGTTCTACACCTACGCGGTGCAGAACAACACCTGGGAACTGCGCACGAAGCTGGTCGAGCCGGAGGACTACATCCGCTTCGCTCCGGAGCTGAAGGAGCGGCTGATGAACGGCAGCTTCATGCCCGGCATCCGCGAGCAGTTCCTCTCGATGCTGGAGTACTTCGGCCAGTCGCCGATCATCGTGCGCTCGAGCTCGCTGCTCGAGGACGGCATCGGCAACGCCTTCGCCGGCAAGTACGAGAGCGTGTTCTGCCCGAACCAGGGCTCGCTGGAGGAGCGCTACCGGGTCTTTGAGGACGCGGTGCGCCAGGTTTACGCCAGCACCGTCAGCCCCGAGGCGATCCGCTACCGCGCCGACCGTCAGCTCCTCGACAAGGACGAGCAGATGGCCCTGCTGGTGATGCGCGTCAGCGGCGACTGCCACGGCGATTACTACTATCCGCACATCGCCGGCGTCGGCCACTCCCGCAACCTCTACGTCAACGGCACCGACGCCGCCGAGAACAACAAGGGCATGCTGCGCCTCGTCTTCGGCATGGGCACCCGCGCCGTGGACCGCGAGGCCGACGACTACGCCCGCTTCGTCCGGCTCGACGCGCCGGCCGCGCCGCCGATGGTGGCCCACGGCGACGAATACCGCTTCTCGCAGCACAACGTGGACCTCATCAACCTGCGCACGAACCGCTTCGAGACCGTCCCGGCGGAGCGGCTGTCCAAGCGCGATCTGCACACCGACGCTTCGCTCTTCATGGAGCCGGATTCCTACACCGCCGCCTACTTCCGCGAGCTCGGCATCAACGACGCGCCGCCGGATATCCTCAGCTTCTCGAAGCTCCTGCGCCGCACGGACTTCGCCGAGGTGATGCGCCGCATCATGGCCACCGTCGCGGAGAAATACCGCTATCCGGTGGACGTGGAATACGCCTGCAACTTCGATGAAAAGGGCGAATACCGCGTCAACCTCCTGCAGTGCCGCACGATCCAGACCAGCGGCCTCGGCCAGGCGGGCGTGATGCCGAAGGTGCGGGAATTCCTGTTCCGCATCCACGGCAACTTCATGGGCGGCAACGCGGCTCTGCCGGTGCGCTACGTCGTCTTCGTCAAGGTCGAGCCCTATCTCAACCTCAGCGAGCAGCAGAAGCACGCCGCCGCGCGCCGCGTGGGCGCGATCAACGCGCTGCTGAAGGATCGCGGGGCGATCCTGCTCGGCCCGGGCCGCTGGGGCACGACGACGCCGAGCCTCGGCGTGCCGGTGAGCTTTGCGGAGATCAACCGCTTCCTGTGCATCTGCGAGCTGGCCTACAAGTCCCACGGCCTGCGCCCGGAGCTGAGCTACGGCAGCCATTTCTTCCAGGATCTCGTCGAGGCCGGCATCCATTACGCCGCGATCTATCCGGGCGAGCACGGCTGCCTGTTCGACGAGGCGGCCTTCGACCGCTTCCCGGACTGCGCCGCGGAGCTGACCGGCGACGACTCGCTCAAGGACGTCGTCAAGGTCTATGATCTCGGCGAAAACGGCGGCATCCTCTATTCCGAGCTCAACAGCCAGGACTGCTTCCTGGGCCTGCTGTGAGCGGTTTGCCTCTTTGACAGGTTTATGACGCCGGCCCCTGCTCCGCGGGGGCCGGCGTCCTTTGCCGAGCTCTCCGGGGGAGCCGTCGCGAGGCTTAAAAGCGCCCCGGCAGGCTCAATTATTTGTCAAGATTGTATAAAAACGCGGTCCGGGCCGGGCGCTTTCCCGCTCCCGACGCCCGGATATCCTCGCCGTTTCCCCGTTTTTCCCCGGCCCGGCTTGTGCAGTTTGACGGGGAAAAAGCCGCCCGGATTTGACAAATTCCCCGCGCGGTGGTATAACGCCTCCCAACATCAGGGTGAGAGGAGGTTTTCCTATCAGCGACAACGAAACCATGATGCAGTACTTTGAATGGTACCTGCCGAACGACGGCTTCTGGTGGAAGCGCTGCGCCGCGAAAGCGGAACGGCTGGCCGCCCTCGGCATCAGTGAAGTATGGCTGCCGCCGGCCTATAAAGGCGCCTCTCAGGAGGACGTGGGCTACGGCGTTTATGATCTGTACGATCTCGGAGAGTTCGACCAGAAGGGAACGATCCGAACCAAATACGGCACGAAGGAGGAATACGTCGCGGCGATCCGGGCCTTCCACGAGGCGGGCATCCGGGTGTTCGGCGACATCGTGCTCAATCACCGCATGGGCGGCGACGAGCTGGAGGAGGTCAGCGCCGTCGGCGACAGTCCGGAGGACCGCCTGACGCAGCTCGACGGGGCGCACAAGGTGCGCGTTTGGTCGAAGTTCACCTTCCCCGGCCGCCGCGGAAAATACAGCGCGTTTACCTGGAACCATCGGCACTTTACCGGCACGGACTGGGACGAGGACAGCCGGAGCGCCGACCGCATCTACCGCTTTGCCGGGAAGCACTGGGCCCGGGAGACGGACCCGGAGAAGGGCAACTTCGACTATCTGATGGGCATGAACGTCGATATGTCGAACCCCGCCGTCCGGCGCGAGACGGAGAAATGGCTGCGCTGGTATCTCAGGGAAACCGGCGTGGACGGGCTGCGGCTTGACGCGGTCAAGCATATCAGCTTCCCCTTTTACAGGGAGCTGCTCAAGCGCGTGCGCGAGGAGGGCTATCCGAGCCTCCCCGCGGTCGGAGAATACTGGAGCGGAGATCCGGGGCGGCTGCTGCACTATCTCGACGCGGTGGACAACGAGATGTCTCTGTTTGACGTGGCGCTGCACTACAATTTCTTCCACGCCTCCGAGCAGGGGAGCGGCTTCGACCTGAGCCGCATCTTTGAAAACACGCTGGTGGCCGAGCGGCCCGAAAACGCGGTCACTTTTGTCGACAACCACGACACCCAGTCCGGCCAGAGTCTCGAATCCTTCGTTTCCGACCGGTTCAAGCCCCTCGCCTACGCGCTCGTGCTGCTGCGGCGGGACGGCTTGCCCTGCGTGTTCTATTCCGACTATTACGGCAACCCCGCGAGAAACCGCCCGCTCGTCCCGGATCTCGGGAAAATGATCAAGCTCCGCCGGTTCTATGCTTACGGCGAACAGACGGACTATTTTGACGATCCGCACTGCGTCGGCTGGACGCGCGGCGGCGACGGCGAGCATCCCGGTTCCGGGCTTGCGGTTTTGATGTCGAACGCGGAGGGCGGCGCGAAGCGGATGCGGATCGGCGAGCGCTTCGCGGGCGCGCGCTTTTACGATGCGCTGGGCAAGTGCCCGGAGCCCGTGACGGTCGGCGAGGACGGCTGGGCCGCGTTCCGCACGGACGGCGGCAGCGTTTCGATCTGGGTCCGCGCGGAAGCCTTTGAAGACCTGGTGGTAAACGAGTAGCAAAGCAGTTCGGCCCGTTGAAACGAACCGGCAGGGAGCCCGTCGCCCCCTGCCGGCTATCAATCATCTTCATCATCACGGCGGGTTAGCTTATAAACCAGGTCCTGATGCGTCAATTCATCAAGTACGGCAGCCCGGCTGAGATCCTCGCCGGCAGATGCGCGAGAAAGAAACGAAGGCCCTCCATGCGCTGCCTTGGAGGGCCTTCGTTATGTCCGATTTCGGGCCTCATAGGGTGCTGAAAAAGGTGCCGAAAATCTGTCGTGGTTTGGCAACCCTTGACGCGATCTGACAAAGCAAAACCCGAGGAAAACAGCTGTTTTCCTCGGGTTTTTGTTGGTGCTCCAGCGGGGACTCGAACCCCGGACACCCTGCTTAAAAGGCAGGTGCTCTACCTCCTGAGCTACTGGGGCCTGTTCTTGTCGTGTCTCTCCCAAATCGGAGCCCAGCGGAGCGGGTCCGATTTGGAAAAGAAAGAAGGACGCAGCGGAGATGCAGCTTTCGCGGCTCTTACGCAAACCGCGGAAGCGGAATAGAGCTGCGTTCTTCTGACGTCGTGGCTGGGATGGCGGGACTCGAACCCACTATATCGGAGTCAAAGTCCGGTGTGTTACCATTACACTACATCCCATCATTTTGCCAGAAAAGGCCGGCGCGGCCGGCCTTTTCTGAAGTGGGGTGGGATATGGGGCTCGAACCCACGACACCCGGAACCACAATCCGGTGCTCTACCAACTGAGCTAATCCCACCAGATATGAAATTTTCCGTTTCCCCACGTTCCAAATCGAAGCCCAGCAAAGCGGGTTCGATTTGGAGAAGGACGAGCAGCGGAGCGAGCGAGCTTTCGAGCCTGCGAGGAAGCGAGACGATGCGCAGCTTGCGAGGACGTTGGCACGCCAAGAGGGATTCGAACCCCCGACCTACTGCTTAGAAGGCAGTTGCTCTATCCTGCTGAGCTATTGGCGCAGATGGAGCCGGCCCTCTCGTTGGAGCGGGTGATGGGAATCGAACCCACGTATCCAGCTTGGAAGGCTGGTGTTCTGCCATTGAACTACACCCGCGCGGGCTGTTCAGCCAGAAAATAATATCACAGCGCTCCGGGCTTGTCAACAACTTTTTCGGCGAAAAGCCGCCCGGCGGCGGCAAAAAAGCGCGCGGCGCCGCCCGCGGGGGGCCCTTGCGGACAACTCGGCGATTGCACGCGGGCGCGATGTGTGCTATAATAAAAAAACCATTTTTTGAAAGGTCGTGCTCCGGATGAAGGGAAAGGCAAAGCTCTGGCCGCTGCTGCTGGCGGTGATCCTGGTCGCGCTGCTGCTGAGCGGCCGCTTCGGCGGCGTCGACGGGCTGCTGGCGGGTTTGGGCGGCGGCGAGACCGCGCTTGAAGAGGCCGGCGGCCAGAACGACAGCGGCGGCGCGCCGGGCAAAGACGCCGTCTGCACGAGCCGGGACGAAATCGCTCTCTATATCCATCTGTACGGGCAGCTCCCGCCGAACTTCATCACAAAGGCCGAGGCGAAGGCGGCCGGCTGGCCCGGCGGCTCGCTGGAGCCCTACTGCCCCGGCAAGTGCATCGGCGGCGACCGCTTCGGAAACCGCGAGGGCCTGCTGCCGGACGCGGAGGGCCGCACGTGGACCGAGTGCGACGTGAACACCCTCGGCGCGGACGAGCGCGGAACGGAACGGATCGTCTTCTCCAACGACGGGCTGATCTTCTACACGCCCGACCACTATGGACACTTCGAGCAGCTCTATTGAGCCTGCGAAGGCCGCCCGCCGCCGGGCGCCGATTGTTAACAAATTCCTGTTGTTTTTCCGACGGCTATTTTATAAGATGGTAGCGGCTCGGTTCAAAGCCGGGCGCTGCGGCAAGGAGGCGAGGCCGTGGAGACGGAGCTCCCCGTAAAAAAGAAAAAATCTCCCTGGCCCACCGTGATCTTTGTCGCAGCCAACGCGCTCGTCATCGGCTGGACGGCGATCCGCGAGTTCGCCGGCAGCGACGGGGCCGACCGCTTCGGCGACGTGGAGATCCGCTGGCTGCTGCTGATCCCGGCGCTGCTGTGCCTTGCCGCGGCGGTGGCGCTGGAGACCTGGAAGTATGCGCTGGTGATGCGCGCGACCTGCGGCAGGGTCGACCGGAGCCTTGCACGGCGCACCGTGCTGATCGGCCGCTATTATGACAACGTCACGCCCTCCGGCGTCGGCGGCCAGCCCTTCCAGATCTACTATATGAAGAAAAACGGCGTGCCCAACGGGCCGAGCGCCGCGATCCCCGTGGCGGGCTTTCTGTCGATGCAGTTCGGCTTCATCCTGCTGGCGCTGCTGGTGCTGCTGTGCGGCGGCGGCACGGGCGAGAGCGAGGTCGTGCGCGTGGCGGCCGCCATCGGTCTGTTTTTCTATTCCTTTTTCCCGGTCGTCATCATCCTCTTTGCGCTCTTTCCGCACTTTGCCCGGCGCGTCACCGGCTGGACCGTGTCGCTGCTGGCGCGGATGCACCTCGTGAAAAACAAGGAGGAGTCGGCCGAGAACTTTATCGCCAACGTGGACGAATACAGCCGCTGCCTCAAGGAGCTGCTGAAAAACGGCCGCCTCTGCCTGCAGATCCTCGCGCTCGGCTTTGCGTACCAGGCGGTGATCTGCTCGATCCCCTTCTTCGTGATCCTGGCCTTCGGCGGCGAGGTCGGCTTCTTCGAGAGCCTGGCGACCACGGCGCTGATCTATGCGGCCATCACCTTCATCCCCACGCCCGGCAACGCCGGCGCCGCGGAGGGCATGTTCTACGCGGTGTTTTCGATGCTCACGACGGGCTATATCTTCTGGGCGATGCTGACCTGGCGCTTTTTTGTGTTTTATCTGTTCATCCTCGCCGGGCTTCTGCTGCACGCGGAGGACGCGCTGCGCGCCCGGATCGAGACGCGGCGCCGGCTTCGCGAGGCGCGGCGGGAAGCGATCCCGATGCCCGGGGGCGAAAAGGAGCGGGTCGCGCGATGAGCCGGAAACAGCGGATCGTACGCGCGGGGCTGCTGATCGCGGCGGTCGCGGCCGTAACGGCGCTCGGCTGGCTGATCGGACGGCCGCTCGTGCGCTTCGTCTCGGAGCCGGAGCGCTTTCGCCTCTGGATCCGCGAAACGGGCTTCCGGGGCGTGGCGGCCTTCGTGCTGATGAACGTGCTGCAGGTCTTCGCCGCGGTGATCCCCGCGGGGCCCTTCTCCGTCGCCGCGGGCTACGCCTTCGGCCCTCTCTGGGGCACGGTGATCTGCCTGCTGTCCAACTCGGCGGCGGCGATGGGCGTTTTCTGGCTGATCCGCCGCTTTGGCGGCGCGGTCGTGCGCTTCCTCTCCGGACGCGAGCCGGAGGAATTCGAGCTGTTCCGGAACAAGCCGCGGCGCGAGCTGCTGCTGTTGCTGATCTTTCTGATCCCCGGCTCGCCGAAGGACGTGCTCACCTACGCCGCGGGGCTGACGGACGTCTCCGCGCCCGCGTTCGCCGGGATCAATCTCGTCGGCCGCATCCCCGGCATCCTGCTGTCCGTCCTGGGCGGGGAAAGCCTGATGCGCGGGGAATACGGCCTCGTGCTGGGCGTCACGCTGCTGGCGGCCGCCCTCTATCTCGCAGGCATGTTCCTGTACAGGAAAACCATAGATAAACCGAAGGACAAAACGGAAAAAGAAGAAAAACCCTCTGACAAACAGAAAGGAGAACAACCATGATCTGCAAAAACTGCGGAGCGGACGTCGAAGACGGCGTGCGCTTCTGCCCCGCCTGCGGGGCGAAGACGGAGGCCGGGCAGCAGCCCGCGGCCCCCGAGGCTCCGGCCCCCGCGCCGGAAATCCCGTCTCCCGAGATCCGTCCCGAAAAGCCCGCCCGCAAAGGCGGCTGGATCGGCTGGGCCATCGGCGGCGTCGTTCTCGTCGCGCTGATCGTGCTCGGCGTGATCTTCGGGCCCAAGCTCTTCGGCAAGAAGGACGCGGACGAAGACACGACGCGCGCAATCCGCCAGGAAGACTACGAAACCGATGAAGACTACTACCGCGCCGTCGAGACGCAGGAGATGGAGATCGCCGGCGAGAAGCTCGGCGAGGCGCTGACCGCCTACGAGTCGGCCCGTTCGAACACGCCCGCCGCGGCGGCGGAGCAGCAGGCCGCTGAGGGCACGCTCAAGCTCACAATCGACCAGAGCGCCCTGCCGGAGTCGTTCCGCTCCGAGCTGGAGAGCGCGATCGGCGTCGACGTCAGCTGGTTTGAAAGCGTCGGCCTGCGCATGAAGGGCGCCGTCCGCAGCGAGAAAGCCGACGAGCTGCTGGTGGGCATCACCTACACGCTCCTGCTCAACGATACCGATCTGCTGGACATGAACATGCTGCTCGACTACGCGAACCTGATGATGTACATGTCGGTCCCCGACCTCTCCAAGAGCGCCGCGAAGCTCGACCTGCAGGAGTACATGGACATGGATCCCGAGGATTTCCGTGCGGCGATGGAGACCGGCGCGGCCGTGCAGGCCGCCCTCCCCGACGCCGAGACCGTCGGCCGCCTGATCACGCGCTACGGCACGATCATCCTCAACAATATCACCGACGTGACGACCGACAACGAGACCGTGAAGGCCGGCGGCATTGAAAACGAATACATCGTGGTCACCGTGCGCCTGGACGGCGACGACCTGATCAATCTCGCCCGCGACCTGTGCACGGAAGTGCGCGGCGATGAAGACATCAAGAAGATCTATTTCGACGTCGCCAAGGCTGCCGGCGTCGGGGACGAGGAGATCCAGGAGGGCTGGCAGGAGCTCATCGACGAGCTTGACGAGACGCTGGAAGACATCAACAGCACCGAGCCCGAGGACATCACCGACGTCTTCGTGCTGCGCAGCTACGTCGACGAGGTCGGCGCGGTCCACGGCCGCGAACTCACCTATACCGAAGACGACGAGACGCTCCTCCGCTTCAAGTGGATCGGGACCGCCGACGGAAAGAAGACCGGCCTTGACGCCGAGCTGTGGGTCAGCGACTACCTGGCGGACGACGAGATCGAGGTCTCTGTCGTCGGCGCCGGCGAGAAGGACGAGAAGACCTTCAAGGGCGAGTACGTCGTCAGCGCCGCGGTCGGCGGCGAGAAGCACGAGCTTGCGATCGTCACCGTGAAGAGCAGCGGCGAGAATTTCAACGGCGAGATCAACATCGCGCCGAGCAAGGAGCTGCAGGACGAGATCCTGGACGAGCTCGATCTGACCGGCGAGGAGGAAGAGTTCTTCCGCAGCCTCAGCCTGTCGCTGATCAACGAGAGCACGGACAAGGAGGCCGACCTCCGCGTCGTCGTCAAGGCCGGCTCCAAGGCGCTCCTTACGCTGTCCGTCGACGGCCGCAGCATTGACGACTACGATCTCAGCATCCCGACCGACGCGCTCGACGTGTCCGAGTGGAGCGGCACGCTCGACTACAGCGGCGTCATCACGATCATCAACCGTCTGAAGGACGCCGGCGTGCCTTCCGCGCTGCTGCGTTCTCTCGGCGTCGCCTGATCCGCCGATGGACGCGCAGATCATCGACGTCAAAAAACAATACGGAAAAAAGCAGGTGCTCCGGGGCGTCAGCTTTGACGCCTCGGCGGGCAGCTGTGTGGGCATCGTCGGCACCAACGGCACCGGCAAATCCACGCTGCTGCGCATCATGGCGGGCGTGCTGAAGCCGGACGGCGGGCGCTTCCTCTGGAAGGGGGAGGACCTGCTGCGCCAGACCGCGCTCCGCGCCCGCACGGTGGCCTACGTCCCGCAGGGCACGCCTCTGATCGAGGAGCTCAGCGCGCGGGACAACCTCCGCCTCTGGTACGAGCCGCAGGCGCTGGAGAAGTCGCTCGAGGAGGGGCTGCTGCGCCAGCTCGGCGTGCACGAATTCCTCGGCGTCGGCGCGGCGCGCCTGTCGGGCGGCATGCGCAAGCGCCTGAGCATCGGCTGCGCGATCGCGCGCGACCCGGCGGTGCTGCTGCTCGACGAGCCGACCGCCGCGCTCGACCTTGTGTGCAAGGAGCGCATCATGGACACCTTCGACAGCTTCCGCAGGGCCGGCGGCCTGCTGGTGCTGGTGACGCACGACCAGTGGGAGCTGGGCATGTGCGACCAGTGGCACCTGCTGCACGGCGGCCTGCTCGAGGATTACCGCTACGAGGGGAATCTGCGCGGCCTGATCCGGGATCTGGAGCGGCCATGAAGAGGTTTCCGGTCTATTTTACGCTGCAGCTCAAGCGCGCGGCCAAGCTGCTGCCGCAGATGCTGGCCGTGACGCTGCTGCTGGCGGTCCTGACGGCGCTGGCCGGGCTGATGCTCTCGCGCATGAACGCCGAGGACGAGTCGAAGCAGCTCGTGCGTCTGGCCATCGTCGGCAACACCGAGGAAGGCTATCTGAGCGAGGGCCTCGGCCTGCTCGAAAGTCTGGACTCCTCGCGCTTTTCGATCAAGCTGGAGAACATGGACCGCGAAGAGGCCGTCCGCGCGCTGCGGCGCGGGGAGATCGACGCCTACGCCGAGATCCCGGACGGCTGGGCCGAGGCGCTGTGGTACGGCGTCCATCTGCCGATCAACTACGTATCCAACAGCGGCGGCTCTGACGTCGGCTCGCAGCTGATGCGCGAGATCGTCACCGCGATCTCCACGCTCGTGCTCGAGACCGAAAACGCCGTCTACGGCGCGCAGGACTTCGTTTACGAACAGCTTGACGGCGACGGCATGCGCGCCGGCGACGCCGTCATGTGGCGCTACGCGACCGCGATCCTCGACCGCGACCGGCTCTTCCAGGTGAAGACGATCGGCGCGGCGGGCGATCTGAGCTATCCCGGCTATTATCTCTGCGGCATCGGCATCCTGTTTCTGATGCTCTGGTCCATCAGCTGCAGCCCGCTTTTCTCGGGCCGTTCACGCGAGCTGGGCCAGATCCTCGGCGCGGAGGGGCTGCGCGCCCCGGCGCAGGTGCTGGCGGAGTTTACGGGATATCTGCTGCTGATGCTCTTCGGCATGCTGGTCGCGGGCGGGCTGCTCGGGGCGCTGCTCAAGCGCTTTGAGATCGCGATCCCCGAGCTCGCCGCTCTGGACAAGAGCGAGAAAACGCAGCTCGTTTTCGCGGCGCTCAGCGTGGCGGCGATGCTCTGCGCGCTGCAGTTTTTGCTCTACGAGCTCGCCAACAGCACCGTCAGCGGCATCCTGCTGCAGTTTCTCAACGCCGCCGTGCAGGGCTATCTCGCCGGCTGCTTCTATCCCGCCTCCTTCTTCCCGGAGGGGCTGCGCGCCGTCGGCTCGCTGCTGCCCGCCGGGCAGGGCATGCGCCTGCTGCGCGGCTGCCTGCTGCGGGATTCGGCCGCGCCGGGGCTCGGCTTCGTCTGGCTGTATCTGCTGATCTTCCTCGCGCTCTCGGTCTTCGTCCGGGACCGCAGGAACCGCGCGTGAAAGGAGGCGCCGTGATGAAAGCGATCCGCCGCGCGGCCCTGTGGTTCGCGCTGCTGACCAAGCGCCTCGTCAAGCGCCCCGCCTATCTGGCGGTGCTGCTGCTGGTGCCGCTGTTCGCCCTGGCGCTGACGATCTTTTCCCGCCAGGACAGCGGCGTGCTGCACATCGCGCTGTGCGTGCGCGACCCGGGCGAGCCCGCGGCCGAGGCGGCTGTGGAGCGCCTGCTGGCCGAGGACAGCATCGTGCGCTACGAGCGCGTGCGCTTCCCCTCGGAGGCCCGCGAGGCCGTCCACAGCGGCCGGGCCGACGCCGCCTGGATCTTCGAGAGCGACGTGAGCGGCCAGCTTCAGCGCTACGCCTCGCTCGGCAAGGGCCTGGCCGTGACCGTGCTGGAGCGCGAGGACAACGTCTTTTTGATGCTCTCGCGGGAAAAGCTCTTTGCCGCGATCTACCCGGATCTGTCCTTCGCGGTCTTCTCCGACTTTCTGGAGAAGGACATGAAGGCCGGCGACCGCCCCGAGGAGGAGCTGCGCGGCTACTACCGG
Source organism: Oscillospiraceae bacterium (assembly GCA_024690695.1). The sequence continues at coordinate 20,462 of JAILOS010000094.1, forward strand.
AGCGAAACCGTGTCCGAGCGCATCCTGCGCTTTACCGACGCCGACGGCTCGGAGGTGGAGACGAAGAGCTATCTTGTCGCGCCGCTGCGGGGCATCCTCGCGCTGCTGATCGTGCTCAGCGCCCTCGCCTCCGGCATGTACTGCTACCGGGAGGAGCGCAGCGAGAGCTTTGTCTGGCTCTCGGCGCGCAAGCGCCGCTGGCTGCCTCTGCTGTGCCATGTCACCGCGATGCTGCCCACGGCGATCGCCTCGCTGATCGCGATGGCGCTGGCGGGCGTGACCGTGGACGCCGGGCGCGAGCTGCTGCTGATGCTGCTGTATATCCCCTCCGCCGCGCTCTTCTGCGAGCTGCTGCGCTGCCTCTGCCCCCGCGAGGAGCAGTTCGGCGCGCTGATCCCGATCCTCACGGTGGCGATGCTGGTCTTCTGCCCGGTGTTTCTGGATCTGGACCTGCTGCGGCCGATGCGCTTCGTGCTGCCGCCGGCCTATTATCTGCGGGCGGTGTTCAGCGCGGCGGAGCTGCCGCGCCTGCTGCTCTACGGCGGCGTGCTCCTTGTGCTGACCGACGCGGCCTCTCGCCTGCGCCAGCTCCGCCGGGGCTTGTGAGGCGTTTTCCGTTTTTGATTTTTGCTTTTCTGCAAACCGGGCGACCGCGGAAAAACTCCGCGGCCGCCCGGTTTTGCGCGCAGAAGCGGTTAGTGAGGAGTGAGGAGTTTATCGTGCAGGGGACGGCGTCCTCGACGTCCCGTTTTCCTATGCGAACCTCACGGCCCCCTCGCAGGGGCGACCCTCGCGGTCGCCCGCCAGCCTGCGCGGCCCTCGCCTCACCCCGCAGGGGACGGCGTCCTCGGCGTCCCGCCCGCGCAAACGCCGCCCCATCTCGGAGGGGCGGCCGCCCTCGGCGGCCCCACCCCGCAGGGCTCGCCCCGCTCGAAATCCCACGGCGGGGCTTGCCTTTTCCGCGGCGCGGGCTTATACTGACAACGGACCGAAAAAAAGGAAGCGCCGCCCGGCGCCTCCGGAGGAGGAGACATGAACAAACTCAAGAAATCCCCGTCCCACTATTACAATCTGGCGCGCAACACGCTGCTGGGCGTGATCCTGTTCACGGCGCTCAACTGCGTGCTGTATCTGCTGCAGTCCGACTCGTACTACGTCGTCTCGATCCGCCTGGCCTACATGCTCTTTGAGCCCGAAGCGCTCGGAATCGTGCTCCCGGCGCTGATCCTCGCGGCCTACGTCGCGGCCTATATCCTCTCCAAGAAAAAGGGCCTGTGGCTGATCGTCGGCCTCGTGCTGTTTGCGCTGGACACGCTGGTCGTGGCGTTCCTGCTGATCAGTCTGCTGGACTATCCCGAAGCGATCTTCAACCTCGGCGTCGATCTGCTCGCGCACATCGTCATTCTCGTGCTGCTGTTCCTCGGCGTGAAGAACCGCAAGGCCGCGCTGCTGAGCGACGAGGAGAAGATGCAGGCCGACACCGCCGCCGGCCGCGCCGCCGCGGCGATCGAGGGCCGCGAGTCCGTACAGGCCGAGCTGCCCGAGGTCGAGGGCTCCGTCAGCGTTTCGAGCAACGGCAAGCCCAACGGGATGCTCGGCGCCGGCGTCGTCCGCTTCGAGGCGGAGGAGGCCGTGGTCGGCGCCCAGGGCGGCTTTGCGCGGGCGATGGTCGGCGCGCTCGCCTCAATGAAGGAGATTGCGCGCTTCGGCTACGGCAGCGTGAAGGAGCTGAGCTTCACCAACAAGCGCCGGACCGCGATGCGCATCGATCTCGACGACGGACGTATCCTCTGCGTCGTCGTCCCCAACGGAGAGACGGCGGACCGCTTCCTGCGCCTGCTGCGGACGCACGGCGCGAACGTGCCGGAGCGGGACGCCTGACGCCGCCCGCCCGGCCGAACCGGCAAAAAGAGCCCCGCGGATCTGAATCCGCGGGGCCCTTTCTTTTGTCACGGCGCTTATTTATATTGTACCCTCGGGCGGTAGAACTCGAAGATCACGGCGTCGCGTCCCTTCTCGTTGCAGGGCTCGTGGCTGGTCCAGCCGACCTTCATCGCGCCCATCGCCTCCGACAGCCGCACCGTGGGCGGCCGGTAGCCGATCTTGTAGGCGATGAACTGCGGACGGCCGATGAAGTTCAGCAGCACGTGGCTGAGCAGGAAGGCCGTGAAGGGCTTCGTCTCGCCCTTGTAGCTCTTCATCGGCGCGGCGAGCTGCCCGCGCACGAGATCGCGCCCGTGCAGGCGGAACCAGCCCACGATCACGGGATTGAAGCTCTCCACGCAGACCTCGCCCCGGTATTCGCTCAGCAGCGCGTAAGTCTTCTCGCACAGCTCGCGGTTGCGGCGGCCGGATTTGAGCTCCACGATCAGCGGCCCGCGCCCGCGCACCGTGTCCAGCACCTCGGAAAACAGCGGGATACCGTATTCCGTGCCGCACAGGCGCAGCTCGCGCAGCTCCGCCAGCGTCTTCTCGTCCACGCGCGCGTGGACGCCGCAGACGCGGTCGAGCGTGTTGTCGTGGAAGACGACGACCTGCCCGTCCTTCGACAGCTGCACGTCCAGCTCCATGCCGTAGCCCTCGCGGGCGGCCCGCTCGAAGGCGGGGAGGGAGTTTTCGGGGATCTGCTTATCCCGGGTGTGCAGGCCGCGGTGGGCGAAATTCACGCCGAGAAAGGGAGCCTTCTGCCGCCGGGTGACCTTCCCCGGGCAGACCAGCGCCAGCGGCAGCGCCGCGGCCGCGGCCGTGAGGCCCAGCAGCAGCCGGAGCCTTCTGCGTTCTTGGTTCGTCATGCAAAACACCTCTGTTTCTCAGTATAGACGGAAAGCGCCGGAATGATTCCCGCGCGGCTCAGTCGTCCGCGCCGAGCGCTTCGAGACCGGTGACGTTGGCGACCTTGCCGGCCTTGATGTTCTTCACCAGCAGCGTGAACACCGCGCAGCTGCACGCGATCAGGATGCAGCCGTAGATCGGCAGCGCGCGCCAGGCGCCGGTGGCGGTAAGGAGCAGACTGAACAGGAAGGGCGTGATCGTCTGCGCGGACATCGAGGCCGCGTAGTAGTAGCCGGTGAACTTGCCGATCTTTTTGGACGAGCAGAGCTCGACGACCATCGGGAAGGAGCAGTTGTGCACCAGGGCCATGCCGAAGCCCTTGAGGATCCAGACAACGTACATCAGCGTCGGGAAGGTGAACTCGCCGTGCTCGGCCTTGGGCGCGACGACGCCGGTCGGCGCGACAAAGCACATGATGATCAGACCGACGACCGTGAGGGACAGACCGGCGGAGATCGTCCACTTGCGGCCGATCTTTTCAGCAATGCCGCCGGCGATTGCAAAGCCGATCACGGAGCAGACGCCGCCGACGATCGTCAGCGTGCCGGTGTGGTTGGAGGCGGAGCCGAGGTAATACATGACGTAGTTGGACAGGTAGGTGGCGATGCCGTTGTCGGCCATGAACCACAAGAATTCCGCGCCGAGGATCGCCAGCAGCATGTTGCGGTTGGCCTTCGACATCGGCTTGTCGTCGTCGATCGGGGTCTCGATGGCGGCGAGCCGCTCGCCGAGCTCGAGCTCGTCCTTGAGCTGGACGGCCAGCTCGTTTTCCCGGATCGTCCTGAACAGCACCAGCGCCGAGATCACCATCAAGACCGAGGCAATCAGGAAGGGCAGCTCGATCGTCATCAGATTGCGGGCCATGAGATCCTTCTCGTTGATGTAGTTGGACAGCTTCATGATCCCGATCATGCCCATTACGGTGGCGAAGGCGCCGCCGAAGTAGCCCATGATGTTGATGATGCCGTTGGCCTTGGCGCGCAGGGGCTTGGGCGTGATATCGGGCATCAGCGCGACGGCGGGGTTGCGGTACATCATCATGAAGATCAGCACGACGGCCATCATCGCGATCATGCCGACGACGCTGCCCTTGTGCATGAACAGCGGGATAAAGGGGAAGGCCACGGCGGACACGAAGGTGCCGACGAGGATGTAGGGCATGCGCTTGCCGATCGGGGTCTTCGTTTTGTCGGAGAGGTTTCCGAAAATCGGCAGCAGCAGCAGAGCGGCCAGATTGTCGCAGCCCATCACGAGACCGACGATCCGCTGGAGCTCGTGGATCGCGGCGGGGTTCGTCTCGTTGAGCTCGGCGGAGGACATGCCGTAGAGCTTTTTGGCGAAAATGTCGGTCACCAGCGGGGGGCACCAGGTATCCCAGACCTGCCAGAGCAGGAGGATGCCGAAGAAGGCAAAGCCGATCAGCGCGGTGCGCCTGACATTCAGCTTCAGTGCGCCGGCGGGCGAGGCTTCGTTTTTCATGGGAAGATCTCCTTTCTCGGCCCGTCCGCGCGGGACGCGCCTTTTCTTATTGAATATCTTACCGCAGCGGGGGGGCTTTTGTAAACCGGAAAAGTCGAAAGCGCGCAAAAAAGCAGGGGCGGTTCCCCTGCTTTTTTGCGCTGCGGATTCTTCGCCGGCGCGCAGAAGGACAGCCGGGGCTCCGGCTTTCGGCAAACCGGGCGACCGCGAGGCTTTTGCGCCTTCGCGATCGCCCGTTCCGTCACTCGTCGCACTCGGGCATCAGCTCGGCGGACATGACCTGCAGGATCTCGTCGAACTTCCGCACGTCCGCCTCCGGCAGCCGCTCGCGGACGCGCTGCATCACCGTGCGCTCGTAGCTGCTCATCAGATCGCGGTAGCGATAAAACTTTTCGGACAGCACCAGATGATACTCCCGGCGGTCCACCTGGGAATTGTGGCGTTCGAGATAGCCCTTTTTCATCAGGCTGTTGACCTTGTAGGTCGCGTTTGACTGAGAGATGTGGAGAAAATCCGCAAACTGCCCGACCGTGGGGCGGTCCAGCATGAAAATGACCTCGAGGGAAAAGGCCTCCATGGCCGACAGCGAGCCCTCGCGCTCATGCACCTGATCAAAAACGCGGCGATAGAACTGGAGCTTGAACTTGTCATAGACCTCAATAAAGCTTTTTTCGAGCATGGAAATCCCTCCTTTGCTCTCGTGCATTTCCATTCTATACCTGTTTTTTGCCCTTTGCAATCCAAAAAAGAAAAAATTTTGAAGGAAATCCGAAAACCGCAAAAAAAGTGCGCCGCGGAGGGCAAAAAGCTCTTGCAATCCGCGGCTGTGTCTGATATACTGTCAAGGCATTTCGCACGGAGACGGATCCTTTCTCCGCGTGGCCGCCGCGGCGGCTGGAGAGAGGCCGGAAGTCTCCGGAGGAAATAACAAAAATAATCAGGAGGAAAAACAATGTCAGTCGTATCCATGAAGCAGCTGCTGGAAGCCGGCGTCCACTTCGGACACCAGACCCGCCGCTGGAACCCCAAGATGGCCGAGTATATCTACTGCGAGCGCAACGGCATCTACATCATCGACCTGCAGAAGACCGT
>JAILOS010000124.1 GCA_024690695.1 Oscillospiraceae bacterium
ATGACCATGGGGAACACCAGCGCGACCAGGATCCCGCTCATCATGATCGTGGTGATCTGGTTGAAGACGCTCAGCCCGCCGCGCGCGGTGCCGTCGCGGGTGGACAGCGGCACCATCAGGTTATGGCTCATGTTGAAGATCGTGTAGGCGAAGGAGTAGAACAGGTTGTAGGAGATCATGACCCAGACCGCCTTCAGGGTGTCGCTCCCCTCCGGCACGGTGAAGAGCAGGATGCCCGTGACCGGCACGAGAAAGGCCGACAGGAACAGCCACGGGCGGGCTTTGCCCTCTTTGGTCTTCGTGCGGTCGATCACCTGGCCCATGACGATATTCGTGACGGCGTCGATGATCTTGGAGACGACCGGGAAGATCGTCAGAAAAGCGCCGCCCCACAGCGTCGTCAGCTTCAGCACGTCGGTGTAGTAGACGTTCAGATAGGTCGCGAGCACTGCGTTCAGGAGCAGCGCGCCCGCGGGGCCGAGCAGATAGCCCAGCCACTTTTCTTTTTTTGTCACTTCCGGGGATTGAACACGGCTTGCCGGCAGTCTCATCTTTTGTTTCCTCCCATTTTTGGTTCTGTCGTCCCGAGCTTTTGTTTCTGTTTCAAGCATAGCAAAATTTCGCCTCCGTGTATTGCATTATTGTATGTTTTTCAGTATAATTGTATCGACTTTACAGGAAGGCGGTTTCGGGCATGAAAAAAGTCAATTTGCCCTATCTCTGCAAGACGCTCTCCAGCCTCTCCGGCATCCCGGCGCGGGTTTTTCAGGGAGAGGAACAGGTCTGCTACGCCTCGGTCGTCCGGCTTCCGCGGGACCCTATGGCGCTGTACCGAAGGGAGATCTGGGCGCTCGAAGGCCCCGTCGGCTACTATATCACGCCCCGCTTTTACCTGTACGGGGTCGTCCACTGGGGAGACCTCCGGCTGGTCGTCGGCCCCACGGCGCAGATCGCCGCGCAGGAGCAGACGCTGCGCGAGCTGGCCTTTCGGTGCGACGTGCCGAAAGAGGAGGTCACGGCCTTCGTCGAGGGCATGAAGGCGATCGTGCCGATGCCGCTCGAAAGCCTGTTGATGATGCTCTGCCCGGTGAACTACACCCTTACCGGCGAGGAGCTGGAGCTGCGGGACATCCTGATCCGGGAGGCGGAGCAGGAAACCATCAAAAAGCAGGTGGAGAGCACGCGGACCAGAAAGGTCTACGAGACGGACGCGCCGCGCCCTCCGCACAACACGCTGGCGCTGGAGGAGACGATGCTGAACATCGTCCGCAAGGGCGACAGCGCCGCGCTGCGTCAGTGGGTCGGCTCGGCGCCGGCGATCCGCGGCGGCGTACTGGCGGCCGACCAGCTCCGGCAGCTCCGGAACACGCTGATCGTCACGGCGACGCTGGTCTCCCGCGCGGCGATCCGCGGCGGCATGGACGCGGAGGACGCTCTCTCCCTCTCCGACGCCTATATCCGCCGCTGCGAGACGCTGACGACGCAGGAGCAGATCACGAACCTGCAGTACAACATGGTGCTGGAGTTCACCGAGCAGGTGGAGAAGATCCGCCGCCACCGCTCGCCGACGAAGCTGCAGATCGAAGTCGCCAACTATGTGCAGCACCACCTGTCCGAGCCGATCAGCACCGAGGCGATGGCCCGCGAGCTCTATCTCAGCCGCACGCACTTCTCCGCCCGCTTCAAGGCCGAAACCGGCATGACGCTCACCGATTTCATTCTGAACGAAAAAACGGAGGAGGCCAAGCGGCTCCTCCGCTATTCGGACAAATCGCTCGCGGCGATCAGCGCCTATCTCGGCTTCTCCTCGCACGGGCATTTCTCGCGGGTCTTCAAGAAATACGCGGGGCTGACCCCGAACGAGTACCGCGAAAAGCACGCGCGCTGAACCGCCGTCTCCGCGGTTTTTCAAAAAATGTCTTTTCAGCGCCGGGGGAAGCGTGTTATCATACAAACATGAAAAAACAAACGGAAGGAAGGGACCGACCATGACGATCGACGAAAGGATCGAGAGCGCCCGGGTGAAAAGCCCGCCCGCGCTGCTGTACGGGCTGCTGATGAAGGTGACCGCCGTGCTCAACCGGGGAACCAACACGCATTTTACCTATAAGGCGCGGCCGTCCGAGGAGCCCGGCTCCATCGTGATGATCGCCAACCACGCCTCCCGCGCGGACTATCAGTTCACCGCGCCGGCCTGTTACCCCAAGCGGCTGAATTACGTGGTGGGCTACAACGAGTTCTTCCGCTTCCCGACGAGCTGGCTGCTGCCGACGATGCAGGTGATCCCCAAGAAGAACTTCACGCCGGACACCCACGCGATGCGGCAGATCCTGCGCGTGATCGGGCAGGGCGGCAACGTCTGCTTCATGCCGGAGGGGATGAGCTCCATCACCGGCATGGCGCAGCCCGTGATCCCCGGCAGCGCCAAGCTCCTGAAAAAGCTGGGCGTACCGGTGTATTATTCCAAGATCTCCGGCGCCTATCTGACCTTTACGAAGCACTGTCTCGAGCAGCGCAAAGGCCGCGTCGAGGTCGTCGTCGACCGGATGTTTACCGCGCAGCAGCTCAAGGAGCTGAGCGTGGAGGAGATCGAGGACACGATGAACCGTCTGCTCGCCCACGACGACTACCTGTGGAACCGGAAGGCGCAGGTGCGCTTCGACGGCAAGGGGCAGATGGCGAAGCGTCTGGACACGCTGCTCTATCTCTGCCCGCGCTGCGGCGCGCTCTACGAGATGGACTGCGAGGGCAGCACGATGCGCTGCCGCCGCTGCGGCAACACCGTTGAGCTCGACGAGACCTGCCAGCTCCGCCCCGTCGGCGACAGCGTCTGCCCGGAGCTCGTGACGGACTGGACGATCCTCGAGCGTCAGAGAGCCGCCGAGGAGGTTCGCAGGCCGGACTTCCGGCACAGCGGGCACGTCCGGGTGGGCGTCCTGCCGGAGCACAGGCCGCTGACCGGCGACGCGACCTCGCTGATCCGCGGCGAGGGCACGCTGACGCTGGATCACGGCGGGCTGCACTTCGACGGCGTGCTGGAGGGCAGGCCCTTCCGCTTCGATCTGCCCAGCGCACAGGTCCCCACCTACGGCATGTGCACCGACATCAGCCGCTTCTATACCTTCGTGGAGGGCCGTTTTCTGGAATTCTATCCCGACGCGGGCGACGTGCTGCTCTGGGATCATCTGACCGAGGAGCTGCACCGGGCGCAGGGCGGCAAGTGGCAGAACACACCCTACCGCCACCGGGAGGACTGAAGCCGGAGGAAGCGGTCAATCCTTCCGAAAAGTATTGAAAATCTGTAAAAAACGGAGGCGTAAAACACATGAAAAAAGCAATTGCTCTGCTTCTTGCACTTCTGGCGCTGCTGACTCTGCTGGCCGGCTGCGGCGGCGAGGAAGACGAGCCAGGCGGGCGCAGCGAGAAGGCCCCGGAGAGCGAAACGGCCGCGCAGACGGACGAGACGCCGAAGAGCGACGAGGGGGACGCCGGGGAGGCGACGGCGGAAGCCGCGCCCGAGGAGACGCCGGATCCGACGCTCGCCGTTCTCAAGCTGGGCAAGGACGAGCTTGAGATACGCATCACCGGGACGACGCTGGACGAGAACGGCATTTTGACGGTCGTTTTTGACGGCATCACCCTCAAAAGCTCGTGGCGGTCCCTGAAGGTCGACGCCGTCGTCGACGGAGAAGCCTACTTTCTGGAGGTCTCCAACGCCGCTTCCGACGGCTATTCCCGCAGCTCCGGCCGCGCGTTTGAGAAGCTGCCGGAGAAGCTCCTCGTATACGAAGCCGGCAGCGAGGCCGAAGCTCTGGTATACGACGTGGCCGAAGGCGTTTTCGTCAAGTGACGGGCCGCTTTCGAACGGCTTTGAACGACAACGGACAGCGCCGCCGAGAATCTTCTCGGCGGCGCTGTCCGTTTGGCTTGTTGAAAAGATTTTTCCCGCAGGCCGGGCCCGGTTCCGCGCCCCTCAGCTCCAGGCGATGGCGCGCGCGTCAAGGCCGGGCGCTCCCTTTTCGATCCTTTCGATCTCCTCCAGGCAGAACGCGGCGGCTTCCGAAATATACTCGTCCGACATCTCCGCGGTGAAGAAAAAGATCTCCCCTTCCCCGGCCGGACCGAACCAGGCCTCCGCGTCGTTAAGGAGCCCCGCCGTATCAAAAGAACACAGGCCGCACAGCGCCTCCCGCTCGAAGCCCTCCGGGACCGCGAGGTCGTTCACCAGCGCGTAACGGGAGATGACATAGCCGTTTACGAGCTCGTAATCCCGGTGCAGCCGGTCGATATTGCCCGGCGCCCTCGGATCCCAGCGATACCGGCCGTAAACGAAGTGCCTGTACAGCGCGTCCTGCACCAGATGGAGATAATAGCCGAGGTACAGGTCGTCCTCCCGCATACGGCTTCCGAACAGGCGGCGAAAGCCCTCGAAATCGTAGCTCCTGCGGCCGTCCTCAAAGCTGATCCTCAGATGGCTGCGGCGGCCGCCGCGATCGCCCGCGTCCGGGAGGAGCGCCCCGAACTTCAGCCGGGCCGGATCCCTGAACGAGCGGCGCTTCATCATCTCATGGACGACGGCCAGATGAACGACGCCCGACGCCATTGCGCTCCTCCTTTTCCGCGGTGGGAACCGCGGTCATTTTTTGTACTCCAGATAGCTCTTCGCGGTCTTCGTCAAATTCTTCTCCCGGAGCAGCGCCGCCACGCATTCGCGCACGTCCGCCGAGCTGATGATCCCGCCGCGCCCGGTCAGCCGGGCGAAAACCTCGTCGGCCAGCGCGCGGGCCAGCGCGGGCGTGAGCTTTTCTCCCTTCACGTCCGCATGGGCTTTCAGAATACTCCCGGTCACCTTTTCATCGTCAAAAAGGCAGACCGTGCCGTTTTTCTTGGTGATTTTCATTGAGACGCCCTCCTTTCGGCGAGAAACCGCCTTCCGTTTCCATTATACCACAGCTTTCGGCGGGATACACCCCTGTATTTCCTGTCGGGCGGGATTTTTCCGGCGCGATTTCCCGCAGGCCGTTCACCACCCCGTATAGTCGAAGCGCAGCGTTTCCAGCTCGCCCTGCTCGTTATACGCGGTATAGGTCAGGATCCGCTTTTCGTGGTCGAGCGCTTCGAAGCGGCCTCCCCAGATCGCGCGGAAGCTGTCGTCGTCCGCGGCGTAGTCGGGGTGCGGATGCTCCTGCGAATAGTGCGAGCAGATGACGAAGTCCTCCCTGTCGTAGCAATCCGCCGCCTCGCGCTGCGCGTCGTCCATCATAAAGTAGCTGAGCGAGTCGCTGTCGCCGATCACATAGGTCGGATCGATGTGAAAGCTGCGCCCGTTGATCCTGACGTAGCTCCACTGATGCCCCTCCCCGTCGTAGGAGCGGTGCCCGCTCATAACCGAAGCGTCTACGCCCGCCTGCAGCAGTAGATAGGAATAGGCGACGGAAAACTCCTGGCAGATGCCGGTCCCCGTGCTGAACACGCGGTAGCTGGACAAATAGTCCGGCGCGGCGTCGGGCCTCGCGGCCTCGTAATCGTAGATATAGCTGTGGGAGAAGTAGATGTACAGCGTGAGAGCCTTCTCCATATCGGAATAATCGTCCTCAAGCGTCTCGTTGAGGATCTCCTCGACAAACTGCGCAAAATCCGCGATCCGCGCGGCGGCCTCCTCCCGCGGCACCGTGTAGGTAAAGCTCGCCACGCCGTCCTTGACAGGATGATCCACGTCGACGCCGTAATAGATCAGATCCTTCAGCACCGGGAAGCAGCGGTCGGGATACTGCCCCATCACCCACCAGTAGGTGTCCGCGTCCGGGCAGGCAAAGCTGTCCTCCCCGGCCATGACCGCGTCCACCAGGCTGAACCACGTCTCGGTCATCTTCTCGCCGAAGACCTCCGTCATATAGGACGAGCACACCTTGGGCTGAAACCGGTAATGGCTGCTCTTCTCCCCGGTCTCCCGCTCCGTCTCGCCAGTTTCGGCCGGCGGCGCTTCCTCCGTGTCGCCGGGCGTCTGCTGCGCGGGGTCTGCCGGCTCCTCCGGGTCCTTGAGCGGCTCTTCCGCCGCCGCCGGGCTTTCCTCCGCGGCGTCAGGTTCCGTGATCGGCACGGCGGTGCAGCCCGCCGCAAACGGTACAAGCAGCAAAAGGCACAACAACAGCGCGATGCGTTTTCTCATGGGGCTCCTTTCCGCCCGGTCCGCGCGTCCGCTTCGGCAAAGGATCGGGTCGCCTTCTTTATACCGCGCCGCGGCGGCGAATTCAAACAAAGAATTCTTAAGGCGGCGCCCCCGGACGGCGCGGGCGTTTTGCTTCTGCGTCTTTTCGGCGCTTTTCGGTTGAAATGTTCATAGTTCGTCGGTATACTGGACGGAAAGAGACCGGGATTCGACTTGAAGGAAGTGGAAACGATGAGGCTGAAAAACGTACTGATCGCAGTTCGGGATATCGAGAGATCCAGGCAGTTCTACCACGATCTGTTCGGTCTCGAGACGGTCCTTGACAACGACGGAAACATGGTCCTGACGGAAGGATTGGTTCTTCAGGAAGAGAAAATCTGGAAAGAGTTCCTCGGGAAGGAGATTATTCCGGAGAACAATTCCTGCGAGCTCTATTTTGAGGAACGCGACATAGAAGCTTTTGCAAAAAAGCTCGAGAGCTGCTGTCCGGAAGTGAAATATGTCAACAGGCTCATGACGCACAGCTGGGGGCAGAAAGTCATACGCTTCTACGATCCGGACGGAAATCTGATCGAAGTGGGGACGCCGGTATAACATGGCAAATATCATAACCGGGATCAGGATCGCGATCAGCGTCATTTTGCTGTTCTGCCCGGCCATGTCTCCGGCTTTTCTTGCGCTTTATGCGGCGGCCGGAATCACCGATATCGCAGACGGCGCAGTGGCGAGGAGAACAGGCACGGTCAGCGAGTTCGGTTCAAGGCTTGATACGGCTGCGGATATCGTTTTCGCGGCGGTATGCCTGATCAAATGGCTGCCCGTACTGCATGTTCCGGTCTGGCTCTGTATATGGATCGCCGTCATTGCCCTGATCAGGACGGCGAATATCGCAGCGGGATTTATTCGGCAGAAAAAGCTCCTTTCGGTGCACTCCGCGGCGAACAAGGTGACCGGAGGGCTGCTGTTCGTGCTTCCGCTGACGACGGCGTTCATAGATCTTCGATACAGCGCCGCGGTTGTCTGCACGGCCGCGACCATAGCGGCGATCCAGGAAGGGTATTTGATGAAAACGTAAAGAGAGCAGCTTACTGTGTGCTAAACCTCGGATGTCATCTTTCATGACAAAACCTCCTGTGTTTTCTTTTGTGGCTGCCAGACCGTGCTTCGTTTGGCACAGGAGGTTTTCTCTGCCATACACTAAAGTCTTTTTTGCTTACCCCCAGTTCAACTGGGGGTTTATTAACGCCTCTTTGGCTCTAAGAAAAACGCCGTTGAGATTGTGTGCTCTCAACGGCGTTCGTGGCAAATCGCGCTAATTGTAATACCACTGCACCCCGGGGTCAATGCGGAGTGCATTTTACTCTGCCCGGGGTGCTTTTTTTGAGAGTGGGGTGCATTACTATAAAAGTTTCATCACTTCTTTTGCCTTCAACACACGTCCCATGGACACAACCTTGTTATCGACCATCAGCGCTGGGGTACTCATAATGCCGTATTCCATGATTTTGCCCATGTCGGTGATGTACTCGATTTCAGCCTCGATCCCTCTTTCGGCAACCGCCTCTTTCACGGCCGCCAACAGATTCTCACAGTTGCGGCATCCGCCGCCTAAAACCTTGATGTTCATGAATAATCCTCCTGTCAGATGAAGATATACTGGAAGGCGTTAAAGCCGTATCCAACGATAATGATGCCGATCACGCAGATCGCAATAAAAGTGCCGAGCAGCCTGGGCTTGACAGCCTTGCGGAGCATGATGAGTGAGGGCAGACTCAGCGTTGTGACCGCCATCATGAAGCTGAGGATCGTACCCAGCAGAGCGCCCTTTCCCAGCAGTGCCTCCGCCACCGGGATCGTGCCGAAGATATCCGCGTACATGGGCACGCCGACCAGCGTTGCCAGT
>JAILOS010000012.1 GCA_024690695.1 Oscillospiraceae bacterium
TTTGCCAAAGCGCCGAGGGCGGGTAAACAGTGCCACCTGCGGCCGCTCATCCAGGAAGTCCTTGATCATCAGGGTCTTGTCCACATAGTAGTATTCCGTTGACGCGACCCGGTAGTCGGAAATGCCAACCGGGAGAGGCAGTTTTGTTTTGCTCGACGCTTTCTTGTATGCGCCGGTGCGCACACGCCCATCAACCGGCTTTTCCGCATCAGCTGGGATATACCATGTTCCACCCGCTTTGAAGGCGCCTGGGATCTTGCCGCTGCGGCACATCCCGGTTATACTCTGCTCTGTTAAGTTCCATCGTGCAGCGGCTTCTTTTACAAGGATTCCATCTGGCATAAGATTGCCCCCCCCCCGAGAATAATTTGTTGTTTCTATTATATCCTCAAACGAAAGAAAGTCAAACGAAAACGAAAAAATATCAGAAGAAAACGACATTTTTTCGTTTGCGAAAGGATGCTAAGCGGCTGAATAAAGATGCGCAGTACCGAAGCTGCCCTTTTGAGAAGCTTTTTCTAGCCAAATATATTATGCCCGGAATACTCTCTGCATCATCAGACAATGTCTGATAGCCGAGCTCGGCATAGCCCTTAAGCCTTTGCTGATACATCCGCTCCAGCATTAGAACATGGAAATCCGCATAGTCGTAGGCGCGAACCTCTCGCGTCCCTTCACAGCTCGAGGAATAGCTACAGAGTAAAAACTTCGACATCGCACGACGGTTTTCTTGATAAAATTCCAAAAAACGAAAACGAATAAACAAAACAGAACATTTTGTGAATATTGTTTAGTTCATATTGACGTTCTGCGGAAACAATGATATAATAAGCGCACGGTCATGGAGGGATTGGAGGTAACTTACATGAATGCACCGATTGTCCGCATTACGAACCTTAATATTCAAAACTTTAAGAACGTTGTGAATGGAAGTCTTGCTCTGGAAAACCCGAGAAAGGACTATAAGGCAAGTATTGTTGGTATCTATGGTCAAAATGGATCTGGTAAGACGTCAATCATTGAAGCACTTGATCTTTTGAAGAATGTGCTTTGCGGGCGGCCTGTCCCTTCGGAATTTGCTGATTATATCAATACTGATTCAGAAGAAGCGACACTTTCGTTTGAGTTTCGTATTATGCTGGAATCGAGGCCACAAACAGTCTCCTATCAATTCAGCATAAAAAGTGTACTGGATACATCCCAAAATGCAGCTGCGCCAAATCATAACGAACGGAAAGTCGTTGTTTTTAATGAACTGCTAAAATGCCCCATTTTATCTGATAAGCAGATCAAGATGGGCCGTTTAATCGATACCAACAGTTCGGATGGTTTTTCTCCGGTAGCTAAGCGGCGTTTACTGATAGGCAACGATAAAGAGATCGTTACCAATTTGCTGGTTGCCAAAAAACTTGCAGAGGCATCTTCCAGGTCTTTTATCTTCTCCAGAGAGTTGCTAGATATTATCCGAGAGAATGTAAAAGAACAAAGGGCCAAAGGAGCTCTGGATAAAGATCTTGAATTCTATTACGCAATTATTGAGAGCCTGGTTAACTTTGGCAATAACAGCCTTTTTGTTGTGAGGACTTCACACACTGGTTTAATCAGCCTCAATGCCCAACCATTAGTGTTCAAGATTACAGCGGGCAGACAAGGCTATCAAGGAATCCTTATGCTGCCGCTTGACAGTCCAATTGACATCCAAGAGCAAGCCAAGATTATGGTAGAGAAGATTATTTCTAATATGAATATTGTTCTCACACAATTAATTCCTGGATTAACAATCGGTGTAAAAGATTTGGGTTCATTAGTCTTACCTGATGGAGAACGCGGGAATCGGATTCAGCTAATGTCCAATAGAAATAACAAAGAGATACCTCTTAAGTACGAATCCGAAGGTATCAAGAAAATAATCTCCATTCTCCAGTTGCTTATCGTTGTTTACAATCAGCCATCAATTACTGTTGCAGTAGATGAGTTGGATGCAGGAGTGTTTGAGTATCTTCTTGGCGAACTTCTCCGGATTATAGCGGAAAAAGGGAAAGGCCAGCTGATTTTTACTTCTCATAACCTGAGACCGCTTGAAACGCTTGATCGAGGCTTTATTGCATTCACGACTACGAACCCAAATCATCGCTATATACGCATGGCAAATGTCAAAGATAATAATAATCTTCGTGATTTCTATTACCGAGATATAATGCTAGGCGAACAGGACGAGGAGCTGTACGAGCCGACTCATAATGCTGAAATCTCGCTTGCTTTTAGAGAGGCGGGTGAATACAGTGGCGCGTAAAAAAATCGTATTTGTGATTGTTGAAGGACCATCAGACGATGAAGCACTCGGTGTCCTGTTAGAGAAAGTTTTCAACAGCAGCACCGTGTTCGTATATATCACGCACGGAGATATCACTTCAAAACCCGGGACTGATCCTTCAAGAATTCTCGCCGTAGTTGGGGATTTGGTAAAAGGGTATGCTAAGTCAAACCACTTGAACAATACTCATTTCCAGGAGATTATTCATATAACCGATACCGATGGCGCATTTATTCCCGATGAAAGCGTGGTGGAAGACCCGTCAGCTACAAAAGCACAATACACTCTAACAGAAATACGCACGGCGAATGTTGAAGGAATATTGATTCGAAATGCGCTAAAGAGCCAATGCCTTAACAGATTATCGGGTGCTCAGAAGATATGGGGAATTCCGTACCAGGCATACTACATGTCTTGTAACTTAGATCATGTACTTCATGACAAACAAAACTCTTCAGATGAAGAGAAAGAAAAGAATGCCTTGGCGTTTGCAAAGCGGTATAGACAGGATGTAGACGGGTTCATCAAATTCATTGCAGAATCTGATTTCTCTGTGACCTCAAACTATGTTGAGTCCTGGAATTATATCAAGCAGGGTGTTCATTCTCTTGAGCGTCACACGAACCTAGGTCTGTGCTTGACATCGGCAACCGAAGTTGATGCAGAGAGTGATGCCCCGATGGATCAAGCGGTTAAATAATCAAGTTATAAATTGCATTTGACCTGAAAGCCAATAATTCTGGTGGCAATCCGACACTGACGTAAGACCAATTGGAGAAAACTTCAGGAACAGTAGAACAGTAGAATTAAGAGAGCTTCATAATGAATAATAACATAATCTGGACTTGTACTTTTTGCAATAGGATTCCATCTGCACAATCCAGCAGAAAATGCCCTCGCTGTAGAAGAAAACTGACGCCATGGGATCCAAGTAAAGATTCTTTCGAACGGCAACCAGAATGGCCTCCCACTAAATGTAAGGTAGAATCGTCAGTGGACGGGGATGAAAACCACATTGAATATACAAAGTTCTATGGTAAGAACAATGATTGAAGAAGCGTCAAAAACAGTGAGAGGTCTTTGAAACCAGAGAAGAGAGTTGAGTTTAGGGAACACTTTCATGTGGAAGGGACAAAATGAAGATGTTTCATAAAGCGATAGATTTAAAGCTTTTAGAAGGCACTTCTTTGGAAGTAAGCTTCCAGGATGGAATTGTCAAACGATACGATATGAGCGTACTGTTCTCTAAGTATCCACAGTTAAAGCAGTTAGAGGATAGATCCTTGTTCTTGTCTGGAAAGATGATGGGAGCATACGGTATTGTTTGGAGTGATGAACTTGATATCGAGACAGAAACAATCTATGAAGACGGCGAAACTGTTCTTCATGAAAAACCGATCGTTCATCAAGAGTCAGCACATGCCGTTGCTGCAGCTCGTGCAATTGCAGGTATTTCTCAAAAGCAGTTAGCGGAACTGTCTGGGATTGATCAGTCTGACATTTCTAAAAAAGAGAGGTATCGCGAATCCTTCTGTTGCGACACTTGATCAAATTGCGAAGGCATTGGGTGGACGATTAGCCATTTCTATCGAAATTCCAGCAACTGCATTATAGTTCGAATAAATGATGACAGACCGGGTCAATTCCCGGCCTGTCGTTGTTTACTTACATAATTGTTGCCATATATACTGACCTTGCACGATGTGCAAATCAATATAAGGAGGCCAGAAAATGGCAACAAGCACGTTTTTATCATTGGAGCAGTTCACATTTATTGCAGTTCCTCCCGACAGTCATATCAGCAGCCTTCGCGTGAGCATCTACGCAGATGGCAGGCTGATTTTGAACGGGAAACTCGCAGAGGTACTAAGTGGAAAGACAGTCGAAATAAGGTTTACCGATGATGCCCGACACCTTTGCTTCTTTGAAAGCGATTCCGAGAACGCTGTCAGATTTCCCAAGAACGGTTCAAAACGGCTCCCGTCTGCTGTAGAGCATCTCAAAAGGCACAAAACAACATTGCCAGCCAGGTATGAAGTAAAGTTTAGTGAAGAACTCGCCTTTTGGCAGGGGGATTACAGCGAAAACCCTCCTGTAACCAAGTCAAAGAGCCAAGCAAGTTTGAAGCAGAAATAGAAGCGTTGCCATATGCAATCCGGGCATTTGTACGCTCTCTCCTTTCAGATGAGACAACTGAGGATGCATTTCATGATATAGTCCTGTGCTGCTATGAAGCGATGGATGAAACAGGACATTTTTCGAGAGCTAAGACATTGAGCCGGATTAAGGATTTGACTCAAAAACAGAGGCGTGAGCAAAACACGCTTTACAAGAGAAACAATATATCCTTCAACCAATGCGTCGGGGACAGCAAAACACCAGTCTCCGAATGGCTGAACGTCTCTGGATGGAGGGAGTGGGAGTAGACCGCGGAGGCGTGCCATTCCAATATTCGTCTCCTGCCGATCGGGATGACGGAGGATGTGGAAAGATGGTTCGCCACGTGATACAAGCTTAGTGTGATCCTTTCGTGTCGGGCGGCCGACAAAGATTATCCCCCGGGAGGGTTGTTTCAAGCCCTTCCCGGGGGATTTTTCTGGTAATTTTGCACAGGTTTTCCGGTATGCGAGCTGCCGTTACAGAAAACGTTGAAGGAGATCCTGCGGGCAAAAAGCAAGCGCTGTCAAGGCTTTGAGCCTCTTTGTGCAAGATTTTTGACCCCTCTCGGATGTGCATGGTAAATCGACCGTTTTCCGTCAATATGTACTACTCCAGCCCCATCCGTTTGGCTAAATCCAACATAGAAAAGCTGAATTTTTGCCAGGTTTCCAATGTCGTCTGTGACGGGTCACCCTCGCGGATGCGCATGGTGCGGCGGATCTCCTTCGGGATCACGACGCGGCCGAGGTCGTCGATCCGGCGGACCATTCCGGTTGCTTTCATATCAAAAATCCTCCTGCGTTTCTATCTGTTGTCACAGATAGTATTTGCAGGAGGATTTTGCTTATGCGGACAGAAACCGGGCTGTTTATCAAAGCGGCTGCTCGACCGCCTTCGAAAGAAGCTGCCCCGACGTGAAATCCCGTGAACAGATGCCGAAAAAGCGGAAACTGACTTTCTTGGCGCGCCGTGAAGGGGCCGGTTCTGCGGACGAAGGATCCGATCCTTGTTCCCGGGGGTTTTTCTGAGCGGGAACAGATTGCTTTGTCTTTCGGTTCACGTTGAACGACGGCTGTTCCGTTCTGTCCGTTTGGACAACGACGACGGGGAAGAGGCGAATGGCTGCAGAGCTCTCCGGGGCAGCTCCGGCCTGTCAAGGCTCCGGCGGCGTTCGGAGATTTCGGAGGCTTCGCCGCGGAAGCGGTGACCGCCGGGCGCTTTTCGCGCCGGGTTTCGGGCTTGAAAAGAGGCAGGGGAGAGGCCCGGCCTCTCAGCGGAAGCTACTCCCGCAGGCGATACCAGATCAGCCACTGCCGCAATGTCCGGGGCCGGAAGCGCGCGGCAAAGGCCCGGTGTTCGGCCAGCTCCGCCTCGCTGGGCGTCTGCTGCGCGAAGAAGGTGCGGTCGTACAGCGCGGCCATCTTTTCGGCCTCGGCCTCGCTCGCGAGGAGGTAATGCCAGGGCAGCCGCGCGAAATACTGCCGCAGGGGCTCCTCCGGACGGCGCGGATAGCCCTTGCCGCGCAGGTCGCTCAGCAGCTGCTCCAGATCGAGCAGCAGCCGTGCGGCGGGCTCCGCCTTCTGATAGCGCCGTTTCCGCTGCGCCCGAGGCCAGAGCCAGGCGCCCAGCAGCGCCGCCGGCAGCCCGACGGAGAGCAGGACGGACAGCCAGCCGAAACGCGGCGGCGCGGACTCTTCCTCCGGGGCGGCCCGGCCGCTCCCGCCATTGCCGCCGGCCTGATCGGGCTCGGCGGTCGGCTCCGGCGGCTCCCTGCCGTCCTCGTCGGCTCCGCTGAGGATCAGCTCCGTCCCCGAGGACGCTCTGGACTCGGCCTCCTTTTCGAGCAGCACCCGCTCCTCTTCGGCCGTCAGCCAGCCGACGCCCTCCCCCTTGAAGCCGGGGGTCGCCTCCACGGTCACCCAGCCGAAGCCGGCCAGGTAGCACTCGCACCAGGCGTGAGCGTCTCCGGCGCCGATACGCACGAATACGTCGCCGGTCAGCTTGGTCCGGTAGCCCTGGACGTAACGGGCGGGCACGCCGACGCTGCGGGCCAGCAGCGCGGCGGCGGTGGCGTACCAGGCGCAGTAGCCCTCCCGGCTCTCGAACAGCAGCCAGTCAAGAAAGTTCTCGCCCTCCGGCACCGGCGCGGGCCGCAGGGTATAGCTGTAGTTTTCCTGTAAATAGGCGGCGATGGCGGCGGCTTTCTCAGCGTCGCTGCCGCAATTTGCGGTGATCTCCTCCGCCAGGGCGCGCGCCCGGTCGGAGACGCCCGTGCAGTCAAGATAGGCGCCGCGGATCAGCTCCGTCCGCCGGGCGAAGGTTTTTTCCAGGTTCAGGTTGTCGTCCAGATCCATGCGGAGGCTGCCGTGTAGGTCATCCGCAACCCGGTACCAGAGAGGCCCGTGGGCCTCCGGGTCGTAGGCCGTCCCCTCCGCGGCGGCAATCAGCGCGCCGCGCAGCCGGACGTTGGACTCCAGAAAATAGATCCGGTACCAAACGTCGTTCGCCTGAATATAGTCGAAGCGGCTGCCCGTCGGCGCGTCGGCGTACGGGAAGCGCTGCTCGTCGGTGAAGAAGCGAGTCGTGTTCCAGACGCTGAACATGGTCCGCAGATTCAGATTCCGGCAGCTCAGATAGACGCTGTTTGCACGGAAATAGTCCGAGAAGTCGGCCGAGCTCTTCTTCGCGCCCAGCACCCGCCAGAACGCGTAGATGCGCTCCGCCGTGTCCAGCCGGGCGTTGAGCAGCTCCGCCGCCTCCGGCTCCAGCGTCGAGCTCCAGTTACGCCCGTCAAAATGATTCCAGGCGTTGCCGAAGAGATAGACCGGCCCGTTCGGCGTCTGCACCGCTTTCGCAAAAATGGCGCTGACGCCCTCTCCCTCGATGCCCTGACCCAAGCTCGCCTCGTCCGAGACGCCGTTAAAGCTCAGACCGAAGTCCCGGTCTCCCTCGAGCCGATAGAACAGCACGCTCTTCGCGTCATGCCAGAGCTTTTCCACCTTTTCCGCGACCGAGTGCAGCAGGGGGTACTCAAAGGGCTCGGCGGGCGCCGGCAGCAGTGCCAGCAGCAGCACCGCCGGCAGCAGACTCAGCAGCAGCGCGCGCTTGAGCGCCTTGCCCGGCTCCGCCTCCCGCCGAAGCCGGCGGATCGTCTCGGCCAGGGTCAGCAGCAGCAGCGGCGCCATGGCGGCCGGAACCATACGCGGGAGGGGCCATTCCAGCAGCGCGGCCGCGATCCAGACGGCCGTCCAGCCGACGCTCAGCGCGGCGCGCGCTCCGTAAAAGCGCAGCAGGGCCGACAAAGGCAGGGCAAGCGTGCCGCACAGCAGCAGCAAAAACAGCTCGCCCGCGCTGCCCGCCGCGCCGCTGCGGCTTATCGCCGCCCGCGCGGCCGCGAGCAGCATAGCCCGGTTTGTCAGCAGCAGGCAGAGCCCGAACGCGGCGATCCAGAGCGCCAGCATCCCCCAAAAGCGCCCAAAGCGCCCGGCTGCCGCCGCCAGGGCGCACCAGAGCAGCAGAACCAGCAGGGCCAGCCACCAGCGGCTGTCGATCCGCAGCAGCGACCCCAGCCCCTGCTCGAGGGCAAAACAGACCAGCCAGGTCAGCAGCCAGCGGGGAAGGTCGTCCCACAGTGAAGACTTCACAGCGAGCCCTCCTCTCCGCCGCTCAGGACCGCAAAGATGTCCTGCCGGACGTCGATCTGATGAAACTCCAGGCGCTGAACGGCTTCGGCCTGCGCGCGCAGCTCCTCCCCGCCGCCGATGCACAGCAGCGTGACCTCCGCGCCAAGCGCGATGCACCGGGCCGCGCGCCGCAGCAGCGTTTCATCCGCTTCCCACGTCAGCAGGATGTAGCGCCGGACCGGGTTTCCGGCGGCCAGATCCCGCTCCATCATCTCATCCGGCCGCCGGGAGCCGTTGAAGCAGTCGCCGCTCAGCAGCTCGCGCAGCCGCAGCAGATCTTCCCCCGTGCGGACCGCGGTCTCGCGCCGCTCGTCCGGCAGCACGCGCAGCGGGATCCTCCGGCGCAGGAACCAATCCGCCAGGGCCAGGCTGCCCTCCCGGATGCTGTCCTCGGCCAGATAGCCCGTCTCGTCCGCGGGCAGGGAGCCGCGCAGATCGGGCAGCAGCACCAGCTCGTCCCGGCTCTCCGGCTCCATGACGCGCAGGATCGGGCGGCCCTGCAGGGCGCTCACCTTCCAGTTCACCCGCCGCACGTCGTCGCCGGGCTGATAGGCGCGCAGCTCGCCGCTGGGCGCCCGCTCGCCCAGATACATCTGCGGGCCGGGGCGCTGTTCGCGCTCCGTCGGCTGTGTGATCAGCAGCCGCGGCAGCTGCAGCAGCCGGGGTTCTATCCGCAGCGGCGTCATCGCGGAGAGCTTGCGCTCCGTGAGACAGAAGGGGTCGCGCAGGCACAGCTCCACCGCGCCCAGCTCGGTTTTGCCGCAGTGCAGGCACAGCGGCGCGAAGCGAAGCTCGCGCACCTCGCCGGGGGCCAGAGACACGCGCTGCAGCTCCGCCTCCTCAAATTGCAGCCGTTCGCCGCCCAGGCGCACGGAGAGCGCCTGGATCGGCAGCGGCGAATCGTTGAACAGCATCAGGGTGCAGCCCGGGCGCTCGCCGCGCAGGGCGCTGGGGGCGTCCGTGCGCATCGAGGTCTGCAAACGCCGCCCCGCCGCAAGCTGCCAGACCACGGCGAAAAACGGCGGCAGCAGCGTCGCCCAGAACAGCAGATAGCTCGCCGTCCCGCCGTGAAAGCCGATCAGAACGCAGGCACCGGTCACGGCCAGCAGCTCCAGCAGCCGGCACAGCCGAAGCGGACGCCGCCGGCGCCGGCGAAGCCGCCTCTCCATCCGCCGGGCCTGGGAGGCCGGGGAGCGGCTCATGACCGCAGCACCGGGGGCGCGGCCACCTTGCTGAGACACTCCTGCAGCGCCTCGGCCGCGCTGATCGAGCGCATACCGGCGTCGAGCGACAGCACCAGACGGTGGGTCAGCACCGAGGGGAGCACGGCCTGTACGTCCTGAGGCGTGACGAAATCGCGGCCTTCGAGCAGCGCCCAGGCGCGGGCGCAGCGAGCCAGCGCGATCGTCGAGCGGGGGCTTGCGCCCAGCGTCAGGCTTTTGCTCCGGCGCGTCTCGGCAACGATGCGGACGATATAGTGCATGATCTTTTCCGTGACGAGGACCGACGCCGCGGCCTCCTGCAGCTCCAGCACCTCCGGCCCGCTCAGCACCGGCTGCAGCTCGACCCGGTCCGAGCCGGCCAGCCGGGCGCGCAGCATGTTCATCTCGTCGGCCTCGGCGGGGTAGCCCATCGAAATGCGCATCAGGAAGCGGTCGAGCTGCGCCTCCGGCAGGTGATAGGTGCCGGCGAACTCGATCGGGTTTTCGGTGGCGATGACCATGAAGGGCCGGGGCACCGGGATCGTGCGGCCCTCCGCCGTCACCTGCCGCTCGGCCATGACCTCCAGCAGGCTCGCCTGGGTCTTGGGGGAGGTGCGGTTGATCTCGTCGGCCAGCACGATATGGTGCATCACGGGCCCTTCATGGAACTGTAGCGCCCCGGTGCGCAGGTCGATCGTGCTGTAGCCGGTCACGTCGCCGGGCAGGGTGTCGGGCGTGAACTGGATGCGCCCGAAGCTCAGATCCAGGCTCCTTGCCAGCGCGACGGCCAGCGTGGTCTTGCCCACGCCCGGCACGTCCTCGATCAGCAGGTCGCCGCCGGCCAGCAGCGCGCAGACGGTCAGGCGGCACTGCTGTTCCTTGCCGATGATGACGGATGAAAGCTGCGAGAGCAGCCGATCCAGCTTGTCGTTCATTTTTTGTTCCTCCCTTGAAAGCGATTCCTTCTTCTCCGCGGCCCGCGCAAAACGGTCCGCGGTCTTCGTCAAAGCTCCTTTGTCGGCTCGTTGAACGCGCAGATCCGGTAATAGACCTCCCTGCGCCCGTCGGTGATCAAGTACTGCAGCCGGTCGCGCAGCGCCGGATCGGAGAGCGCCGCCGCGGCCTCCGGGCCGTAGCGCGTGCCCGCGCCCGCCTGGAATTCGGCGATCAGCTCGTCGATCGTTTTGCCGGAATTGTACGGCCGCCCCAGAAAATCCGTCGCGGCGTCAAGGCTGTCGGCGATGGCGAGGATGTCCGCGAAGGGACGGTTCTTCGTCTGCGCGACCCTCGGATAGCCGTGCGTGCCGTCGTGCCAGAGGTGGTGCGTCAGCGCGCAGTCGTGGATGCACAGGAAGCGCTCGTCGCCGAAGGCCCAGTTCTCGTAGATGTCCTCGAAGGCGGCCGGATGCGACTGGATGAGCCGGAACTCGTCGTCCGTCAGGCGGCGCATCGAGTTTTCCACGATATCGAGCATGAAAAACTTGCCGATGTCGTGGAACATGCAGCAGTCCGACAGCAGCTCCTTCATCTCCTCCGGGTGCGCCCGGATATACGCGGCGCCGCGCCCGGCCACGCCGTCGAAAAACTCCGGGGAGGTCTCGATCAGCCGGTCGAAGATCGCAAGGCTCAGCTCGCGCACCATCGTCGTGTGGATGAACAGCGCTTTGTCGGAATAAACGGTCATCTCCAGGATGATCCCCGCGAACTCCTCAAAGCTCGAGGTGTAGGACGCGCCCGCCATGAACAGCAGCAGGTAAAGGTTGAAGTTGGGGTCGTTGATCTCCCGGGTGATCCGCAGGATCCGCGGCAGCGTCTCCCGGATCCGCCGGCGGCTGAGCTCGGTGATCGTCTGCTTGTCATAGCCGCTGAAGCGCAGCAGATAGAGCAGGTAATAATAGTTGAGCTGCGCCAGCCTGGACGCCTGGACGACCGGGTTTTCGTTTTCGGCGGCGGACGCCTGCATCGCGCTCAGCCCGTCGAGCAGCTCCGGCGCCGTGAGCTTGCCCAGATGGAAGTCGGCGCGGAGCAGATAGCTCTCGATCGAGGGGCGCGCCGCGTAAAAGATCGGATCGTCCCGGTCAAGCTGCTCCCGCAGAACCGCGGCGCAGTGCTCGACGATCGGGCGGCAGCCGTCCAGCTCCGGCTCGCGGCCGTTCTGGTTTTCCCAGACGCAGTGCGCCAGAAAGATCAGCACGATGTTGTAGGCGATGCCCTGCGTGGCCAGCGCCTCCCGGAACGTCGGATCGTCGTTGCTGACGTATCGGTGCAGAAACTCGTCGATGCGCAGGAGCAGCGCCATCGGGCCGGGCGTCCCGCTTTCCGCGCAGCCCTTCTCGTGGCAGCAGCACAGGCGGTAGAGCGTGACGAAGAAGGCGGTCCTCGATTCCGGCGGGATCTCGCCCAGCCGCTCCGTCAGCGCGAGGCATTCCTCAATGAATTCCGAGCCCGAAAAGCTGTTGGAGTGGTTGGCGAAAAGCCGCACCTCGATGGAAACGCAGTCGTCCAGCGCGCGCAGCCGCCGCTGCAGATCCCCGCTGCGGGCGTAATAGTCCTTCAGGAGCCGGGCGATGCGCAGCGTCACGCCGAGGTCCGGGATTTTTCTTGTCTTCCGGTCCACCAGACTGTCGAAAAAGCGCTCCAGGAGCTCCGCGTCCCCGGCGCTCATGGCCTCCGGGCTTTTCTCAAAGGTCTCGATATATTCGCGGATCATCGTGTTCGCGACGTCCGCGATGCCGCGCTTTTTCGCGGAGCGCTCCTCGAGCGCCGCGAGCACGGCTTCTTTGCCGTCCTCCCGCGAGAAGGACAGCTTTTCCAGCTCGTAGTAGGCCCGGAGCTGCTTTGCGTACTCCTCGGGCGGATAGGTATATGGCGGGATTTTACGCTCCGTCATGGGCGCCTCCAGTCCAGAAGCTGCTCAAGCGGAAGGGGCTTTGCGTAGAAGTATCCCTGGAAGCTGTCCGCGTGACAGCGCCGCAGGATATCCCGCATGCCCGCGGTCTCGATCCCCTCGACGCAGGCCTTCGCATGGAAGATCGAGGCGAGCTCGGCGATATTCCGCACGACCTTCCGGTCGAGCTCGTTTTCCTCGATCAACCGGACGAAGCTCCGGTCGATCTTGATGACGTTGACCGGGATCTCCTTGAGAAGGCCCGTCGAGGAAAAGCCCGTGCCGAAGTCGTCCAGCGCGACGAGGATGCCCTTGGAGCGGATGCTGGCGGTCACTTTTTTCAGGAGCTCCAGATCCAGCACGCGGCACCGCTCCGTGACCTCCAGGCACAGATGCTCCGGCGGATAGTCCAGCTCGTCCAGGATCCGCTGCACGACGTCTGCGAAATCCGCCTTCTCCAGCTGCGTATAGGACAGATTGACGTTCATGACAAAGTCCGGGTTCTCCCGCAGGACCTGCTTCGCCGCGAGCACGGCTTCCCGGATGATCCATTCGCCGAGCTCCGGGAACAGCGGGTCCGCTTCGAGGATCGGGATGAACTGATCCGGCGGCACCGTGCCGAAGCGGTCGCTCCGCCACCGGAGCAGAGCCTCCGCCCCGGTCAGCTTCTCCGTCTGCGCGTCCACGACCGGCTGATACAGCAGGTAGAAGCCCTCGTAGCTGTGCGTGACGGAGACGCGGATCGCGTGCAGCATCTCCAGACGCTGATGGTTCTCCTCGGTCAGATCGTTCCGGAATTCCACCAGATCTCCGTGACGGCGGAGCTTGGATTCCTCGTCGGCGTAGTTGAGACAGGCGTAGACCGTCTGGGAATCGACCTCGAAGCTCTCCACCCGAAGCGCGCCGCAATGGAGATCGAGCAGGATCTTTCTCCCGTCCACCAGGAAATCCTCGTGGAGATAGGCGCGGAACCGGTCGTAGCTCTGCCGCAGCTCCGCGACGGAAAGCGTGCTGCTGATCACCGCGAACTTCGTCCCGTCGATCCGATAGACGTGCCCCCGGTTCCCCGTCGTCTCGAAAACCGCTCTGGCGTAGAGCTGCAGGACGCGGTTGCCGAAATGATAGCCGTACATCTCGTTGATCTCGGAGAAGCGGCTGATGCCGAACAGGAGCACGCTGATCCGCGCGCTGCGCTTGGTATAGCTGTCGAGATCCTCGAAGAAGCCGTACTGGTTGCGCAGGCCCGTCAGCGCGTCGATATGCCTCTGGATGCCGTGGTTGTGTATGGTGCCGGCAAAGTAGTCCGGCTCGCCGGAGGGATCCCGGATCACGACGCCGCGGCAGGTGCAGACGTCGTATTCTCCGGTGACGCGCCGCGCCCGGTACTGCATGTCGTGGCTCGCGGCGCTTCCGGAGAAGATCTCGTCGATCCCCTTGCGGTAAGCCGCCCGGTCCTCCGGATGGATGCGGTTTTCCCAGATATCTCCCGCGCCGTACATGTACTCGGCGGGCAGGCCGTAGGTATCCACCGCGTTCTTCGACCAGTGGGAAAAGTCGTATTTCATATCGCAGAGGAACACGTACGTTCCCTCCGAAACCAGCTCGAAGGCCTTGTACAGGGCGTCCAGCTTGATCCGCCGGTCCTCGGTGACGACCCGGATCTCCGCCGTTTCCTTGAGGGAAAGGCTCTCCTGAAGCAGCTTCAGCTCCTTCAGGCGCTTTTTGTCCCCGTACATGTGCCGGTCGGCGCGGTTGAACACGCTCTCCGGCGAACGGTCCTCGCCCGTCCGGTATTCGGCCAGCCCGGAAGACACGACGGGCCCTTCGCCGGTGCGGACGTTTTCTTCGACCTGCCGTTTCAGGGCGGAGAGCAGGCTCTCCCGGTTCCGGTAATCCTCGCCCCGGAGGATCACGGCGAACTCGTCCCCGCCGATCCGGTAGACGGGGCTGTGGTGGAAGGTCCGGCAGATCAGCGAGCAGGCGGCCTTGATATAGCGGTCTCCCGCCTTGTGCCCCTCCGTGTCGTTGATCGTCTTGAGGCCGTTGATGTCGCAGACCACGATGCCGAAGGGCTCGCAGCCCTCTTCGATCTGCTGCCGCAGCGAGGCCTCCATCTCGCGGTAAGCCGTCTTGTTCTTCGTGTGCGTCAGCTCGTCGCGCCGGGCCATCTCGTTAGCCAGAGAGAGCGCCGCCAGATGCTCCTTCTCCCTGCGGACGTCCTCCTCCCGGTTCTCGACGCAGATGATGAAATGGCTGCGGTCGGTGGAGTAGGTCACCGTCATGCGCGTGTACTGCGTTTTCCCGCCTTCGAGCACCATGCGGTAGTCCTCGGTCAGCTGCCGCCGGGTTTCAAGCTGCGTGATCAGATTGTCCTTGTTGAGGAAGAGCCGGATCCGCTCTCTGTCCTCGGAATAGACCAGCCGGTCTGCGTTTCTCCAGGCGACCGAGAAGAAATCCTCGCCCTCCTCCTGGATCTTCAGCTCGCCGGACATCTGCTTGGCGGAGAGCTCCGCGTAATCGCCGCGCTCGCAGTCGATGTAATAGATCAGATCGTAATGGTCGGCCAGCCGCTCGGCGATCTGCGTGTAGGTGACGCTCTTCTTCCGGGCCTCCTTCAGCGCGAGCTCCGCCTGCACCTCGGCGTCGATGTTCTTGATGCAGACGATGATATGCCGCCCGTCCCGGGCCATGATCTCCGTATGCCGGATGTACCGCACCTGCCCGTTTACCACGAGGCGCCAGGTCAGGGCGAAGGAGCTCCGGTTTTTCAGATTGTCCAGCATCACGTCCTTGTAATGGACGCGGAGGGCCTTCTCCTGGTCCTCGGGGTGGACGTATTCCCGGATGCTTCGCCGGCTCTCGGCGAAGAAATCGTTTCCGGTCGCCGGCACGTTCAGCTTTTTGTATTCGTCCGTCGAGGAGACCTCCAGATACGTGCCGGTTTCGATGTCGATATAGTACAGCGTGTCATACTGTTCGGCGAGGCTCGCCGTGATCTGGTCGGAGATCTCCTTTTGCCGCGCGATCTCCTCGTCGATCTCCCGCTGCCGCACCTGGGCGTCGATGTCGCTGAGACCGACGATCAGCCGCCGCCCCGCGTCTTCCTCCACCATCGCGGCCTTCATCTGGACGTAGAAGGGCCTGCCCTTCATCAAAAGCCGGTAATTGAGCGTGTAGAGCCCGCAGCGCGCGACCTCGGCGAGCACGTTCTCTTTGGTAAAGGCCGTGAGGAAGCGGTTCATGTCCTCCGGGTACGTGTACTGCAGCGCCTCCTGCCGGACCTTTTCGAAAAAGCTCAGGCCGTCCTTCGCCTGGGCGAAGTTTTCCGTATAGTTGACGGTTGCGGAAAACTCGCGGTAGCGATCCGTCTCCGGGTCGACCACGTAGACGCAGAGAAAGTTCCCGGTGAGCGCGTGGAGGCGGGCGTAGATGATGCGCTCCTCCTTGATCCGCGCCGCTTCCAGGCGCTTTCTCATCAGCTCGTCGACATCCGACACCGCGACGACGACGAAGCGCCGGTCGCTCTCGACCCGGGAGACCCGCATCCTCACGTAGAAGGTGCGCCCCTCCTTGATCCGGCGGTAGGTCAGCTCAAACACGTTGGACCGGTCCAGCGCCTGTGAAAGAAAGCCGCGGTCCATGGCCCTTACAAAGGCCGCCTGATCCTCCGGATGAACGAAGCGTTTGGCGTCCCGCCGGCAGCCCTCAAAGAAATCCGAGCTCCGCCGCGCTTCGGTGAGCACGCCGAGCTCATCGTCGGTATGGTACTCGACGAGCTCGTCAGTCTCCATGTTGACGTAGTACAGATCCGTATAGCCTCTGGCCAGGGCCTGGGCGATACGGATGTATACGCCGTCGCTGCGGCTCTGATCCGTCGTTTTGTTTTCAGCGCTCATAGCTTCCTCCGCGTACCGTACCGGCTTGTTTTTCCGCCCGGCGAACAGCCGGGCGTTTTCCGATCGGAAAGAAAGGATTCTCTGCCATTTTCCAGCTGTAAAACCAGTATAGCAAAAGAAAGGGCCGTTTTCAACAGCGATTCGCCGCCCCGCGAACCGAAAAAACCGCCGCGCGCGAGCCTTCGCCTATTATTTCCGGACGAAGTACGTCTTCAAGACGCGGACGGACAAGGCCTTCATGCGCGTCGTGCTCACGATCCTCGCCTCGCAGCTGACCGATATCCTCACCGCCTTCACCTTCTCCGCGCCCGAGCTGGTCCCCGCCTGGCTGAACACCCTGCTGACGACGGTTTATTATCTCTGCTCCTTCGCCTCCGCCATCGCGTTCGAGCGCTACGGGCAGACCGTCAAGGCGATCGAAGCTGGCCTCGCCGCCGCTGACGCCGATCCCGACGGCGATCAGCAGCACGGCCAGAGCCAGCGCGACGGACTTGACGCCGATATGTTTGACTGTTTCCCGCATACGGCGGAACCGCTCTTTCAAAAGGTCTGCTCCTCCGATTGTCCGCCGGCCTTTCCCGGGCGGCGGTTCGCGGCGGAGCTCCCGCCGCGCCTTTCTGTTTTTTATATAAAGATGCGGCGGGGCGTTCAAGAGCAGAACTCGAATTATTGCATACAATACAGATGCGAGACGAAGGACTTGCCAAGCGCGCGGAAAAAAGCTACTATAGACGCGGCGGCCGCCGGACGGCGGCGCGCCGGAATCGGAACGGAAAGGAGAGACGTTCCAGATGAAGAAGGGACTTGCCCTCATCCTGTGTCTGGCGCTGCTGGCGGCACCGCTGTCCGGCTGCGCGGCCGGACGGCGCCCGGAGCCGGTC
>JAILOS010000014.1 GCA_024690695.1 Oscillospiraceae bacterium
ATCTTCTACGACTGGGACGGCGACGCGCGGGCCGATCACGTCGGGCTCGTGGAGAGCAGCGCCGGCCCCTCGCTCACGGCGATCGAGGGCAACGTCGGCGACGCGGTCGGCCGCCGGCGCGTGTCGAAGAGCGCCGCGGCGATTCTGGGCTACGCCGTGCCGGATTTCGGCGGGGACGAGGCCGAAGCCGCGGACGAGCGGACGCTGCCCGCCCTGCCCGTGCTGCGGCGCGGGAGTCTGGGCTATGCGGTGTGGCTGGCGCAGACCGTGCTGATCGCGCTGGGCTTCGGCTGCGGGCCGGACGGCGCGGACGGCGATTTCGGGCCGAACACCGAGGCGGCGCTGCGGCGCTTTCAGCGCGCGAAGGGGCTGACCGACGACGGCGTGCTCGGCGGCGAGACCTGGGCGCGGCTGCTGGGGGTGAGCGCATGATCGAGCTGGAGGAGAGAGTGAGAGCCCTGGAGACGCGCATGGCGGAGAAGGACACGCAGTTCGCGGTGATCAACACGAAGCTGTCGGCGATCCTCTGGGGCGTGGGCGTGATCGGCACGGCGCTGATCGGCGTGCTGATCCGGATGCTGTTTGGAGGTTGAGCAAGTGAGAGAGACCATCAAAAGAAAGCTGACCAGCCGCAAATTCTGGCTGGCGCTGGCCGCCTTCGTCAGCGGCCTCGTTGCGGCCTTCGGCGGCGGCGAGAGCGCGGCGGAGACCGTGGCGGGCCTGATCCTGCAGGGCGCGGCGGTGCTGGGCTATCTGCTGGCCGAGGGGCTGACCGACGCCGCCGGAACGCAGAGCGGCGAGTAAAAAACAGGTGCCCGGGCCGCGGCCCGGGCATTTTGAAAAACGGGAGGAACGATATGGCAGGCGGGGAAATCAAGGGAAGGATCCCGGTGAAAAGAGAGCTTTCCGAGGCGATGAAGCAGATCGAGTCCGTACTCCGGGGCACGCGGGAGACCGCGCAGACGGAGAGCGGAGAAGGCTCGCAGGAGACGGGGCGGGCGGGCAGGCTCGCCGGCGTCGACCCGGAGCCGCTGCGTCAGCTCCTGCGTGAGCGGGACGAGGCCGCCCGCGAGCAGACGGAGCGGCGCGTCGACGAAGCGACGGAGGAGGCGGTGCGGCAGCTCCGGCAGAGCGAGGAGGACGCGCAGGCGGGCTTTCAGAGTCAGCGCGACCGCATCGCCGCCGACGAGCTGCGCGCGCTCGACAACCAGGCCTATTACGCCGAAGCGCGCGGGGACCGGGGCGGCATCGGCCTCGCGCAGTACGGCTCGATCCAGAACACGGCGGCCGTGAACCGGGCGGCCGTCAACCGCGAGCAGCAGCGCCTTGCCGCGGATACGGCGCGGCAGATCGCCGAGCTGCGCGCGCAGGGCGAATACCGGAAGGCCGACGCGCTGCTGGACCTGACGCAGAAGCAGCTCACGCAGCTCCTGCAGCTCGAGCAGTGGGCGCGCGAGCAGAACATGAGCGCGGAACGCTTCAATCTGGAGCTGGCGCGCTGGGAGGCGGAATACGCCTGGAGCGCGCATCAGTTCGGCGTGAAGACCGAGCTGGAGCTGGCCGCGCTGCGCGGCGAGCTCCTCGACGGGACGCCCACCTATGCGGCGCGGCAGGCGGAGCGCGCGCAGCTGGCCGCGGCCGCGCAGGCGCTGCTGGAGGCCGGGCTGACGCTGACGCCGGAACAGATCGCGGCGCTCGGCTGGACCGAGGGGCAGTACGAGGAGCTGATCCGCCGCAGAGGCTCCGGATCCGGCTCGACCGGTTCGACCGGCTCGACCGGCGGAATCGGCGTGCCCTTCCAGCTTTTCGCCGGCTGGATGACGGCGCTGCGGGACGCGGAGGACCCGGAAAAGGTGATGGAGCAGATCCGGGGCAGCTCGTACTACGATCAGCTCAGCGACGAGCAGGCAAAGGCCATCGGCCGGGCGTACCGCGCCCGCGGCTGACGAAAGATAAAAAAGGACTGCGGCGAAAGCCGCAGTCCTTTGCGTTGCGCATTTCAGTTTTCGATCACGACACGGTTGCCGTGCAGCTTGAGCTTGCCGGCGCAGTAGAGCGCGACGGCCTGGCTCAGCAGCTTCCACTCGGCCTCCTCGGTGACCCTCCGGCGCAGACTGTCCGGATCGTCGTCCGGCAGCACGTCCACGGCCTTCTGCAGGATGATCCCGCCGACGCGCCCGTCGCCGTCGGCAAAATAGGCGGTGGCGCCGGTGACCTTGACGCCGCGCTCGAGCACGGCGCGCTGGATGTCGGTCTGCAGATCCTCAAAGGCGGGGTAGATCGCCGGATAGGTGCCGATGATGCGGTTCTTGAACTGGTAGGGGATGACGCCGAGGGGCAGGTCGTAGCCCGCGAGGATCACCAGCTCGATATCCATGTCCCGCAGCTTGTTGGCCACGGCCATGCTGTGGCTCGTCATGGTGGGGAAGAGCTCGGGATCGACGACGTAGGCGGGGATGCCGGCGTTGAGGGCGCGGGTCATCGCGTAGGCGCCTTTTTCGGGCGAGATGACCGCCGCCAGCTCAAAGTTGGGCAGCTCTTTGAAATACATGGAGTCGAGGATGGCCTGCAGCATCGACCCGTCGCCCGCGACGAGCGCCGCCGCGCGGACTTTTCTCCGCCTGAGCTCTTCCTGCGGCATGGTGATTCACCCCTAACAAACGGCTTGTGAAAACGCGAGAAACACGGTATAATAAGGGCGGAAAAGCGAATGTGACGCATTACCCCTTATAATATGAGATATTATACTGCATTTCGACGCTTCGGTCAAGCTGTGGAGGCCGGTCATGACAAAAATAGTTTTCATCCGACATATCCAGGCGGAGGGCAACCTCTTCCGCGTGATGCAGGGGCATTGGGACGGCGAGGCCACGGCTCTGGGGCTGCGGCAGGCGGAGGCGCTGGCCCGGCGCTTCCGCGCCGTCCCCTTCGACGCGATCTATACGAGCGATCTCAGCCGCGCCAGGCTGACCGCCGAGGCGCTGCACCGCGGGCGCGGCGTGCCGCTCATCGCCGACCCCCGCCTGCGGGAGCTCAACATGGGCGCCTGGGAGGGCCGCTTCTTCGGCGACCTCAAGCATGAGCGCCCGAGCGAGATCCGGCAGTTCCTGCTGCGGGACGAGGACTGGCGCGTTCCCGGCGCGGAGAGCTACGCCGACGTTGCGAAGCGGACCCGCGCGGCGCTGGAGGAGATCCTGCGCGCGCACGAGGGCGGCCGCGTCGCCGTCGTGAGCCACGGCGTGGCGATCCGCGCGCTGCTGGCGAGCGTGCTGGAGCTCGACACCGCCGATCCCCGCGCGCTGCCGATCGGCGGCAACACGGCCGTGTCGCAGCTCAGCTGGGAAAACGGCGCCTTCAGCGTGGATTTCCTCGGCGACTGCAGCCACCTCGAGGCGGCGCTCGCGCCCGAATGGGAGAGCGTGCCGGATCTGCGCGCCGAGCCGATCGATCCGCTGGCGGAGGCCGATTTCTACACCGCCTGCTACGCCGACGCCTGGCGCTGCGCCCACGGCAGCCTGCGCGGCTTTCGCCCGGAGCCCTATCTGAACGCCGCCTGCGAGCATCACCGCGCCGATCCGCAGGCCGTGCTGCGCGTGTACGACGGCGACGAGCCCGCCGGGCTCGTGGATATGGACACGCAGCGCGGCGCGCACGCCGGGATCGGCTGGCTGAGCCTGGTGTATCTGCGCCCGGCGTACCGCCGCCGCGGCATGGGCATTCAGCTGCTGGGCCGCGCGATCCTGCACTACCGCCGGCTCGGCCGGCGCTCGCTGCGCCTGGTGGCGGCCGAGGAGAACGGGGCGGCGCTGGCCTTTTACGAGCACTGGGGCTTTCGGCGGCTGAGCCGCGAGGGCGGCTGCGGGGACGGTCTGTGGCTGCTGGAGAAGAAGCTGGGAGGTGCGGGATATGTATGACGGTCCGGCCAGGGTCCGGCGGCTGAATCCGGCCACCGGGCGGCGCATCCTCGTCGTCTCGGATATCCACGGCAACCTGCCGTATCTGCGCGGCCTGCTGGAGAAGGCGGCCTTCGGCGCCGACGACGAGCTCATCATCGCCGGGGACTTCCTCGAAAAGGGCCCGGAGAGCCTGAACACGCTGCGCTTTGTGATGGAGCTCGAGCGGCAGGGCAACTGCCACGCCCTGCTCGGCAACTGCGACGGCTGGAGCGATATCTTCTCGCTGACGCCCGAGGAGGACGAGGCCGCCGTGGCCTATATGCTGAACAAAAAGCGCGGCCTCGTCTGGGATATGTGCGGAGAGCTGGGGATCGACCCTGCCGAGCTGGAGGATTTCGCGGCCTGCAAGGAGCTTCTGCTGCGCGCCTACCGGCCGGAGTGGGAATACCTTGCGCACCTGCCGCACGCCTATGAGACCGAGCGCTTCGTCTTCGTCCACGCGGGCATGGACCCCTCGAAGCCCCTGCGCGCCCACCGGGCCGGGGAGCTGACGCGCTGCGACGCGTTTCTGCGCAGCGGCCGCCGCTTCGACCGCTGGGTGATCGTCGGGCACTGGCCCGTGATGCTCTACGGGGAGAACGTCGTCTGCGCCAATCCCATCATCGACCGCGAAAAGCACATCGTGTCCATCGACGGCGGCTGCGTGCTCAAGGACGACGGGCAGCTCAACGCGCTGGTGATCCCGGACGCGCGCAGCGACGATTTTGGCTTCGTGGCCTACGATCCCTTCCCGCTGCGTACCGTGAAGGACGCGCAGGCGGCAAGCGAACGCTCGTACTACATCCGCTGGGGCGACAGCCGCGTACAGGTGCTGGAGCGGGGCGGGGAGTTCTCCCGCTGCCGCCACGTCCGCACCGGCTATGAGATGGACATCCTGACCAAATATCTGTTCAGCGCCGGAGAATTCACCGACTGCAACGACTGCACGGACTACGTCCTGCCGCTGCAGCCGGGCGACGCCGTCGGCGTCGTGGAGGAGACGAGCCGGGGCTGGTTTGTCAAGCACAAGGGCGTCTCCGGCTGGTACTTCGGTGAGCTGCTGTGAGCGCCCTCGATTGGATCGCGGCGCGGCCCGCGCTGCTGGCGCCGCTGTGGCTGCTGCTGACGAGTCTCGTCCTGTTTGCCGTGATGGGCTTCGACAAGGCGCGCGCGAAAAAGGGCGGGTGCCGAGTGCCGGAGAAGACGCTGTTTCTGCTGGCCGCGCTCGGCGGCGCGCCGGGCGGCGTGCTGGGGATGCGCGCCTTCCGGCACAAAACGAAGCACCGCGCCTTCACTATCGGCTTCCCGCTGCTGGCGCTGCTCGAGCTCGCCGCCTGCGCGTGGATCGTTTTCCGCTTTTAAGCCCGGAGGACGGTTCTATGTACGGGAGGAAAAGCCCTCCCGGTGTTCAGCAGTTCGGCGTGAACTGCTGCTTCGTCTGCTGGAGCTTCTGCTGCGGGGCGGTGTCGTTCTGCACCCAGCCCTTCGCGGTCATCTGCCGGTAGAGCGTGTCGCCCATCGAGAGGGCGTCGTCAAAGGCGGCGGAAAAGGCCTGCCGCACGTTGGCCGTGCTCGCTTCGACGGCCCCGTGCATATACAGGTCGCATACGCCCTTTGCGTCCAGCAGAAGGCCTTCCACGATGCATTTGTCATCCATGTCGTTCACCTCACACAAGATTGTAAAACTGGCGGTAAATGCTGCGGTGGCGCTCGGCCATGCCGCGCACCTGCGCCGCGATCGCGGCGTCGCGGATCTGCTCGGCCGCGGCATCGAACTGTGTGGCCAGCAGCTGCGCGTGGGAGAGCGCGTCGTTCACGTAAAGAAGTTCCTTCGTCGTCATGTGAATCTCCTTTCCAAAGTCGGAGGACTGTTTGCCTCTCTGCGGACAGTTTTTCCCGGCGAGAGGAAAATATACGCCCGCTCCGACGAAAAAACCGTTGGCAAGCGGGCGCTTTTGCTTTATACTGAGTATACTTCATCGCTTCGAAGCAAAGGAGAATGCTTATGATTGCTGTCGCCATTCTGGTCGGCGCGGCCGTCGGCCTGCTGACGGGCCTGCTGGGCGGAGCCCTCACCCGCCGCGCGCTGAAAAGCGGCCGCAGCGAGGCCGTGACGGCCGCGAGCTTCGGCCGCACGCTGCTCGACCTCGGCGTGCTGACGCTGATCTTTCTGCTGCGCGGGCGCCTGCCCTTCGACTGGACGGTCACGCTGATCGCCGCGGCGGTCTCCCTGTCGCTGTGCACGATCGCCGTCAGCTTTCTGCTGGCAAAGGACATGAAGGGGAAAGGAAACGGAGGAGACCCATGAAGAGCGAATACAAGCTGCTGAAAAACAAGTGGTTCCTGTACGTGACGGAGTTTTTCGCCGGCGTGTCGGTCATGGCCGTCGAGCTCGGCGCGAGCCGCCTGCTCGCCCCGTATTTCTCCTCCTCGCAGATCGTCTGGACCATCATCATCGGCACGATCATGATCGCGATGGCGCTCGGCAACCTCTACGGCGGCCGCGCCGCGGACAAAAACCCCGATCCGGCCCGGCTCTATCTGCGCATCCTGATCGCGGCGGTCTGGATCGCGGCGATCCCGGTGCTGGGCAAGTATCTGATCATCGCGATCTCCGGGCTGCTGATCTTCACGGTCAGCACGAATTTCCTCGTGATCGCGGCCTTCGCCTCCTGTATGCTGATCTTCGTGTTTCCGCTGTTTTTGCTCGGTACGGTGACGCCCTCGCTGGTCAAGTTCACGGTCGGCAGTCTCGACGACAGCGGCCGCACCGTGGGACGGCTCGGGGCCTGCAACACCGTCGGCAGCATCCTCGGCACCTTCCTGCCCACCTTCGTCACGATCCCGGCCGTCGGCACCGCGGTCACCTTTCTGATCTTCTCCGGCGTGCTGCTGCTGATCGCGCTGGCCTTTTTTCTCAGCGAGCGGCGCCGCCTGCGCGCGGTCGTGATCGCGCTGATCCTGTTCATCCTCTGCACGGTGTTCGGGCGCAGCCAGGCCTTCGCCTTCTGGGAGGACGAGCTGAGCTACGAGGGCGAGTCGGTGTACAACTATCTGCAGGTGCGCGAGGACGAGGAGCGGGTGGTCCTGTCGACGAACGTGCTGTTCGGCGTGCAGTCGGTGATGATGAAGGAGGGCGGCCTCACCGGGCTGTATTACGATTACGCGCTGGCGGCGCCCGTGATGAGCGGCCGCGCCGCGCCGCGCGTGCTGGTCCTCGGCAACGGCACCGGCACCTACGCCAGGCAGTGCCTCGAATACTTCCCCGGCTGTACGGCCGAGGGCGTGGAGATCGACGGGAAGATCACGGCGCTCGCCGGGGAATACTTCGCCCTGCCCGCGGCGGTGACCGTCGCGGAATACGACGGGCGCGCCTGGCTGGCGGCGGTTTCGGAGCGCTACGATGTGATCCTCGTCGACGCCTACCAGGATATCACGATCCCGTTTCAGATGTCCTCGGCGGAGTTCTTCACGATGGTGCGCGAGCACCTCGCGGAGGGCGGCGTGATGGTCGTGAACATGAACATGCACGCCGACGGCGAGGACAGCATCAACGCCTGGCTCTGCGACACGATCGCCTCGGTGTTCCCCCACGTCGCCGTCGCCGACGTGCCGGGCAGCACGAACCGGGAGCTCTTCGCCTCCCTTGAGGCGGAGCCCGCGGCGCTGCTCGAGCGCGGGCTGGAGAAGCTGCCGGAGGGGGAGCTTGCCGGGCTCATGGAGCGGGTGCTCCTGCGGCTCGAGCCTTACGAGGGCGGCGGCCGCGTCCTCACCGACGACCGCGCCCCGGTCGAGCTGCTGGGCATGCGCGTGATCGACGCGATGATCGCCGACGAGCTGAGCTACTATAAGGCGGTCTACGCCGAGGAGGGGATCTCCGGCGTCCTCGGGAGCTTCGGCTGAGCGGAAAAGAGAAACGAAAGGGCCCCGGCGCGTTCGCTTGAACGCGCCGGGGCCCTTTCGTTGTCAGCATACCAAGCACCTGTAAAACTCGTAAAGCGTTTTATCGGGGATCAGTATCAGATATACCAGAGCCAGCCGAAGAGGAAGAGGATGATCAGCCACTGCCAGACGCTGTACTCCACGGTCACCGTCAGCTCGCTGCGGTAGCTGCCGTCCGCGGATTCGCAGCGCAGCACGGTGCTGCCCTGACCCACGGCGGTCACAGTCCCGTCCTCGTCGACGACGGCGACGGAGGGATCGTCCGTGCTCCAGACCGGCGTGCCGTTCACACCTTCGGGCAGCTTCGCCCGCGCCTTCGAGCGGTAGGTCATCGTGATGCTCCCGCCGCGCTGCGCGTCCGTCTCGCGGCGCTCGAGGCCCGGGAGCGTGAAGCCTTTTTCGGGCTCCGGCTCGGCCGCGATCTCCGGCTCCGGGGTCGGCTCCGGCTCGTGCGGGATGATCTCCTCGTCCGTCAGCGCGCCGCAGAGGACGCAGGTGCGCCGGCGCAGGCCGTCGTTCTCGCCGTCGGGCTCGCGCAGGATCTCCCACTCGCCGGGCTCGTGCTGCGGAGGCGTGTAGCTGTCGCGCCAGGCGTAGCCGCATGTCTCGCAGACGTGGTCGGTATAGCCCCAGTTCTCGCAGTCCGGGGGCGTCACGGTCTCGGCGTAAGAGGGCTCCTCGCACTTTTCGGGCCGGAGAACCCTGGTGAAGTCCTTGACCTCGATGCGCTGGAAATCGTTGGTGTTGTAGGCGTAGTTCCGCGGCTTTGTCAGCGACTCGCCGATCCAGGGCGCACAGTAGGCGCGCCGGTCGCGGTTGTCCTCAAAGAAGGTGATATGGCCTTCCGTGCGGTTGCTGAACACGTTTTCCGCCTTGTAGTCGATGTCGCAGTGGTAGAACATGCCGACGAGACCGCCGTTGTGGACGTAGCCGTGGCAGGAGTCGTAGCCCTGAATGGAGACGGTGCAGTGCTGGATATTGGCGATGCCGCAGCCGAGGATGCCGGCCAGAAACTCCTCGCACTTGAAATCAAAGTTGCGGTCTTCGAAGAAAAGCTCGCATTCGACGCTGCATTCGCTGATCTCGCCGCAGCCGTAGCCGACGAGACCGGACACGCCCGTCATCACCGCGAAGTTGACGAGCGAGGCGCGGCCTCCCACGACCGTGACCCGCGTGATCGAAGAGCGGTCCGCGTAGCCGGCGAGGATGCCGACGAAGCAGTGCTCCCGGCCCTCGATCTCCAGAAACGGCGCCGTGAGCGTGAGATCGTAAACCTCCGCGTTCTCAAGGGTTGAAAAGAGCCCCGCGAAGACGGTGTCGTACTCCTTGAGGTTGCCGTCCTTCGTCACGCGCCGTTCGTCGCCGACCCCGGTCACGCGCAGGTTGTAGAGCGTGTGGCCCGCGCCGTCGAGCCGGCCGCTGAAGGCGATGGGCTTCCAGTCGATCCCCGAAAGGTCGAGGTCGGCCGCCAGACGGTAGTCTCCCTCGGGCGCGTCGGCGATGGCCCGCAGGCCCTCCGCGTCGCGGATCTCCGTAAAGCCGTCCTCCGCCGCGTCCTCCGCGGCCAGCGCCGCCGGCGCGAACAGCGGCAGCAGCAGAAGCAGCGCCAGCAGGCAGAAGATCGATTTTTTCATGTCCCATCCCGTCCTTTACAGGCCCTTCCGGCCTCGTCGGCCAGGGCCAGGATCTCGCGGCGGCTCAGCGGGGCGCGCCTGTGCGTCTCCTCCGCCTCCGCCGCGGCTTCGCGGCGTTTTCGATTTTCCCGCAGGGCGAAGCTCAGCGTCGCCGCGCCGAGGATCAGCCCCACCGCGATCCAGCGTGCCAGCCGGGCGGCGGACTCGTACCCGTCCCACAGGAACGGAGCGAAGCAGTCGAGCAGTCCGCCCAGCAGCGCGCCGCCCAGCAGGATCAGCAGGCTCCGCCGGTTCAGAAGCTTTTTCAGCGGCAGATCGGGGAAGACCGCCTTCGCGGCCAGCAGAAAGGCCCCGGCGAGCGCCGCCAGCAGCGCAAGCCAGGCCAGCGCCTTGCCCAGCACAGGGCCGAGAAAGGCCTGAAACAGCGGCGAGAACACCGTGATCAGCAGCGAGCCCAGCGCCCACAGCGGCAGGACGACCAGCAGCCGCAGCGCCAGCGGCAGCGCGAGCAGGCGCTGGCGGAAGCGCTCGCGCAGACCGGGGTCGAGCCGTTCCTCCTCCTCGCCCGCGTCTTCGCCCTCGCCGCCGTCCGTCTGCGCCGCGATCGGCGCCGGACTGTCGGCCGTAAGCTG
>JAILOS010000037.1 GCA_024690695.1 Oscillospiraceae bacterium
CCAGGCGCGGCGTGCGCTGCGCCGTAGTCGAGGCGCGCGAGGCGGGCGGCACCTGCCTCAACCGGGGCTGCATCCCCACCAAGGCGCTGCTGCACGCCTCCGAGCTTCGCCGCAGCATCGCGGCGGGCGCCGAGTGCGGCATCCACGCGGAGGGCCTGCGCGTCGAGCCGGGCGAGATCTTCGCCTACCAGCGGCGCGTGTCCGCTACGCTCGTGCAGGGCGTGGAGAGCCTGCTCAAAAGCGCGAAGATCCCGCTGCTGCGCGGACGCGCGCAGATCACCGCGCCGCATACCGTCCGCATCAGCTCGCCGGAGGGCGAGCGCAGCGTCACGGCCGACCGCATCCTGATCGCCTGCGGGGCCGAGCCGATCCGCCCGCCGATCCCCGGGATCGAGCTGGAGGGCGTGCTGACGAGCGACGACGTGCTGCGCGGCAGCGAGCGGCTCTTCCGCTCCGTCGTCATCATCGGCGGCGGCGTGATCGGGATCGAGTTCGCCTGCTTCTATGCCGGGCTCGGCTGTGAGGTGACGCTGCTCGAGGGTCTCGACCGGCTGCTGCCGAACCTCGACCGCGAGATCGGCCAGAACCTCGCGCTGATCCTCAAAAAGCAGAACGTGCGCGTCGCCGTCAACGCCGCGGTGCGGCGCATCGAGAAGGAGCCGGACGGCCTGCGCGTATCCTACAGCGCCAAAAGCGGCGAGGAGACGGCCTCCGGCGAGGCGGTGATCTGCGCCGTCGGCCGCCGGCCGCTGCTGAAGGGTCTCTTTGCCGAGGGCCTTGAGCCCGAAAG
Source organism: Oscillospiraceae bacterium (assembly GCA_024690695.1). Next base: position 791 of record JAILOS010000037.1, read on the forward strand.
GGACGGGGCCGTGCTGCGCGTGGACGAGAGCTTCGAGACCACGGTTCCCGGCGTTTACGCCGTCGGCGACGCGGCCACGCCGGTGCAGTTCGCGCACGTCGCGGCCGCGCAGGGCGCCGCCTTCGCCGACCGGATCACCGGCGCCGTCAATCCGACGGATCTGCGCCTCGTCCCGACCTGCATCCACTGCTGTCCGGAGATCGCCGTCATCGGTCTCAGCGAGGCTGAGGCGAAGGCGGCGGGGATCCCGGTAAAAACCGGCAAATGCGTGATGGGCGGCAACGCCCTCACCCTGATCGCCGATCCGGGGCGCAGCTTTATGAAGCTGGTCGCCCACGCGCAGACCGGCGCGCTGCTGGGCGCGCAGCTCATGTGCCCCCACGCGGGCGACATGATCTCGCAGCTCGGCCAGGCGATCGCCAACGGCTGGAGCGCGGCGCAGCTTCTGAGCGCCATGCGCCCGCACCCGACCTTTGAAGAAGCGCTCGGCGACGCGCTGAGCGATTTGAACGAAAAACTCAAATCCAAATAATCATTTTTTACAGGAGGAAACGATCATGAATTACGGCCGCAGCTACAACTTTTCCGCGGGTCCCGCGATGATGCCCGAGTGCGTCCTGGAGGAGATCCGGGACGAGATGATGAACTACCGCGGAAGCGGCATGTGCGTCATGGAGATGTCCCACCGCTCCAAGGTGTTCCAGCAGATCGTCGATGAAGCCGAGGCGGATCTGCGCGAGCTGATGGGGATCCCCGAAAACTACAAGGTCCTGTTCATCCAGGGCGGCGCCACCCTGCAGTTCGCCGCGATCCCCTGGAACCTGATGAAGAACGGCAAGGCCGTCTACATCGAAACCGGCGCCTGGTCCAAGAAGGCCATCGCCGAGGCGAAGAAGTACGGCGAAGTCATCGTGGCCGCGAGCAGCAAGGACAGGAACTTCAGCTACATCCCCGACTGCAGCGACCTGGACATCCCCGAGGACGCCGACTACGTCTACATCTGCGAGAACGAGACCATCCACGGCCTGACCTATCAGACCCTGCCGAACACGAAGGGCCATATCCTCGTGTCCGACCAGTCCTCGATGTTCCTGTCCAAGCCCTGCAAGGTCTCCGACTACGGTCTGATCTACGCGGGCGTGCAGAAGAACGTCGGCCCCGCCGGCATGGCCATCGTCATCATCCGCGAGGATCTGATCCGCGAGGATCTCGACCCGAAGATGCCGATCTACATGCGCTACGACATCCAGGCGGCCAACGGCTCGATGTACAACACCCCCAACTGCTGGGACATCTACTGCTGCGGCAAGGTGTTCAAGTACCTCAAGAGCATCGGCGGCCTTGAGGAGATGGATCGCCGCAACCGCGAGAAGGCGAAGATCCTGTACGACTTCCTCGATTCCTCGAAGATGTTCCGCGGCACCGTGGCCAAAGAGTGCCGCAGCCTGATGAACGTCCCCTTCGTCACCGGGAGCGCCGAGCTCGACGCCGAGGTCGTCAAGGCCACGAAGGCCGCCGGGTACGACAACCTGAAGGGCCACAAGAGCGTCGGCGGTCTGCGCGCCAGCATCTACAACGCCATGCCCAGAGAGGGCGTCGAGGCTCTGGTCGAATTCCTGAAGAAATTCGAAGCCGAGCACGCCTGAAGCATACGACACTCAACTGAATTGAAACAGGAGGATTTATCATGAGAATTCTGGTTACCGACGGAATGGACAAGACCGCTCTCGCCACGCTGCGCGAGAAGGGACACGAGGTCGTCGAGCAGTTTTACGAGCCCGACCAGCTCGGCGCCGCGCTGCGCGATTTTGACGCGGTCGTCGTGCGCTCCAAAACGAAGGTGCGCGCCAACCACATCGACGAGGCCGCCGGAGGCCGTCTGAAGCTCATCATCCGCGGCGGCGTCGGCGTGGACAACATCGACGTGAAATACGCCGAATCCAAGGGCATCACCGTCCGGAACACCCCGCGCGCCTCTTCCCAGTCCGTCGCGGAGCTGGCGCTGGCCCACATGCTTTCCTGCGCCCGCTTCATCTCCCACGCCGGCTACACGATGCGCAGCGGCCTCTGGGAGAAGAAGACCTACGGCAAGGGCATGGAGATCTGCGGCAAGACCCTCGGCATCATCGGCTACGGCCGCATCGGCTCCTGCCTCGGCCGCATGGCGAAGGCCCTCGGCATGACCGTGATCGCCTACGGCGCCCATCACGAGCCCGGCACCGCCGCCCCCGACGGCGTGCCCTACGTCTCCCTGGACGAGCTGCTTGAGCGCTCCGACTTCGTGTCCGTCCACGCCCCGGCGGCCGACGGCCCGATCATCAACGCCGAGACCATCGCGAAGATGAAGGACGGCGTCGTCATCATCAACACCTCCCGCGGCGCCAACCTCGACGAGGACGCCCTGCTCGAGGCGCTGGATTCCGGCAAGGTCCGCGCCGCCGGCCTCGACGTCTGGGCGACCGAGCCCTCCGCCAACGCCGCGCTTTACGCTCACCCCCACGTCTCCTGCACCCCGCACATCGGCGCGCAGACCGGCGAAGCCCAGAAGCGCATCGGCGCGGAGATCGTGGAGATCATCGGCAGCTTCGGCGCCTGAGGCAGGCGGGGAGACCGGCCATGAACAAAAACATCTTTCAGAGCGCCGATATCCTGCTGCCGAAGGACTGCGACATGACGAAGTGGGCGGTCATCGCCTGCGACCAGTTCACCTCCGACCAGGCCTACTGGGACCGCGTGCGGCAGACCGCCGGCGACGCCCCCTCCACCGTGCGCCTGATCCTGCCCGAGGCCGAGCTCGGCTCCCCCGATGAGGCCGCGCACATCGCCGAGATCAACCGCACGATGGCCGAATATCTGGAGAAGGGCGTTTTCGCCGTCTATCCCGACAGCTACGTCTACGTGGAGCGCACGCTCGAAAACGGCTCGATCCGCAAGGGGCTGATCGGCAAGCTCGATCTCGACGCCTATGATTACCGCCCCGGCTCCGTCTCGAAGATCCGCGCCACGGAAAAGACCGTGACGGAGCGCATCCCGCCCCGCCAGCGCGTGCGCCGCGACGCGCCGATCGAGCTGCCGCACATCCTGATGCTCTGCGACGACCACGAGAAGAAGCTGATCGAGTCCGTCGGCGCGAAAAAAGACCGCCTCCCCCGGCTCTACGACTTTGAGCTGATGGAGGGCGGCGGCCGCATCCGCGGCTGGCTGGTCGCCGGCGAGGACGCGGCGGCCTTCGACCGGACGCTGAGCGACTACTGCGAGACCGTCGGTGAGAAGTACGTCGGGCTCAAGGGCGTGCCGATGGTCTTCGCCGTCGGCGACGGCAACCACTCCCTCGCCACAGCCAAGTCCTGCTACGAGGAGCTCAAGAGCCTCCATCCCGGCGAGGATCTCAGCGGCCATCCCGCCCGCTACGCCCTTGTCGAGCTGGAGAACATCCACGACGAGGCCCAGGTCTTCGAGCCGATCCACCGCGTGATCACGCACACCGAGCCCGCGAAGCTGATCGAGGCGCTGGAGAAGGACTGCTGCGCCCCCGGCGGCTACCCCGTCCGCTGGTTCAGCGGCGGCAAGTCCGGCCTGCTGGAGCTTGACCGCAGCAAGAGCGAGCTCGCCGTCGGCGTGCTGCAGAGCTTCCTCGACGCGTATCTCAGGGAAAACGCCGGCGAGATCGACTATATCCACGACGACGACGCGCTGATCGCGCTGTCCGAGCCCGCGGACGCCGTCGGCTTCCTGCTGCCGGCGATGGAGAAGAGCCAGCTCTTCCGCGGCGTCATCAGCGACGGCGTGCTGCCGCGCAAGACCTTCTCGATGGGTCACAGCCGCGAGAAGCGCTATTACCTCGAGGCCCGCAAAATCCGCTGAACGGCAGCGCCGGCCGCAGAACGAACACGCAAAAAGCCCGAAGGTTCCTTCTCGAACCTTCGGGCTTTCCGTATGCTTTTTTGCTTACTTCGCGTAATCGACCGCCTTGGTCTCGCGCAGGACGTGGACCTTGATCTGGCCGGGGTAAGTGAGCTCTTCCTCGATCTTTTTGGCGATGTCGCGGGCGAGCAGGACCATCTGATCCTCGCTGACCTCGTCCGGCTTGACCATGACGCGGATCTCGCGGCCGGCCTGGATCGCGTAGGAGCTGGCAATGCCGGGGAAGCTCTTGGAAACCTCCTCCAGCTTCTCAAGACGCTTGACGTAGTTCTCGATGTTCTCGCGGCGGGCGCCGGGGCGGGACGCGGAGATCGCGTCGGCCGCCTGGACGAGGCAGGCCTCCACGGTGTGGGGCTCCACGTCGCCGTGGTGCGCCTCGATCGCGTGGATGATCGCATCGGATTCCTTGTACTTGCGGGCGACGTCGACACCGATCGTGACGTGGCTGCCCTCGACCTCGTGGTCGATGCTCTTGCCGATGTCGTGCAGGAGGCCGGCGCGCTTGGCCACGTTGACGTCCACGCCGAGCTCGGCGGCCATCAGGCCCGCGATGTGCGAGACCTCGATGGAGTGGGCCAGAACGTTCTGCCCGTAGCTCGTACGGTACTTCATGCGGCCGAGCAGCTTGATGATCTCGGGATGCAGACCGTGGATGTTGGTCTCGAACACGGCGCGCTCGCCCTCGGCCTTGATCGTGGCGTTGACCTCTTTCTGGGCCTTGGCGACCATTTCCTCGATGCGGGCCGGATGGATGCGCCCGTCCTGGATCAGCTTCTCCAGCGCCAGCCTCGCCACCTCGCGGCGAACCGGGTCGAAGCTGGAGACGGTGATGGCCTCCGGCGTGTCGTCGATGATCAGGTCGCAGCCCGTCAGCGTTTCGATGCTGCGGATGTTGCGGCCCTCGCGGCCGATGATGCGGCCCTTCATTTCGTCGTTGGGGAGAGGAACGACGGAAACGGTGATCTCACTGGCGTGGTCGGCGGCGCAGCGCTGGATCGCGGTGGCGATGATCTCGCGGGCGCGCTCGTCAGCCTCTTCCTTGTACTGCGCCTCCACCTCCTTGACCTTGACCGCCATCTCGTGGCTGACGTCGTCGCGCACCTGGGCGATCAGATAGGCCTTGGCGTCTTCGGTGGAGAAGCCGGAAATGCGTTCGAGCATCTCCAGCTGGCTCTTTTTGATCTGGGCGATCTCCTTCTGCTGAGCCTCGGCAGCGGCGATCTTGCCGGTCAGGGTCTCGCTCTTTTTGTCGACCGAGTCGATCTTCCGGTCGAGGTTTTCTTCCTTCTGCTGCAGGCGGCGTTCCTGCTTCTGCAGCTCGGCGCGGCGGGATTTCTCCTCCCGCTCGTACTCGGAGCGGCGTTTGTGTATTTCTTCCTTTGCTTCGACGAGAGCTTCTCTCTTCTTGCTCTCGCCGCTCTTTATAGCATCGTTGATGATCTGCTTGGCCTGCTCTTCGGCGTTGGCAATGTTGCGCTCGGCATTTTTCTCGCGGATGATGAAAAAGGCGGCGGCCGCGGCGGCGCCGACGGCAAGGCCGATCAATAGACCTATAAGAATCTCCATCGGAAAGTAAACACACCTCCATTCTTTTTAGAATTTTTCGGTGGTACCTGCTTGGGACCGATCCATGTGGAATTGGGATCTATACAAGACGGACCATAAAACGCATCCGTCCGTGGCATTGAATCGCAGCGACCGGGCGGGCGTCTCCCCAGAAGCCCGTCTGATTGCTATCCGATTTATTTTACCTTTTCCAAAGCCTTCTGTCAAGGAAGAAATCCCCGTTTGAAATGAAAAAACTTCCATTCCGAACGGGGATGCCGGCGAAAAGCGTCGCCGGAGCTTATTCTTCCAGACAGACCGCCCGGATCAGCGCGGCGATCGCCTGCACGCGCCCGGGGGCGAAGGGGCTTTGCAGGCCGCCCGCGTCGATCAGGCCGGAGAGCGAGCCGAAATCCCGCTCGAGCACCGACAGATAGCGGTCCGTGCCGCGCCCCTCTTCGGCGCGCTCCATCTCAAAAAGCTGCATCGCGGCGTCGTTGGACACCGGGTAGCTGACGACGTAGAAGGGGTACTCGAAAAAGTGGGTGATCCCGATCCAGCTCATCGAGTAAAACTCGTCGTAGTCGGCGTCGTAAAAGCCGTACTGCTCCGCCGTGCGGCGGGCGACGGCGTTGAGCGTCCCGGCGTCGAGCCTCTCGGAGCCGAGCGCGTAGACCTCGTGCTCAAACTGCGCGTAGGCGCTCTGCTCCACGTACAGGTCCACGGTGTCGAGCATCTTCGTGCGCGCGATGTTCTCCACATCCTCGTCGTACAGCAGCTCGCCCAGCCGGGTGAGGATCAGATACTCCATGGCCTGCGAATAGACCTCGGCCAGATCCACGGACTCGTAGGCGTTCTCGTTGACGTAGGCCTCGCAGTAGTGGCCGAACTCGTGGGCCAGGTTCAGGATATCCGGCGTATAGCCCTCGGCGTCGAGGAACAGGAAGGGCGCCTCCGGCTCCTTGAGATAGCACTGGAAGGACATGTCCGCCTTTCGCCGGTCTACCCGGACGTCATAGTAGCCGTAGCCGGTCATGAAAGCGAAGGCCTCTTCCACGGAGCCGCCGAAATCCTGCGCCGCCGTGCCGATCAGCTCGAGCAGAAAATCCCCGTCGATGCGGTTTTCCCAGACCTCGTCGTAGATCCCCCGCTCCTTGAGCTCCCGGTACAGCGGGACGATCCAGATGCGGATATCCTCCAGATAGCGCTCGGCCTGCCCGGGCGTGTAATCGCGGTCAAAGCCGTAGCGGTACTGCATCTGCTCGTAGCTCTCGTAGCCGAGCTCCCCGGCCATCTGCTCGCGCACCGCCATCAGCCGGATATAGAGATCGGCGAAGTCCTCGTTGTACTTTCGGTAATACGCCCGGACGGCGTCGTTGTACGCCTCGCCGTCGAGCGTCTCCATCAGCTCGTACACGCTGCGCTCGCTTCCGCGGTATTCGATCGTCGGATCGGCCGACAGGGCGCGGTATTCGGCGATCAGCGCGCTCTCCTGCCGCAGCAGCTCGACGTAGCGGTCGCTGTACACGCTCTCGCTCTCGTCGCCGTACTGCTCGGTGAAGCCCTCCCAGAAGTAGCTCTCCTCCAGCTGCGCGGCATAGGCGGAGGCGGCGCAGGCGTAGTACAGCGCGTCCATCCGCCGGTCGAGCTGCGAGTCGTTTTCGGCGCACCACTTGAGCTCGGCCGCGAAATAGGGGTCCGTCTGGTCCTGGCAGTTGCGGATATCCGCGAGCGTGTACATCGTGTCGTAGCGGTCGGAAAACGCGTAGCAGGCGTCGAGCGCCTCGATGCAGGCCTCCACGCCGCCGTCCGAACGCAGGGCCTCCTCCGCCGCGGCGATCAGCCGGTCCAGCTCGTCAAGATCCGGCCGTTCGTACACGAGCTCGTCGAAGCGCGGCGTTCCCGTCTCCGTACTCTCCGGCTCCGTCAGCGCCGGACGCGAAAAGGGATCCCGCCGGGACGCGGTTTCCGTTTTTTTCGCCGCGCCGGCCGTACAGGCGCTCAGCGACAGCGCGCACAGCAGCAGCGCGAGGACGCTGCGCCAGCTTTTTCTCATGCGGGTCATACGGGACCTCCCGGTTCGTCTTTTTTATACAGTGTATCATATCATTTGCTCCGCGAAAAGAACAATTCTTCTTGAATTGGGAGAAAAGCTCCCTTATAATGGTTCCGTTGGAAAAACACGGCCGCGCGTCAGGCGTCCGGCCGCGAAAGGAGCACCGCCCATGAGTGAAATCTTCGTAACGGGTCACCGCAACCCGGACACCGATTCCATCGTCGCCGCGATCGCCTACGCCAATCTCCGTCAGGCGCTCGGCGACCGGGATTACCGCGCCGCGCGGCTCGGCTCGGTCAACGACGAAACGCAGAAGCTGCTGGAACGCTTCGGCTTTGAAAAGCCGACCTACATCCACGACATGCGCACGCAGGTCCGCGATCTTGACTACGACAGGCCGCCGATGCTCGACAGCTCCGTCACGATGGATCTCGCCTGGCGCACGATCCGCAAGGAGCATCTGACCGCGGTGCCGATCACGAACGAGGACGGCACGCTCTTCGGCATGCTCTCCGCTTCGGATATCGCCAGCTACGACATGCAGACCATCAACGTCAACCGCGTGGAAAACGTGCCGCTGTTCAATCTGCTGAGCGTGCTGGAGGGCCGCCTCGTCAACGAGTTCGGCGTCTCCGCCGGCAGCGTCTCCGGCGAGCTCTTCATCGCCCTGCCGCAGAATTACGACGATCAGGCGCTCACCAACCCCGACAGCATCCTCATCGTCGGCAACCAGCCCGAGGTGATCGACCGGGCGATCGCGGCCGGCGTCGGCTGTCTGATCATCTGCCGCTCCGAGATCAAGCCGGAGTGGGCCGAGTGCCAGACCGGCTCCTGCATCATCTCCACGCCGCTGTCGGCCCGGCGCGTCTCGCGCATCATCTATCAGGCCCTGCCGGTCGAGCGCATCTGCGAGCGCTCGGACATCGTGGCCTTCCATCTGAGCGATTATCTGGACGACGTGCGCGAGATCATGGCCAAGAGCCGCTATCGCTCCTACCCGATCCTCGACGAGAACAACGTCGTCGTCGGCACGCTCAGCCGCTTCCATCTGCTCAATCCGCGGCGCAAGCAGGTCGTCCTCGTCGATCACAACGAGCTGGCCCAGTCCGTGCCCGGGCTCGAGCAGGTCGATATCCTCGAGATCATCGACCACCACCGTCTGGCCGATATCCAGACCCGGCAGCCGATCCGCGTGCGCAACGAGCCCGTCGGCAGCACGAACACGATCATCACCGCGATGTACCAGGAAAACGGCGTCGTGCCCTCGCCGAAGATGGCCGGGCTGATGGCTGGGGCGATCCTGTCCGACACGGTGCTGTTCAAGTCGCCCACCTGCACGCAGCGCGACAAGATGATGGCCGAGCGGCTGGCCCGCATGGCGAGTATCGATCTCACCGAGCTGGGACGCTCGCTGTTCTCCTTCGCCGGCTGGGACAAATCCGCCGAGGAGCTGCTGCGCACGGACTACAAGCAGTTCCACATCTCCGGGCAGGACATCGCCGTCAGCCAGATCACCTGCGCCGACGCCGAGCCGCTGCTTGAGCGCAAGGAGGAGTTCCTCTCCGTCATGCGCCGCCTGAAGCAGGACGACGGCTTCGACATCGTGCTGCTGATGCTCACGGACGTGCTCAAGGAGGGCACCTATCTGCTCTACGTCGGCAGCGACGACATCATTCAGCAGGCTTTTTCGACCGAGCCGAAGGACAGCATGCTTTTCCTGCCCGGCGTCATGAGCCGCAAAAAGCAGGTCATCCCGATGCTCACCGCCCTCTGGGGCTGAGCTTTTCCCCCTTTTGCACTGCAAGCCCGGCCGGGCGCAAGTTCCGTCTTGCTCTCGGCCGGGCTTTTTGGTATAATAAGAAGAGCCGGGCGCGAAAAAACGCGTCCCGGCCCCGAAACTGACAAAAAAGGTGGGATCGTCTATGTGCGGGATCGTCGGCTACGCGGGCTTTGAAGAGGCCGCGCCCATTCTGCTCGACGGGCTGGAGCGTCTGGAGTACCGGGGCTACGACTCGGCGGGCGTCGCCGTGCTCGACCCGGAAAAAGGCCTGCAGCTCAAGAAATCCAAAGGCCGGCTGAAGGTGCTGCGCGCGCTGACGGACGAGGGCCGCGCGATGAGCGGCTGCCTCGGCATCGGGCATACCCGCTGGGCCACCCACGGCGAGCCGAGCGACGTGAACTCCCACCCGCATCTGAGCCAGAACGGCCAGATCGCCGTGGTGCACAACGGCATTATCGAAAACTACCTTGAGATCAAGGAATTCCTGACCGGGCGCGGGGTGCATTTCCGCTCCGACACGGACACCGAGGTCGTTGCCCAGCTGCTGGAATACTACTACGCCCGCGGCGGCGATCTGCGCTCGGCCGTGTACAAGATGCTCCACCGCATCGAGGGCGCCTACGCGCTGGGCATCCTCTGCGTCGACAACCCGGACTGCTTTATTGCCGCCCGCAAGGACGCCCCGCTGCTGATCGGCTACGGGGAAGGCTGCCATTTCATCGCCTCCGACGTGACCGCTCTGCTGCGCCACACGCGCGAGGTCTCCTATCTGGAGGACGGCGAGGTGGCCGTGGTCAGCGCCGCGGGCGTGGAGGTCTTCGACGCGATGGGCAGCCCCGTGGAAAAAGAGCACCATATCGTGGACTGGGACGTCGGCGCCGCGGAAAAGGGCGGCTACGCCCACTTCATGTTCAAGGAGATCATGGAGCAGCCCGAGGCCCTGCGCAGGACCATCTCTCCGCGGGTGCAGAACGGCAGGATCGTCTTCGAGGAGCTGCAGCTCGGCGAAGCGGAGCTGCGCGCGCTCAGGCGCGTGTTCATCGTGGCCTGCGGCTCGTCCTACCACGTCGGCGTCGTCGGCAAATACAACCTTGAAAAAATGCTGCGTCTGCCGGTCGAGGTCGTGCTGGCCTCGGAGTTCCGGTATTCCGACCCGCTGGTCGGGCCGGATACGCTGGTGATCGTCATCAGCCAGTCGGGCGAAACGCTCGACTCGATGGCCGCGCTGCGCCTGGCGAAGAGCCTCGGCGCGCACATCCTGTCGATCGTCAACGTCGTCGGGAGCTCGATCGCACGCGAATCCGACGAGGTGCTCTACACCTGGGCCGGCCCGGAGATCGCCGTGGCGACCACGAAGGCCTACAGCACGCAGCTCGCCGTGCTGACAATGCTGGGGCTGCATTTCGCGCGTCTGCTCGGCACGCTGCCGGAAGCGGAGATCGACGCCGTCGTGTCGGAGCTGCTGGCGCTGCCGGCGCGGCTGGAGGAGGTCCTTGCGAACACGGACTCAATCCAGTATCTCGCCTCGCGCTGCTTCAATCACAACTCGGTCTTCTTCATCGGGCGCAATCTGGACTACGCGCTCGGACTCGAGGGCAGCCTCAAGCTCAAGGAGATCTCGTACATCCACTCGGAGGCCTACGCCTCGGGCGAGCTCAAGCACGGCACGATCTCGCTGATCGAGCCGGGCACGCTGGTAATCGCGCTGGGCACTTACACGCAGCTGTTCGACAAGGCGATGTCGAACGTCATCGAGGTCAAGGCCCGCGGGGCCGATATTGTCGCCCTCACGACCGACAGCCGCCGCGCCGACATGGAGAAGGTCACGCCGAACGTGCTGTCCGTGCCGGATACGCACCGCTTCCTCCAGCCCTCGCTGGGCATCGTGCCGCTGCAGCTGTTCGCCTATTACGTGGCCCTGCAGCGCGGCTGCGACATCGACAAGCCCCGGAATCTGGCGAAGTCCGTCACGGTGGAGTAGCGTTCGTTTCTCGGAAAAAAGCCCGGGCGGGGGCAGAGCAAAAAGCTCTGCCCCCGCCCGATTGTCATCCTGAAGAGCCGCCGGCGACGAAGGATCTGCAGGGAGAATACGGAATGGAGGAAACGGGGTTTTTTTCGCTTTTTCGCTGCGGATTCTTCGCTGACGCACAGAATAACAGACTTTTTGGGCTTCATCGAAACGGTCGATCCCGTAGGGGCGGATATCATCCGCCCGCCAAGGAAAACCTCGTCTCTTCTCCGCAGGGGCGACCCTTGCGGTCGCCCGCTGGCTTCCCCGCGCCGCGGGGAAGGCAGGAAGGGCCGGCGGCTTGACAGCCGCTCTTACGATCTCGCCGGGTCGGAGAAAAGCCGCTCGCTTGCCGCTCTTTCGTCCGGCAGACGATCCGGCGCCGTGGAGGGCGCGGGGATGAAGGCTTCCAGCGCCGCCTCATAGTCCCCGGCGGCGGTGCGGTAGTACCGCACGTCGTTTCCGAAGCGGACGGCGGCGAGGCGCCCGGACTGATAGAGGATGATCCGGTAGTCGTCCTCGATCATAAATTCGATAAAACCGCGCGGCTCGGGAGAGGGCGACGGCGCACGCCGCTGCGTCCATTCCGCACTTTCCAAAAACCGAACCAGCGCTTTGGCGTCCGCGACGCCGGGCTGAACGCCGTCGGAATCCGCCGGGTACAGATTGGCATAGGGAGCGGTGTCGTTTTGCCCGATCAAAGGGATCGCGTTTTTGTAGTTGAGGAAAGACAGATCCGGCTCGCCCGGCATCGGCTTGGCCGCAAAGCACACGATCAGCACGAGACAGCCCAGCACGGCGGCGAGGAGGATCCAGAACGCGGGCTTTTTGTAGTTCAGCACCGCCTCGACGCGCATTTTTACGCCGGTCTCGCCGAAGGCCACGGGGCAGGCGGCGAGGATGCGGCGGGCGCTGCAGTTCAGGAGCGTCTGCAAATAGGCCGCGCGCTCGCTGCGCCCCAGCTCGCGGATGACCTTCTCGTCGCAGGCCAGCTCGATATCCCGGCACAGCAGGATAAAGGCCAGCCAGCAGAGGGGGTTGAACCAGTGGACGCTGAGGATCAGAAAGCCCAGCGGCTTCCAGATATGGTCGAGACGGCGCAGATGCGCGCGCTCGTGGGCGAGAACCAAGCGTTTTTCCTCCTCGCTCAGGGCGGAGGGCAGATAAATCCTCGGCCGGAACAGCCCCAGAATGAAGGGCGTCCGGAAGCTGTCGCAGACGCGGACCTTGCCCTCCAGCTTCACGGAAGCCGCGACCCTTCTCCGCAGCAGGAGCGTGCTGACGAGCGCGTACAGCAGCATGACAGTCACCCCCAGCAGGTACGCCTGTACCAGCGGCGGCAGATAGGCGTCGCGGCTGCGCTGGGTGACGGCGTAGGAGCTGCCGGGGATCTCCCAGATCGTCTCGGCGTTCGCCCGCGGCCGTTCGATCTGCACCGTGTCCGCCGCGATCATCGGCTTCTCGCTGCCGCCGGCGGAGCGGAAGACCTCCACCTCCCCGCTCTCGCTGACGAGCGCGGGCGCGGCCTGAAAGACCGACAGCGGCGATGCGATACTGACCGGGCAGACGAGCCGGACGGCCACCAGCGCCCACATGACGCAGAACGTCCACCGGGGCGCACGCCTGAGCAGCGCCCGGAGCAGGATCACGGCGAGAATCAGCACGCTCCCCGCTGCGCTCATGTTCAGCAGCTTCAAAAACACGGCGTTCATGTCACTTGCCCTCCCGGTAAGCGTCGATCAGCTTCCGGATCTCGTCCGCCTCCTCTGCGGACAGCGGCTTGCGGGACGTAAAGGCCGCCAGAAAAGCCGGGAGTGAGCCCGCGAAGGTCTCTTCCACAAAGCGCTCGCTCTGCGCGGCGGCAAACTCCTCGCGCGTCACCAGCGCCGTCACGGCGCCGTCTGCGTTCTGAAAGATGCCCCGATCACAGAGCTTTTTCAGCACCGTGTAGGTCGTGGATTTCTTCCAGTCCAGCTCCTTCGCGCACAGCTTTACCAGCGCCGTCGAGCTCAGCGGCGCGTTTTCCCAGATCAGATCGGCGAAGCGGGCCTCCACCGCGCCGAGCTTTTTCTCTTCCATAGAAACACCTCCCGAAAAACGGTCTATTCTCTATCGACTCGTCGTTAGTCTATCATCAATAGACCGATTTGTCAAGCGGATAATTCTTAAGACGAGCGCCGGGGAAGTCTCCCGGAGGACGCAAGGAGCTCTCCCGCGCCCTGCGCGGCAAAAAACCGGGCGAGCGCGGGAAAGTTTTCCGCGCTCGCCCGGTTTCTCATTTTCCATCTTCAAACCTCGCCCGATTCCGGGTCCCGGCTCTCCCGGATCGAGACCTCGCCGGAAAAAACGCGCTCCTCGCTCCCGTCGGGCAGGCGCACGCGCAAGGTGAAATCCGCGTCCACGTCCAGCGCGAAGGCCTCGCGCTCCCCGCCGCTCCGGAGCAGCCGCACCGGCCGCCCGAGCGTGGCGCAGCGGGCGCGGTAAGCCTCCAGCGGCGTTTCCCCCCGCCGCAGCGCCGCGACGGCGGCGTCCAGCTCCTCCGTCAGCGCCTCGGCCAGCGCGGGAAGCGCGGTCTCCCGCCCGGTGAGCTGCCGGATCGAGACCGCGATCGCTTCCAGCTCCGGCGGGAAGCGCGGGGTGTTTACGTTGACGCCGATCCCGAGCACGAGCCAGTCCAGTCCGCGCGCCGAAAAGCCCTCGGTGAGGATGCCGCAGAGCTTTTTCCCGCCGCAGAGCAGGTCGTTCGGCCACTTGATCTCGCAGCGCAGCGGGCTCAGCCGCTCGACGGCGCGCAGCGCCGCCAGGGCGGCGGCGGGCGTCAGGCGCAGGTCCCGCTCCGGCTGCGCGCTCCGGCGCAGCAGCATCGAGTAATACAGTCCGCCCTCCGGGG
>JAILOS010000098.1 GCA_024690695.1 Oscillospiraceae bacterium
TTCCGTCAGCGTGGCCATATAGCTGGTGCGCAGCAGGCACTCGGCGGGCGGCGTGGCGGGCGGGAGCACGGGGTTGACGTAGACGCCGGCCTCATAGATCTCCTTCGCCCTGCGCAGGGTGTTCTCGGCCTCCCAGGTGTAGATCGGCACGATCGGCGTTTCGGACTCGCGGATGGAGAGCCCGGCGGCCTTGAAGCCGGCGCGGGCGTAGGCCGCGAGGGCGCCGAGGCGCAGCGGCAGCTCGGGATGGGCCTCCAGATGGCGCAGCGCGGCCAGCGCCGTGGCGCAGGCGGAGGGCGGGATCGAGGCCGAGAAGATGAAGGGGCGCGAGTTGTGCCGCACGAAGTCGCAGACCTCCTCGCTGGCCGCCATATAGCCGCCGAGGCTCGCCAGCGACTTGGAGAAGGTGCCCATGATGACGTCCACCTTGTCCTCCAGGCCGAAATAGCTGGCCGTGCCGCGGCCGCCCTCGCCGATCACGCCGAGGCCGTGGGCGTCGTCCACCATGACGCGCGCGCCGTATTTCTCCGCCAGGGCGCAGATCTCCGGGAGCTTCGCGATGTCGCCGCCCATCGAAAACACGCCGTCGGTGACGATGAGGCGGCCCGCCTCCTCGGGGATGCGGCTGAGGATGCTCTCGAGCTCGGCCATGTCGTTGTGCCGGTAGCGCATCATCTTGCCGTAGCTGAGCTTGCAGCCGTCGTAGATGCTGGCGTGGTTTTCGCGGTCGCAGATCACGTAGTCCCCGCGCCCGACCAGCGCGCTGATGATGCCGAGATTCGACTGGAAGCCCGTCGAGAAGGTGACGGCCCCCTCCTTGTGGACGAAGGCGGCGAGCTCGTGCTCGAGCTCGAGGTGCATTTCAAGCGTGCCGTTGAGGAAACGGGAACCGGAGCAGCCGGTGCCGTACTGCTCGAAGGCGCGGATGCCCGCCTCGACGACCGAGGGCTCGGTCGTCAGGCCGAGATAGTTGTTGGAGCCGAGCATGATGCGGCGCTTGCCCTCCATGATGACTTCCTTGTCCTGCCGGGACTCCAGCGCGTGGAAATATGGGTAGATGCCCTTCGCGCGGTATTCCTTCGCCACCGTGTAGCGCTGCACTTTCTCGAACAGATCCATAATCGGCCTCCCCTGAACGCTTTTAATTTTTGAAATATCTCAGGCCCATTGTAGCCTGTCCGGCCCGTTCTGTCAATCAATTTCCAGAAAAAAGAAGCCACGCGAGCCGTTTTTTCGATCGACTCGCGCGGTTTGTTAATTTTTATCGTTTTATTCCCCGTCGATGCTCAGCAGCTCGCGGGCGAGGGCGTCCACCCGCTCGGACAGATCCGCCGGCGCCTCCGGAGCTTCCGGCGCGCCGCCGGTGAAGAGCGGCTCGTCCTGCTCGATGGTCTCGAGGCAGCCGGACAGACAGTCGCGCAGCATGTGATAGCTGCTGCGCAGGCGCTCGGCGCGCTCGGCCGTGCAGCGGGCGGCTTCCTTTTCCGCCTCCTCGCGCACGCGCGCGGCCTCCGCGGCAAGCGCGTCAGCCTTCTCCCTCGCCTCGGCCACGATCCGGTCGGCCTCCTCGTTCGCGTCGGCGATCATCTGCTGCGAGACGGTCCTGGCCGACAGCAGCGCGTCCCCGATCTGCTCCTTCTGTCCGCAGAGCTCGCCCAGACGGCGGCGGAGCTCCTGATTCTCCGCGTTCTGCTGCAGCGCCTTCTGCCGGATATCCTCCAGCAGCGCCGCGACCTTGTTGGCGTTGTAGTATTTTTTCTTGACGACTTCGAGCGAGATCCCCTCGAAATATGCCTGATCGAGCGCCATACGAGCACCTCCCGTCCGGCCGGACCGGACTGTGTTTCTACATTTTGTATAGTATAGCAGGTTTTCGCCCATAAATCAACAACAGCTTCGGCGCGATTGACAGAGCGGGGCCGCGCTTGCTATAATCGGGGCGCGGAAGGAGGGGAAGACCGTGAATCGAAGGATCCGGCTGATCGCGTTCGATCTCGACGGAACGCTGCTGGACGGCCGAAAGGCGCTGCCGGAGGCGAACCGCCGGGAGCTCGCGCGGCTGGGCGCGGCGGGGACGCTGCTGGTCCCGGCCACGGGGCGCGTCGCGGCCGGGCTGCCGGAGGCGCTGAGAGCGCTGCCGGGGCTGCGCTGGGCGATCCTTGCCAACGGCGCGGAGGTCCGGGATCTTGAGACCGGGGCGGTCCTCGCCCGGGAGGAGATCCCGCTCGATACGGCGCTGGAGCTGCTGGAGCTGGCCGAGTCGCTGCGCCTGCCCTGCGACTGCTATCAGGACGGGCGGGGCTATATGACCCGCTCGCTGTACGAGCGCGCGCCGGAATACCTGCGCGACCCGGCCGTGCTCGAGCTCGTGCTGCGGCTGCGCACGCCGGTGGACGAGCTGCGCGCCTTTCTCCGCGAGCGGGGAGAGAGCGTGCAGAAGCTGCAGCTCTATTTCACCGACCCGGCGCTGCGCGAAAGGCTGCTGCGCGAGCTGCCGGGGCGCTTTCCGGCGCTGTCGGTGACGAGCTCGATCCCGGTGAATATCGAGATCAACAGCGAGCGCGCCAATAAGGGCGAGGCGCTCGCTCGCCTCTGCGCGGCGCTCGGCGTCGACCCCGCGGAGACCCTCGCCTTCGGCGACGGCACGAACGACCTGTCGCTGCTGCGCGCGGCGGGGATCGGCGTCGCGATGGGCAACGCCGCGCCCGAGCTGAAGGCGGCGGCCTCGCTCGTCACGGGCACGAACGACGGCGCCGGGGTGGCGGCGGTGCTGCGGGCGCTGTGAGATTCGGCACTCTGCCAAAAAAACGCCGCCCGCTCCGCGCACATTTCGTCGGCTGCTACGAAGAACAAACAGGGCCTTGCTTTTTCGGCGCCCATCCTCTATAATGCGTTTCAGGCGGACGGGATCCGCCCGAAGGACAACAGATTTTTAAGCTGCGGTACAGAGATGCCGGCAAAATCGACCATACGGAGGATGCACCTGCGTGCGTCCGGTTTTGCTGCGTGTCTTGCCGGGTCCGGCAGGGCATTTTTTCATGTCCCGGAGCGGGAAGGGAGGCGCGGACGCGCATGAAGCTGAAGGCACAGATCCTCGACGAGGCGGCGCTGAACCGCGCTCTGATGCGCCTGTCGCACGAGATCGTGGAGAAAAACCGGGGCGCGGAGAACCTGCTGCTGGTCGGCGTGCGCCGCCGCGGCGACCCGATCGCCCGCCGCATCCGCGGCAACATCCGCAAGATCGAGGACGCGGAGGTCCCCTGCGGCAGCATCGACATCCGCTTTTACCGCGACGACCTGAGCCGCCTGTCCGAGGAGCCGAGCCTGCGCCGCACCGAGCTGCCCTTCGACGTCAACGACCGCGACGTGGTGCTGGTGGACGACGTGATCTACACCGGGCGCACCGCCCGTGCGGCCATCGAGGCCGTGTTCTCCTGCGGCCGCCCGCGCACGATCCAGCTCGCCGTGCTGGTCGACCGCGGCCACCGCGAGCTGCCTATCCGGCCGGATTACGTCGGCAAGAACATCCCCACCTCGCGCAGCGAGCTGGTGGAGGTCCGTCTGCCGGAGTTCGACGGCGAAACCGGCGTGTTTCTGATGGACATGACGGAATGACCGAGCGCAAAGCAACTTATATAGAGAAAAAAGAGAGGTACACAACATGAAGAAATCGAAAAACGAGAAAAAGGCCGCTCCCGACGAGCCCATTTACGACGCTAAAACCCTCGGCACGCCGAAGATGCTGGTGCTGGGCGTGCAGCACCTGTTCGCGATGTTCGGCGCGACGGTGCTCGTGCCGATCCTGACCGGGCTGAGCGTGTCCGCGACGCTGCTCTTCGCCGGTTTTGCCACGCTGTTCATGCACCTGGTCACCGGGCGCAAGGTTCCCGTGTTCCTCGGCTCCTCCTTCGCCTTCCTCGCCGGCTATGCCGCCGTCAAGGCCCTCGGCGTCGAGCAGGGTCTCACCGAGAGCCAGGCGCTGCCCTATGCCTGCGTCGGCGTCGCCTGCGCGGGTCTGCTCTACCTGGTCCTCGCGTTGATCTGCAAGGCCTTCGGCTCGAAGAACGTCATGCGCTACTTCCCGCCCGTCGTCACCGGCCCGATCATCATCGCCATCGGCCTGATCCTCGCGCCCTCCGCGATCAACAACTGCGCCACGAGCTGGCCCATCGCCCTCGTCGCGATCGCCGTCGTCATCGTCTGCAACATCTGGGGCAAGGGCATGGTCAAGATCGTTCCGATCCTGCTGGGCGTCCTCGCCTCCTACCTCGCGGCCGTGATCTTTGATCCCGCGGCCCGCACCGCCGTCGCCGAGAAGGTCGGCGCCGCCAAATGGATCGGCCTGCCGGTCAACATGAAGGACGACACCGTGTTCGGTCTGCTCGCCTCCGGCCAGGTCGACGGCGGTCTGATCCTCTCCTCGATCATCATCATTGTCCCGATCGCCATTGCGACGATGATGGAGCACGTCGGCGACATCTCCGCGATCAGCGGCACCATCGGCAAGAACCTGATCGAAGACCCGGGCCTGCACCGCACCCTGATCGGCGACGGCGTCGGCACCACGATCGCCGCCCTCTTCGGCGCCCCGGCCAACACGACCTACGGCGAGAACACCGGCGTGCTCGTGCTGACCAAGGTCTACGACCCGAAGGTCGTCCGCATCGCGGCCTACTTCGCGATCGTCCTCTCCTTCTGCCCGAAGTTCGCGGCGCTGATCTCCGCCATGCCCGCCGCGACGGTCGGCGGCGTGTCGATCATCCTCTACGGCATGATCTCCGCGGTCGGCATCCGCAATATGGTCGAGAACCACACCGATTTCCAGAAGTCCCGCAACGTCATCGTCGCGGCCGTCATCCTCGGCCTCGCGCTGGGCGTCAACTTCTCCGGCGCTCTCGGCGCCGACATCACGGTCGCCAACGGCAATCTCGCGACCGGCGCCATCTCCTTCTCGATCGGCAGCGTCAAGGTCGGCCTCACCGGTCTGGCCGTCGCCTCGATCGTCGGCATCGTGCTCAACGCCATCCTTCCCGGCAAGCGCGACGAGTACATGCCGAACCAGGCCAACTCCGGCTCCCTCGGCAAGTTCTGAGCCCACTGCGGAGCGGGCCGCGCGGAAAGCCGCAGGACACAGCGGCGGCTTGAGCGGCGGCCCGCCCGGGACGGCTCCGGGCGTCCGGGCCGGGAAAAAAGATAACGGAAAGCTCCGGCGGATTCGGGTTTTGCCCGTTTTCGCCGGAGCTTTTCTCGTGTCGTGCTATGCGCCCTCGCCAGCCCCTTGTCCGCCCCGCCGCACGGGCCGCCGGGGGATTCGGGAGGGGCGAGCCTCTCCTGCGAAGGAAAAGCCTTCCCCGCTGCGGCGGGGAAGGCGGCGGGAACGGCGGGCGACCGCAAGGGTCGCCCCTACGGGATCGCCGCGTCCACCCCATAGGGGCGGCTTGCCGCCCGCCCGCGCGAACCTCGCGTCTTGCCCGTAGGGGACGGCGTCCTCGACGTCCCGTTTTTTTCGGTGCAGATTCTTCGCTGACGCTCAGAATGACAGGCCGTTTTGGGCAAACAAAACAGTGAGACGAATTCGGTTTTTCCGATTTCGTCTCACTGCTGTTTTATCTGTTCGGTTTTTCGCGCGGCCGCGGCGCGCGGGAGGCCTCATCCACCGCTGACGCGGTCCCCCTTCCCCGCTGCGGCGGGAACGGCGGGCGACCGCAAGGGTCGCCCCTACGGAGCGAAAGCGGGGTTTTATGCGGGCGGGCGGCTGATAGCCGCCCCTACGGGGTTGGGGCGACGTTTGGGAACGGGCCGCCGGGGCGTCGGCCCCTACAGAGTGGAAGCGAGACCTTCGCAGACGGGCGGCTGATAGCCGCCCCTGCGCCGATCAGTCCGGATGGGTCCTGCGGATATACTCGTCCACCCAGTAAGCGGCGTTCTTGCCGGCGCCCATCGCCATGATGACCGTGGCCGAGCCGGTGACCGCGTCGCCGCCGGCGAAAACCGCGACCTTCTCGGTGTGCGCCTGCTCGTCGGCGTCGATGCCGCCCTTGCGGGTGGTGGTCAGGCCCGGGGTGGTGGAGCGGATCAGCGGGTTCGGGCTGGTGCCGATCGCGATGATGACGGTGTCGACGTCCATGACCCACTTGGAGCCCTCCACGGGCTTCGGGGAGCGGCGGCCCTTCTCGTCGGGCTCGCCCAGCTCCTGGCGGACGCACTCGAGGCCGACGACGCGGCCTTCCTCGTCGCCGAGAATAGCGGTCGGGTTGTTGAGCATGTCGAAGGTGATGCCCTCGGCCTCGGCGTGCTCGACCTCCTCGAGGCGGGCGGGCATCTCGCTGCGGCTGCGGCGGTAGACGATGTGCACCTCGCTCGCGCCGAGGCGCTTGGCCACGCGGGCCGCGTCCATCGCGACGTTGCCGGCGCCGACGACGGCGACCTTGTTGAAGCGCTTGATCGGCGTGTCGTAGTCGTCGCGGTAGGCCTTCATGAGGTTGACGCGCGTCAGCAGCTCGTTGGCGGAGTAGACGCCCAGCAGGTTCTCGCCCGGAATGTGCAGAAACTGCGGCAGGCCCGCGCCGGAGCCGATAAACACGGCCTGGAAGCCGTCGGCAAAGAGCTCGTCGATGGTCATGGACTTGCCGACGATCGCGTTCGTGACGATCTTGACGCCCAGCGCCTTGAGGTTTTCGATCTCGGCGGCGACGATCTCCTTCGGGAGACGGAACTGCGGAATGCCGTAGACCAGCACGCCGCCCGGCTTATGGAAGGCCTCGAAGATGGTCACGTCGTAGCCCATCTTGCGCAGGTCGCCCGCGCAGGTCAGGCCCGCGGGGCCGGAGCCGATGATCGCGACGCGGTGGCCGTTGCTCGGCGGGGCGACGACGGGGGGCTTGTTCTGCTGGGCCATGTGCCAGTCGGCCACGAAGCGCTCCAGCCGGCCGATGCCGACGGCCTCGCCCTTGACGCCGCGGACGCAGCGGGACTCGCACTGCCGCTCCTGCGGGCAGACGCGGCCGCAGACGGCGGGCAGCGCGTTGGTGGACGTGATGATCTCGTAGGCGGCCTCAAAGTCGCCCTCGGCGACCTTCGCGATAAACTCGGGGATGCGCACGGAGACCGGGCAGCCGTTGCGGCACATCGGGTTCTTGCAGTTGAGGCAGCGGCGCGCCTCGGCGACGGCGAGCTCCGGCGTGTAGCCGAGGGCGACCTCGTCGAAGTTGGTCGCGCGGATCTTCGGATCCTGCTCGGGCATGTTGTGCTTCAGGAGCTTCTGGGAGGCGACGACGTTCGCGATAAATTCCTCGAAGTTCGGGATGCGGGCCGACAGGTCGCCCAGGCCGCCCTTTTCGGAGTCGGAGAGGATGCTGCCGAGCGCTTTGGCCTCGTCCTCTTTGTTGGGGACCTCGATCGTGCTGATCCGGCGTTCGCCGTTTTTGTCGTATTCGACGATAATGACTTTATCAGGCATTTCTCTTTCCTCCCGTGATCCTGCAAATGTGTTTGGCGGCCTCTTCCTGCTCGTCCTTATAGAAGGCCGCGCGCTTGATGAGCGAATCGAAATCGACCAGGTGCGCGTCGAAGTCCGGCCCGTCGACGCAGGCGAACTTCGTCTCGCCGCCGACGATGACGCGGCAGCAGCCGCACATGCCGGTGCCGTCGACCATGATCGGGTCGAGGGAGATGATCGTCTTGATGCCGTAGGGGCGGGTAACCTCGGCCAGGAACTTCATCATGATGTCCGGCCCGATGGCGATGACCCGGTCAAACTGCGGCTTCTGCCAGGCGATGTTCGTCTCGATCTCGTTTTTCAGGAACACGGTGGTGAAGCCCTTGTGGCCGTAGCTGCCGTCGTCAGTGCACATGATGAGCTTGTCGGACACTTCCTTGAGCTCGTCCTTGAGGATCACGATGTCGGCGCTGCGGAAGCCCGCGATGAAGGTGACCTCGATGCCGCGCTCGTGCATCTCCTTGGCGATCGGGTAGGCGATGGCGCAGCCGACGCCGCCGCCGACGACGCAGACCTTTTTGAGCCCTTCCATTTCGGTGGCCTTGCCGAGAGGACCGACGAAATCGTGGATATAGTCGCCCTGCTCGACGGTGTGGAGCATCTTCGTGGTGCGGCCGGCGGCCTGGACCATCACGGTGACGGTGCCCTTCTCCCGGTCGTAGCCGGCGACGGAGACCGGCACGCGTTCGCCGTACTCGTCCAGCCGGAAGATGACGAACTGTCCGGCCCGCGCGTGGCGGGCGACCAGAGGCGCTTCGATCTCAAACAGGCAGATCGTCTTCGCCTCGTTCAGAAAACGCTTGGTAACTACCTTATACATGCTGTACACCTCTGCATTGTCTTTCTTTTCGCGTCTGCGGACGCATCTTGTTTATTATACTATTCTGCCCCGTTTCTGTCAAAGGGCTTCCGGCAAAAAGGGGCGGTTTTTGCCTGTTTTTGTTATTCGACGAAGAAAATGCTGTCGTCGTTCTCGATCCAGTCGCTTACGGGGACCGTGCGGTAGAGCTTTGCGTCCGAGCGGATGACGACGCGGTCGATGCCGGCGTTGATGATCTGCCGCTTGCACATCGAGCAGCACATCGCGTCGGGCAGCAGCTCGTTCGTGCGGGCGTCGCGGCCGACCAGATAGAGCGTCGCGCCGATCATGTCGCGCCGGGAGGCGGAGATGATCGCGTTGGCCTCGGCGTGGACGCTGCGGCAGAGCTCGTAGCGCTCGCCCGAGGGGACGTGCAGCTTCTCCCGCGCGCAGCCGCCCAGATCCGAGCAGTTGCGGCGGCCGCGGGGCGCGCCGTTGTAGCCGGTGGAGATGATTTCGTCGTTGCGCACGATGATTGCGCCGTATTTCCGTCGCAGGCAGGTCGAGCGCTCCAGAACCGCGTCGGCGATATCAAGGTAATAGTTCTGCTTGCTGGTACGGTTGTCCATACGAAGCCTCCGTTCTCTCAAAGTTGAGTGTCTGACTTTTCTATCATACTCTCCTTTGGCATTTTTCGTCAAGAAGCAGTAGCTTTTTTTGCGAAGAGGTGGTATAGTAGGGCGCATGAACAGAAACTATCAAAAAGAGCTCGACCGTCTGATCGCCTCGCTGGACGGGCGGCGGCCCCGGGTGCTGCTGCACTGCTGCTGCGGTCCCTGCTCGACCGCCGTGCTGGAATACCTGTGCCGGACCTTTGATCTGACGCTGCTCTGGTACAACCCGAACCTCTTCCCGGAGGAGGAATACGGGCGGCGCCTCGCCGCTTTCCGTCAGGTGCTGGAGAAGATGGGGCTGAGCGGCAGGCTCTCCGTGCTGGAAGAGCCCTGGCGCGCCGAGGAATACCGCGCGCGCACGAAGGGGCTCGAAAACGAGCCGGAGGGCGGAGCGCGCTGCACCGCCTGCTTCGCCCTGCGCCTGGAGGAGACCGCGAAGCTCGCCGCCGAACGCGGCTTCGACTATTTCTGCACGACGCTCACGCTCTCGCGCCACAAGGACGCCCGGCGCATCAACGCCCTCGGCGAGGCGCTCGCGAGTGAATACGGCGTCGCCTGGCTGCCCTCCGACTTCAAAAAGCAGGGGCGCGAGATGCGCTCGTCGGTGCTCGCCGAGCAGTTCGGCGTCTACCGCCAGCTCTACTGCGGCTGCGAATACTCGCTGCACAGGCGGGAAGGCGGAGAGGCGGACAAAAACAAGTGAACAGCGCTGGTTTCCACACCCAGCGTCGGCATGCGGAGCCGAAGCAAAAAATGGACTCCGGGGGCTTTTCCCCTCCCGGTTTCGGGCTTTTTTCGCCTCCGTTCTGCCCTGAATAAAAAATGGAGGTATCATCCCATGACCCAATCCGGCATCACCACCCGGCGGCTCACGCTGGCCGCCATCGTCGCCGCCGCCTACGCGGCGCTCACCGTCGCCCTCGCGCCGATCAGCTACGGCGCGGTGCAGTTTCGCGTGTCCGAGGCGCTGTGCATCCTGCCCTTCTTCTTCCCCTGCACCGTCTGGGGGCTCACGGTCGGCTGCGTCCTCGCCAATCTGCTGACCGGCAACGTCTTCGACGTCGTTTTCGGCTCGCTCGCAACGCTGCTGGCCGCCCTCTGCACCGCCGCGATCGGCCGCCGCGGCAGCAGCCTCCGGCACGGCGTCCTCGCCTGTCTGATGCCCGTCGTCTTCAACGCCGTGATCGTCGGCGCCGTGCTCACCTGGGCGTATCGGATCCAGATGATCCCCGACGACGTCTGGCTTTCCTACGCCGCGAACGCCGCCTCCGTCGGCTTCGGCGAGCTGGTCGTGCTGTTCGTGCTCGGCCTGCCGCTGCTGCGGGAGCTGCCGAAGCACGCCACCTTCCGCAGCAACGTCGACATGCTCGCCGGCCGGGCCGTCGAGAAGCAGACGCCGGACCGCCTGTTTGAAAACGTCTTCAGTTTTCTGCTGCCGCCGGTCGGCTGGATCCTCGGCTCGCTGCTGCTGGCGAAGGACGACGAGAGATCCCGGAAGCTCGGCAAGGCCTGCGTGCTCTTCTCCGCCTTTTCCACCGTTATCTATATTGTGCTCATCGTCTATCTGACGCATCCGGCCCCCGTCGGATAACATTCCGTCTGCTGAAAAGGAGTTTGCCATGAAGGTCAGAAAAGCCGTGATCCCCGCAGCCGGACTCGGCACCCGGCTGCTGCCCAACACCAAGAGCATCCCGAAGGAGATGCTGCCGCTGGTGGACAAGCCCGTGATCCAGTACATCGTCGAAGAGGCCGTCGCGGCCGGCGTGGAGAAGATCCTGATCATCACCAACCGCGGCAAATCCCCGATCGAGGACTATTTTGACTACGCGCCCGACCTCGAGGAGCGCCTGATCGCCGACGGGAAGCCGGACGAGGCGCGCATCGTGCGCGAGGTCGCGGACATGGCGGACGTCTATTTCGTCCGTCAAAAGGAGACCAAGGGTCTGGGCCACGCGATCTGGCGGGCCAAGGGCTTCGTCGGCGACGAGCCCTTCGGCGTGCTGCTGGGCGACGACATCATGCTCAGCGAGAAGCCGGTGCTCAAGCAGCTCGTGGAGGCGGCCGAGGCCAACTCCTGCAGCGCGATCGCCGTGCGCGAGGTCCCGGACGAGCTGATCGTGAAGTATTCCTCGGTCAAGTTCGAGGAGAAGCTGTCCGACCGGGTTTACCGCATCAGCGACATGAACGAGAAGCCGACGCTGGCCGAAAAGCTCTCCCAGTACGCGATCCTCGGCCGCTACGTGCTGACGCCCGGCATCTTCGACGTGCTGGCGCATACCGCTCCCGGCCGCAACAACGAGATCCAGCTCACCGACGGCATGAAGACGCTCTGCCGTCTCGAGCCGATGTGCGCGGTGGACTTCGAGGGGCGCCGCTACGACACCGGCAACCTCAAGGGCTATCTCGAGGCCATCATCGACTTCGCGCTGAAAAACGAGGAGGCGGGCGACTGGCTGCGCCGTTTCATCATCGACAAGGCGCGCTCCTTCGGGGCTTGACAAAGCCGGCCGAAAAGACTACAATCCAAAGCGCAAAGGGGGGCCGGGTGATCCCGGCTGAGACGGCGGAATTGAACGCCGAGACCCACGAACCTGATCCGGGTAATGCCGGCGTAGGAAACAGAGAGACGTTCTTTTTCCGCGGGTTCGTTTTTTCGAGCCCGCGGTTTTTTATTTGGAAAGGAGAAATCACCATGAACACAAAGTCCCATCATGAGCTCCGCCGCCTGGCCGAGTGTGCCGTCTTCGTGGCGCTGTCCCTCGCGCTGAGCTATCTCAAGATCCCGATCGGCTTCAGCTTCGGCGGCTTCGGCGGCTCGATCGACCTGGTTATGATCCCGCTGATCCTCGTGGCCTATCGCTGGGGGCTGGGCTGGGGCCTCGGCGCCGGTCTCGTCTTCGGCACGCTCAAGTTCTTCTTCGCCGGCGGCAGCGCGATCAACTGGCAGTCGATGCTGCTCGATTACAGCGTCGCCTACATGTTCGTCGGCCTGGCCGGCCTGCTGAAGCGCAAAAAGGGCCTTATGTGGCTCGGCGCGCTGATCGGCTGCCTGGGCCGCTTCGCGATCCACTTCGTCAGCGGCGTCACGATCTACGCCGAGTACATGGAGGACATCTTCGGCCTGCCGATGACCAACGTCGCGGTCTATTCCGCCCTGTACAACGGCTCGTACATGCTGCCGAACACGATCCTCGCGGTCGCGGTCTGCATCGTGCTGGAAAAGGTCCTCGGCAAATACGTCCATGGCGAGGATCTGAAAAAACAGTAAAACCGCTTAACCGTGCAGCGGACGCAGGGCTTCACCCTCTGCGTCCGTTTGTTATAACTTCGCGCAGCGAAGAATCTGAAAGAGATCCTTCGACTCGCTTTGCTCGCTCAGGATGATAAATGGTAAACGGGCGCTTCGTGAAGCGCCCCTACGCTGATTTTTTAAGCGTCAGCGCAAATATTTATTCGGGCTGTCGAGGGTGCCAGCCCCTGCGGATAGAACCGGCGTTTTCTTCTAAGCACTATGCACTATGCACTATACGATCGTCCCTCTTTGCTGTTTACTGTTTGCTATCCGTGTATTTGTTGTTGACAAGCCCGCGGTTTATCCTATATAATAGCCATCCGGCGGTTTCTGCCGCCGGATGATTTTTTGTCAACTACTTTCCGCCTTCCGGCGGAATGTTGAGTATTACTGTTCGAAAGGAGTGCACAGATCGATGCTTCGTACCTACCAGCCCAAGAAGCTCCAGCGCAAGAAAGAGCACGGCTTCCTCAAGAGAATGAAGACCGCCAACGGCCGCAAGGTCCTCGCCCGCCGCAGAGCGAAGGGCAGAGCCAAGCTCAGCTACTGATCCCCCCTGATGAGCAGGACGGAATACGATAGATGATTTTCCAGGGCGGAGCGATCCGCCCTCTTCGGCTTTCCCCAGACGAGAAAGGAGCCGGGCCGTGAACAAGCGCTTCACGCTGAAAAAGAACAGCGACTTCCGGCGGCTCTACGCGAAGGGCAAAAGCGCCGCGACCCCGTGGCTGATCCTGTACGCGCGGAAAAACCGGCTCGGGGTCAACCGCCTGGGCTACACGGTGTCCACCCGGCTCGGCGGCGCCGTCACGAGAAACCGCGTCCGCCGCCGCCTGCGCGAGATCGCGCGGCTGAACGCCCCTTCGCTCCGGCAGGGCTACGACCTGGTGATCGTGGCCCGCGGGCGGAGCGTCGGCGCGCCGTACCGGCGGCTCGACGCCGCTTTTCTCGAGGCCTGCGGGAAGCTGGGTCTGCTGAAGGAGGATCCGGCATGAAAAAACTGCTGCTCTGGCTGATCCGATTCTATCAGCGGCACATCTCGGCGCATACGCCGCCCTGCTGCCGCTTCATCCCCACCTGCTCGTGCTACGCGCTGACCGCCGTCGAACGCTACGGAGCCCTCAAGGGCGGCTGGCTGGCGCTGCGGCGCATCTGCTGCTGCCACCCCTTCTATCACGGGCGGCGCGGCATCTACGACCCCGTTCCCTGACCCACAATCCGATTTGTTAGGAGCATACTATGACATTTTGGGAATACCTTTCCTGGCCCTTTGCCAAGCTGATGCTCTGGCTCTACAGCCTGACCGGCAACTACGGTCTGACGCTGTTTCTCTTCTCTCTGGTCATCAACCTCGTGCTTGCCCCGTTTATGGCCAAGAGCAAGAAGAGCACGATGCGCTCCTCCCGTCTCCAGCCGATGATCCAGGAGATCCAGAAGCGCCACCAGGGCAACCCGCAGCAGCTGCAGAAGGAAATGCAGCAGCTTTATCAGGAGGAGGGCATCAGCCCGATGTCGGGCTGCCTGTGGTCTCTGCTGCCGATGTTCCTGCTGTTCCCGATCTACCGCATCGTCATCATGCCGATCAGCCGCATGATGTATGCGAGCAGCCCGCGCGTCGGCGAGAGCGTCGTGGAGGCGCTCAAAACCTTCTTTACCAACGAAATGGGGATGGAGTTTGCCAGCTCCGGCCGTTCGTCCTTCTACGTGCAGATCGAGCTGACCAATCTCTTCCACCAGTATAAGGAGCAGGCGCTGGCCGGGCTGCGCTCGGCGGTCGATTCCGCCGGCAGCGCGCTCGACCTCGGCAGCCTGGTCGACATGGACCTCAGCTTCCTCGGGCTGGATCTCGGCGCGACGCCGACCTTCAGCACGCTCTGGCAGGGTCCCTTTACCTGGGCGGCCATCGGCCTGTTTCTGATCCCGATCATCTCGGCGCTGATGAGCTGGCTGAGCATGACGGTCGCCACCAAGATGAATCCCCAGCCCGCCGCCGGCAACGACCAGGCGCAGAACATGACGAAGAGCATGAACCTCGTCATGCCGCTGATGAGCGTCTGGTTCTGCTTCATCATGCCGGCCGCCATGGGCGTCTACTGGATCGCCAACAGCCTCTTCGGCATGGCGCGCGACTTCATCCTGACCGTGATCTTCAAAAAGCAGCTGGCGAAAGAGGACGCCGAGCGCGCCGCCCGCCGCAGCCAGCGCGAGCTCGAGTGGGAGGCCAAGCGCCTGGAGACCGAACGCCTGCGCGCCGAGGGCAAGACCGAGCAGAACGCCAACACCAGCAAGAAGAAGCTCCAGGCCAGCGAAAAGCAGAAGAGCGACGAGCGCAAGGCCGCCCTTGACCGGGCCGACCGCGCCGCCCGCCGTGAGCGTCTCGGTATTCAGGAGGCCGAAAAGCCCGCCTCGCAGGTCGGCAACCGCCGCTATGCCCGCGGCCGCGCCTATGTGCCGGATCGCTATGAAAATCCGGAGGCGGCCGAGGAGGCCACCGCCCAAGCCGCCCTCGCTTCCGAGGATGCGCCCTCCATCGACGAGAGCGTGCCGGAAATGGGCGAAGTCTGAGCCAAACACAGGAGAAAACGATCTATGACAAAAACTTTGGAAAAGCGCGGCAAGACCGTCGACGACGCCCTGAACGCGGCGCTGACCGAGCTTGGTTTCGAGCGCGACTCGCTGTCTTACCGGTATGAGATTCTGGAGCTGCCGAAGTCCGGTTTTCTGGGCATCGGCGCCTCCCCCGCCGTCGTGCGCGTAAGCTACGAGGTGCCCGATCCGGCCCCCGCCCCTGCGCCCGCGCCGGAGAAACCCGCCCCGAAGGCGGAAAAGCCCGCCAAGACTGACAAACCCATCAAGGCCGAAAAGCCCGCCAAGACCGAAAAGCCCGCCAAGACCGAAAAGCCCGCCAAGGCCGAAAAGGAAGAGGCCCCCGCGCCCGCCCCTGTGAAGAGCGAGGAGCCCGCTCCTGCGCCCGTCCCCACGGATGAGAGCGCCGAGTACGCCGAAATCCGCAGCTTCCTGACGGGGCTTCTCGAGCGCATGAACGTCAAGGCCGGCATCGAGATCAGCCCCCGCGAGAACGGCGGCGTGAATGTCAACCTCACCGGCAGCGGCATGGGCGCCATCATCGGCCGCCGCGGCGAAACGCTTGACGCCATCCAGCATCTGACCAACTACGTGGTCAACCGCGGCAGCGACAAGCACATGCACATCAGCGTTGACGCCGAGAGCTACCGCAGCAAGCGCGAAGAGAGTCTGACGAAGCTGGCTGAGAAGATGGCCGAGAAGGCGATCAAATACAAGCGCAGCATGGCTCTCGAGCCGATGAACTCCTATGAGCGCCATGTGATCCACACCGCGCTCCAGAACTACGAGGGTGTGACCACCTCCTCCACCGGCGTCGAGCCCTACCGCCGCGTCGTGGCGAGCTATGTCCGTCCCGAGCAGCCCAACAACAAGCCGCAGAGCCGCGAGTGGGCTTAACGTTGTAATACGCCGGATGACCCGCTGATCAAAACTTTA
>JAILOS010000019.1 GCA_024690695.1 Oscillospiraceae bacterium
CCCGCGCCCACGCCGACGCCCGCTCCGACCCCGGAGCCGACGCCCGAGCCCACGCCCGAACCCACGCCCGTGCCGACCCCGCCCCCCGGACAGCTTCTGGGCAGCGGCAGCTTCGTCTCCGACACCGGCACCGGGCTGAACCTCCGCTGCGACTGGGAGGCCCGCACGGTCAGCGACACGCAGGCGGAGATCACGCTGACGGTCAGCGCCGATTCCTACAGCCTCTATCTCTCGTGGCTGAAGGACCGCATCGTGCTCAACGTCGGCACGATGACGGCGACGATGGATCAGCCCGCGCTGAGCCACGATTCCGGCAAGACCAACACGGTCTTCGGCACGCGGAGCTTCACCGTGGATCTCGCCGCCGGCGAAAGCCGCTCCTGGGACGTGCTCGTGAGCTGGGGCTACAGGGGCACCTACGGCGACACGCCGCTCGATACCATCGAATGCGGCGGCACGATCGCGCTGTCGAGGTAAATCCGCCCGGACGTCGCCCGTATTTCCGGGCGATGAACCGCAAAAACCGTCGTTTCTTGACGAAACGGCGGTTTTTCATTATACTGGAAGCAGCACGGAGCAGAGGAGGCGCCCTATGAAAACAAAAGAGGAGGCCGCCGAGATCGTGCGGCTGCTGCTGGAGGCCTATCCGGAGGCGAGCTGCACGCTCGACTGGCGAAAAGACTACGAGCTGCTGTTCTCGGTTCGGCTCGCCGCACAGTGCACCGACGAGCGCGTCAACAAGATCACCCCCGCGCTGTTCGAGCGTTTCCCGACGCTCGAGAGCTTCGCGGAGGCGGAGGTTTCTCAAGTGGAGGAATACGTCCGCTCCTGCGGCTTTTACCACGCGAAGGCCCGCGATCTCGTCGCCTGCGCCCAGACGCTGCTGCTGCGCCACGGCGGGCGCGTGCCCGACACGATGGAGGCGCTGACGGCGCTGCCCGGCGTGGGCCGCAAGACCGCGAACCTGATCCTCGGCGACGTGTTCAAAAAGCCCGGCTCCGTCGTCGTGGACACCCACTGCATCCGGCTCTCGAACCGCATCGGCCTGGTGGACGGCCTGAAGGAGCCGGAGAAGATCGAGCGCGTGCTGCGCGGGCTGCTGCCGCCGGAGCAGAGCTCGGATTTCTGCCACGCGATCGTGCTGCACGGCCGCGCCGTCTGCGACGCGCGCAGGCCCGACTGCGCCGCCTGCTGTCTGCGGGCGCACTGCGATACCTATAACGGACGTACAGGAGGAAAGAAAGCATGACGAATCGGCAGAAGTGGAAAAAGCTCTGCGCGCGGCTCGAGGAGATCGAAGCCTACGGGCGCGTGCTCGGCAAGGTCGGCTTCGACATGGAGTGCGTCGCGCCCGAGGAGGGGCTGGAGCAGGCGGGCGAGGACATGAGTCTCGTCGGCAGGCGGCTGCACGCGATGAGCCACGCGCCGGCTTTTCAGAAGCTGGTCTGCGAGCTGCACGCGGACGGCGAGGGCCTCACGGAAGTGCAGAAGCGCGCCGTCGAAAAGCTCTACGAGCACTACGCGCGCACGAAAAACATTTCGGCGGCGCTGTCCTACGAGATGGACCGCGCCGGCAGCCGCGCCTACACCGACTGGCTGAAGGCCAAAAAAGCCTCGGATTTCTCGCTGTTCCGCGACTCGCTGGCCGCTCAGATCGACTACACGCGCCGCTGTGCGGCGCTGCGCGACGAGCGGAAGGCCACGGTCTACGACAGCTGCCTCGACGACTTTGAAAAGGGCGGCAGCATCGCGCAGCTCGACGCCTTCTTCGACGCGCTGAAGGCGCGCATCGTGCCGCTGCTGCGCCGCATCGCCGCCGAGGGCAAGCCGATCCGCGAGGATTTCATGACCCGCCCGGTGCCGATCGCGCAGCAGGAGGCGATGTCGCGCCGTCTGCTGAAGCTGGAGGGCCTGCGCGAGAGCGCGCTGGTGCTGATGACGACCGAGCACCCCTTCACCGACCATTACGGGCCGAACGACGTGCGCGTGACGACGCATTACTACGAGGAGAACTTCATCTCCAACGTCTTTTCCACACTGCACGAGGGCGGTCACGC
The DNA here is from genome assembly GCA_024690695.1 of Oscillospiraceae bacterium. Next base: position 2,058 of record JAILOS010000019.1, read on the forward strand.
GCTGTTCATGCAGAACGAGCCGCGCGAATACTACGCGGAGCACCTCGCCGACAATATGTCCGCCGCGATGCACGAGACGATCTCGCGCTTTTACGAGAACCTGATCGGCCGCAGCGAGGCCTTCATCCGCTATATCACGCCGCAGCTGCGCGAGCTGAGCGGCGGCGTCTTCGACGACGTCACGGAGCGCGAGCTCTATGAGGCGGTCAACGCCGCAAAGCCGGGGCTGATCCGCATGGAGGCCGACGAGCTGAGCTACTGCCTGCACATCCTCGTGCGCTACGAGCTGGAAAAGGCCTTCGTCAACGGCGCGATCACGGTGGACGAGATCCCGGCGCTGTGGAACGCGAAAATGAAAGAATACCTCGGCGTGGACGTGCCGGACGACGCGCACGGCTGTCTGCAGGACGTGCACTGGACCGGCTCCTACGGCTATTTCCCGTCCTACGCCCTCGGCAATGCCTACGGCGTACAGATCCTGCGGCGCATGGAGCGGGATTTCGACGTCTGCGCCGCCGTCGGCGCGGGCGATCTGACGAAGATCCGCGACTGGCTGACCGAGCGCGTCTTCCCCCTCGCCTCGATGCTGGACCCGGAGGACTGGATCCGCGCGATCACCGGCGAGAGCCTGAACGTGGACTATTATCTCGACTATCTGGAGGAGAAATTCTCCGCCGTATACGGGCTGGTCTGACGCGCGGGGGCCCGAGCAAACCCTGTCCCTTTTCCGCAGGGGGGCAGAATTTGGCGCCCGTCGTCCCTCGGAAACGTCACGGCGCCTCCGTAGGGGCGGCTATCAGCCGCCCGCCGCCTTCCCCGCCGCAGCGGGGAAGGCTTTTCCTTATTGTCCCTGCAGATTCTTCGTCGGCTGCGCCGCCTCAGAATGACAGCCGAAACAAACCGGGCGGGCGCGAGGATTTTTTGAATCCTCGCGCCCGCCCGGTCTGCTTCGGGAAAACGCTCTCCCGTACCGCCGCTGAACTATCTCATATACCGCCGCTTGAGCTCGTTGTACTCCGCGCGGTCGATCAGGCCGCTTTTCAGCCACTCGTCGAGCTGCTTGATGCGCTGCTCCCGGTCGTGAGCAAAATGATCCTCGCCGGTCTGCTCGCAGACGAGACAGTAGGCGTCCGGCTGCGGAAAACGGCTCGAATCCCCGCGCTGCATCGACGGCACGGGGCTGTGCAGCGGGATCTCCGGGGTCCTTCTGACCGCCGGGGCCGCCGGCGCTTTCCCCACGGACGCGGCGCCGGAGCCGCCCTTCTTAGCCTTCGAGATCTTCGCCGCGAGCACGATCAGGACAACCAGGAACAGCAGGCCGACGACGAGCTTGCCGCCCGGCGAATCAAGCCCCTTCTTCTCCAGCAGGTCGGCCCCGCTGCTGAACGCGAACAGCAGCAGCACCAGCCAGCCGAGGCCCTTGTTCTTTTTCTTATTCGTCTGCTTCGACGGTTCGTTCATCGGTCTCCTCCTTTTCCTCGCGCTCGGTGCGCTCCACGTCGATCACGCGGCTGCCCTCGGCCAGGCGCATGATGCGCACGCCCTGGGTGTCGCGGCTGAGCAGGCTGACGCCGCCGGCAGCCATGCGGATGATTGTCGCGTCGTCGGAGATAACGAGGATATCGTCAAGCGGCCGCACCATCTTCACCGCCGCGATCGGCCCCGTCTTGTCGGTGATGCGGTAGTTCTTCACGCCGAGGCCGCCGCGCCCGCGCACCGTGTATTCCGTCAGCTCCGTGCGCTTGCCGTAGCCCTTCTCGGTCACGGTCAGGAGCGTGCCGCCGTACGCGTCGCTGTCGGCGCCGACGACGTAGTCCCCCTCGTGCAGGCGGATGCCGCGCACGCCGACGGCCGTGCGGCCCATCGGGCGCACATCGTCCTCGCTGAAGAGCACGGCGCGGCCGAGGCGCGTGGCGATCAGGATGTTCTCGCCGCCCGAGGTGGGCAGCACGGCGATCAGCTCGTCGCCCTCGTCGAGGTTCAGGGCGCGGATGCCGCTGGAGCGGATGTTCTTCAGCGCCGACTGCGCCATGCGCTTGACGGTGCCGAGGCGCGTGACGAAGAAGAGGTAGCGGTCCTCCTCGAAGCCGCGGCCGCGGATCATCGCGCTGACCTTCTCGCCGGGGTCGAGCGGCAGGATGTTCACAAGGTTGCTGCCGCGGGCCGAGCGCCCGGCCTCGGGGATCGTATAGCCCTTCTTGACGTACACGCGGCCCGTGTTCATGAAGAAGAGGATGTTGTCGTGCGTGGAGGCGGTGAAGATCGTGGATACGAAATCCTCCTCCTTCGTCGTCATCGCGCGCACGCCCTTGCCGCCGCGGCCCTGCGCGCGGTATTCGCTCACCGGCAGGCGCTTGATATAGCCGCCGTGGGTCAGCGTGTAGACGCACTGCTCCTCCTCGATCAGATCCTCGGCGTCGATCTCGTCCTCGACGTCCTGGATCTCGGTGCGGCGCTCGTCGCCGTATTTGTCGCGCAGCGCGCTCAGCTCGTCCTTCAGGACGCCCCGGATCTTCGCCGGGTCGGCCAGCAGCTCTTTATAATAGGCGATGCGGCCCTCGAGCTCGCGGTACTCCTGCTCGAGCTTCTCGCGGTTGAGGCCCTGCAGCGCGATCAGACGCATGTCGCAGATGGCCTGCGCCTGCACGTCGGACAGCGAAAAGCGCGCCATCAGGTTCTGCTTGGCGTCGTCGTAGCTGGAGCGGATGATGCGGATGACCTCGTCGATGTTGTCCTGGGCGATCAGCAGGCCCTCCAGCAGATGGGCGCGCTCCTCGGCCCTGCGCAGCTCGTAGCGCGTGCGGCGCACGATCAGATCCTCCTGGAAGGCCAGATACTCGTCGATGATGTGGCGCAGGGAGAGGATCTTCGGCTGGCTCTGGTTGTTGACGAGGGCCAGCATGTTGATCGAAAAGCTGGTCTGCAGCGCGGTCTGGGCGAAGAGGCGGTTCAGCACGACCTGGGGGTTGGCGTCGCGCTTGAGCTCGATAACGATGCGCATGCCGTTGCGGTCGGTCTCGTCGCGCAGGTCGGAGATACCCTCCAGGCGCTTGTCGCGCACCTGCTCGGCGATGTTTTTGATGAGCTGGCGCTTGTTGACCTGATAGGGGAGCTCCGTGACGATGATGCGCACGCGGTCCTTGCCGTGCTCCTCAAACTCGGCGCGGGCGCGCACGATCACGCGGCCGCGGCCGGTGGCGTAGGCCTGGCGGATGCCGCTGCGGCCCATGATGATGCCCTTCGTCGGAAAATCCGGGCCGGAGATATGGCGCATCAGATCCGAGAGCGTGGCCTCCGGGTTGTCGAGCACGCAGATGCAGGCGTTGACGACCTCGGTGAGATTGTGCGGCGGGATATTCGTCGCCATGCCGACGGCGATGCCGCTCGAGCCGTTGACCAGCAGGTTCGGAAAGCGCGAGGGCAGCACACGCGGCTCCCTGCGCGTCTCGTCGAAGTTCGGATCCCAGTCCACGGTCTCCTTGTCGATATCCCGCAGCATTTCGTTGGAGATTTTCGACAGCCTCGCCTCGGTATAGCGGTAGGCGGCCGGAGGATCTCCGTCCACGGAGCCGAAGTTGCCGTGGCCGTCCACCAGCATGTAGCGCATCGAAAAATCCTGCGCCAGACGCACCATCGCGTCGTAAACGGAGACGTCGCCGTGGGGGTGGTAATGGCCCAGCACGTCGCCGACGCAGGCGGCGGACTTTTTGAAGGGCTTGTCGCTGGTCAGACCGCCCTCGTACATCGTATAGAGGATGCGCCGGTGCACGGGCTTGAGGCCGTCGCGCACGTCCGGCAGCGCACGCCCGACGATGACCGACATCGCGTAGTCGATGTAGCTGGTCTGCATTTCGCTGACCAGCTCCGACTCGGTGATCACCTGATTCGGAAACGCAATATCCTCGGGTTTGTAATCTCGTTTGTGTGCCATGCTTTTTCCTTCCTGTTATACAGAAGAGTAATTCCCTGTTTATCCTTTTGAAAAGCGCAGCTCTCTGTCATTCTGAGGAGCCAAAGGCGACGAAGAATCTGCTGCGGAGCTTTCGCTTTGCGAAGCCGTAACGTGTCTCAGATATCCAGGTTCACGACGTATTTCGCGTTCTGCTCGATCCACTCGCGGCGGGGTTCGACCTCCTCGCCCATCAGCACCGTGAAGACCTGATCGGCCGTCAGCGCGTCCTTGAGCGTGATGCGCCGCAGCGAGCGCTTCTCCGGGTCCATCGTCGTGTCCCACAGCTCGTGCGGGTCCATCTCGCCCAGACCTTTGAAGCGGTTGATGTCGACCTTCGCGTTCGGGTTGTCGGCGCGCAGCTCCGCGCTGATGCGGTCGCGCTCCTCGTCGGAGTAGGCCACGCGCAGGGTCTTGCCGCGCTGCAGCTTGTACAGCGGCGGCACCGCCGAATACACGTAGCCCAGCTCGATCAGCGGGCGCATATAGCGGAAGAAGAAGGTCAGCAGCAGGGTGCGGATATGGCTGCCGTCCACGTCGGCGTCCGCCATGATGATGATCTTGTGGTAGCGCAGCTTCTCGACGTTGAACTCGTCCCCGATCCCGGCGCCGAGCGCCACGATCAGCGGATAGAGCTTGTCGTTGCCGTAGATCTTGTCGGCGCGGGCCTTCTCGACGTTGAGCATCTTGCCCCACATCGCGAGGATCGCCTGGAAGCGGCTGTCGCGGCCCTGGATGGCCGAGCCCGCGGCGGAATCGCCCTCGACGATGTAGATTTCGCACAGCGAGGGATCGCGCTCGTTGCAGTCCTGCAGCTTGTCGGGCATCTGCCCGCTTTCGAGCCCGGTCTTGCGGCGCACGGACTCCTTCGCCTTGCGCGCGGCCTCGCGCGCGCGGTTGGCCATCATGGCCTTGTCGAGGATCGCGCGGGCCGTCTGCGGGTGCTCCTCGAAGTAGGTGGCGAGCTGGTCGTTGACGATGCCGTCCACCAGCGTGCGGATATAGGCGTTGCCGAGCTTCTGCTTGGTCTGGCCCTCGAACTGCGCCTCGGGGAGCTTGACGGAGATGACCGCGGAGATGCCCTCGCGCACGTCCTCGCCGGAGACCTTGTCGTCGCCCTTGATGACGTTGGTCTTCTGCCCGTAGGCGTTTATAACGCGGGTCAAAGCTGTTTTAAAGCCGGTCTCGTGCATGCCGCCCTCGGGCGTGTGGATGTCGTTGGCGAAGGAGACGAGCGTCTCGTTGTAGCCGTCGTTGTACTGCAGCGCGATCTCGGCCACGGCGTCGCCCTTCGCGCCGGACAGGTAGATGACCTCGCCGTGGATCGGGGCCTTGTGGCGGTTGAGCCACTCGACGAACTCGCGGATGCCGCCCTCGTAGCAGAGCGTCTCGCTCTTTTCCATGCCCTCGCGCTCGTCGCTGAGCACGATCGTCAGCCCGCCGTTGAGGAAGGCCTGCTCGCGCATGCGCGTGTGCAGGATCTCATAGTCGTAGACGACGTCGTCGAACATCTCCGGATCGGGCTTGAAGCGCACGGTGGTGCCGCTGCGGTCCGTCTGGCCCACGACGGCGATCTCCTGCGTGATGTCGCCGCGGGAGAAACGCATCTGGTAGATCTTCCCGTCCTTGTGGACCTGCACCTCCAGCCACTCCGAGAGAGCGTTGACCACGCTGGCGCCGACGCCGTGCAGGCCGCCGGAGACCTTGTAGCCTCCGCCGCCGAACTTGCCGCCGGCGTGCAGCACCGTGAAGACGACCTCGAGGGCGCTCTTGCCGGTCTGCTCCTGGATGTCCACCGGGATGCCGCGGCCGTTGTCGCTGACGCGGATCACGTTTCCCGGCTCGACGGCGACCTCGATCCGGTCGCAGAAGCCCGCCAGCGCCTCGTCGATGGAGTTGTCGACGATCTCATACACGAGATGGTGCAGGCCCGAGGACGAGGTGGAGCCGATATACATGCCGGGGCGCTTGCGCACGGCCTCCAGGCCCTCGAGGACCTGGATCTGCGAAGCGTCGTATTCCTGTTTGACTTGTTCGATGGGTTCAGACATTGCAGTAATTCCTTTCGTTAATGGCTCCCCTGCAAGGGGAGCTGTCAGCGAAGCTGACCGAGGGGTTTTGAAAACTCCTCCGATAAAAAACTAAAAGCTGACGTCGCTCCGCCGGAGCAGCGTGGCGGCGGCCATCTGGCTGAGGATCACGCGGTTCTGCCCGTTTTCGCAGCAGACGACGAAGGATTTCGGCAGGTCCTCCGCGGCGTTCAAAACCTCGCCGGCCTGTTCGGCGCGGCGCAGAAAGGCGCGCGTGCGGTGAGACTGGCTCGTCACGTCCAGATCAAAAACGCCGACGACGGCCTTTTTCGGCACGACGAAGCCTTTTCCGAGATGCAGATACAAGGTCTTTCCTCCCCGCTCGTATGATAGCAGCGGCCGAAGCTGACATTCCATGACGACTTTGGCCAAATCCGCCTTCGTCAGGAAGCGCGCACGCGTCCCTTCTCGACGAACAGCACCTTGCCGCCGGTGCGGCGGGAGATGCCCTCGTCCTCGCAGCAGCTGATCAGCGTCTGTCCGCCGCCGATACGGTTGAGCACGAACTCCTGCCGCCTCGTGTCGAGCTCCGAGAGCACGTCGTCGAGCAGCAGGATCGGGTATTCCCCGGTCTCTGCCAGAAAGATCTCGCGCTCGGCCAGCTTGAGCGAGAGCGCGGCGGTGCGCGTCTGCCCCTGGGAGGCGAAGCTCCGGGCCGGCCGCTCGTTGATCAGGATCTCAAGATCGTCCTTGTGCGCGCCGGAGAGACACTGTCCGGCGTCCAGCTCGGCCTGCCGGTGGCGCTCCTGGTGCTCGCAGAGGTCGTAATAGATTTCCCGCGCCGAAGCGAAGGGATCCTTCACCGTGCTCACGGTGACGTAGCGCAGGCCGAGCTGCTCTCCCTCGCCGGAAAACTCGCGGTGGATCGGAGCGGCGGCCTCGCCGAGCCGGGAAGCGAAGGCCGCGCGGAAACGGATGAGCTGCGCGGAGGCGCGGGCCATCGCGTCGGAAAATTCGTCGAGCGTGTCGAGCAGCGAGGGCTTTTCCCGCCAGTCCTTCAGGATGCGGGTCTTGTGCTCGTACAGACGGTTGAACTCCGCGAGGATTTCGCCGTAGCGCGGGCGGATCTGGCTGATCGCGGCGTCCATCATCCGCCGCCGCAGGGCCGCGCCCTCCTTGATCAGATTCAGATCGTCCGGGCAGAAGAGCACGGCGTTGAAGCTCTCGCCGAGCTCGCCCGCGGTCTTTTTCACGCCGTTGACCTGGATCGTCTTCGTCTGGCCGGGGCGGAGCACGATGCGGATGCTCTGCGCGCGGCCGCGGCTCTCGCCCTCGGCGAGGATCTCCGCCGAGGAGAAGCCGAAGCCGACCAGCTCCCGGTCAAAGCGGGTGCGGAAGCTGCGCCCGCAGGCGAGCAGATACACGGCCTCGAGCAGATTCGTCTTGCCCTGGGCGTTCGGCCCGGTGACGACGTTGGTGCCCGGGGCGAAATCAACGGTCTCCCACTCGTAGTTGCGAAAGCCGTTGAGGGCCAGCCTGTCGATCCTCATTCGCCTTCGAGCAGCACTTCCTGCCCCTCGAACAAAACGCGGTCGCCGGCGCGGAGCTTTTTCCCCCGTTCGGTGCACACCTCGCCGTTGACGCGCACGCGCCCCTCGGCAATCAGCAGCTTGGCCTCGCCGCCGGTGCCGACCAGAGCCGCGAATTTCAGCAGCGCCTCGAGCTTTATATAGTCGGTATGAATACGGACCGTTTCCATGGCAAAACCTCTCAGAATCGGAAATTTGCGGATTGTAACGAAAGCGGAAAGCGTGAGTCCCGGCGCGGTCGCCTCCGCAAAAGGATCAATCGGCTCTCAGACGGACGGGCAGGATCATATAGGTGAAGCCCTTCGTGCCGTCGTTGGCCTCGATGATCGTCGGAGAAGAGGCGGTGTTGATGCAGAGATTCAGCTTTTCCTTGCCGGCGGCCTTCAGCGCGTCCATCAGATAGCGGTCGTTGAAGCCGATCTCCATGCCGCCGCCCTCGCCGATGCAGGAGCAGAAGTCCTCGGCTTTGCCGAGCGGCGTCATGCACAGGCAGCGGATGCTCCCGTCGCCGAAGGTCAGACGCACGGGCGCGGAGTTTTTCTCGCTGACGATCAGCGAAACGCGGTCGATGACGCTCATGAATTCGGCGCGGTCCACGGCGATCACGTGGCGGAAGCTCTCGGGAATGGACTTGCGGTAGTTGAGAAATTCTCCCTCGAGCCGGCGGGTGACGACGACGCTGTCGCCCAGAATAAAGGCGATGTGCTTGTTGCCGACGGAGATTTTCACGCTCTCCTCGCCGTCGCCGCAGATGCGCTCCACGTCGCTGAGCGCGGTGCCCGGCACGATGAAGCTGCCCTGCGTCCAACCGGTCTGCTCCAGCTTTTCGGTGCGGCGGGCGAGCCGGTAGCCGTCCACGGACACGAGCGTGAGGCTGTCCTCCTCCACCTCGAAGAGCGTGCCGGTGTAGACCGGGCGCACGTCGCTCTGCGCGATGGCGAAGATGGTCTGGTTGATCATGCTGCGCAGGGTCTCCTGCGGCAGGCTGATGCTCTTCTCCTCCTCGACGGCGGGCATTTCGGGGTAATCCTGCGCGTCGATGCCGATAAAGCGGTAGTCGCTCTTGCCGCAGCGGACGTTGACGCCGCAGTTTTTGTCGGCCTCAAAGAAGACGATCCCGTCCGGCAGGCGGCGGATCATCTCGCTGAAGAGGCGCGCGCCGACGACGATGGCGCCGCGCTCCTCCACCTCGGCGCCGACAGTGGTGTAAATACCCTCCTTCAGATTGTAGCCCGTGATGCGCAGGTCGTCTCCGGCCTGCAGCAGCAGACCCTCGAGGGCCTGGATCGGGCTTTTGGGGGCGACGGCGCGGATCGCGATATTCACCGCGTTCTGGAGCTGGGCCTTTTCGCATTTGAATTTCATGTTCGTTCCCTCCGTGTCGAATCATCGTTTGCGAAAAAAAATCGCATAGCTAGCAAGTAAGCATATTATTTTTAGAAACATTTGTAGTAGAGCGAAAAAATGTGGAAAAGCGGGAAAAAGCGAGACGGCAGGCGGCTTTTGCCCGTGGAGAAAACGGTGGACAAAAAAGGACTTGTCCACAGGTAAAAACCGGAAAAAATCCTTCGACAGACGGTTTTCAACAGTCCACAGGCGTTTTGTTGCTTTTTGTCGGTTCAGGAATTGATGTTCGAGGTGATATTCCGGATCGTCTCGCGCATCGAAGGATCGGAGCCGAGCAGCTCTTCGATCTTCCGGATCGAGGTCAGCACAGTGGCGTGGTTGCGGTCCTGATACTGGGCGCCGATCTCCTGCAGGGAAAGGCTTGTCAGCGTGCGGATCAGATACATGGAGATCTGACGGGCGCGCGTGACGTACTTCGAGCGGTTCTGGCCCTTGAGCTCGCTTTCCTCAAAGGAGAAGTAGCGCGCGGTCTCGCGGATGATGACCTCCGGCGTGGGGATGTTCGTCCCGTCGCGCACGACGTCCTTGATCGCGCGGCGCACCGAGTCGGTGTCAATAACGTCGTTGAGAATTTCCTTGTAGGCCGTCAGCTTTTTGATCACGCCCTCGAGCTGGCGGATGTTGGAGGTGATGCTCTCAGCGATGAAAGTCACGGCATCGTCCGACAGCATGAGACCGAGCTGAGAGGCCTTGTTGCGCGTGATGGCCATGCGCGTTTCCAGATCGGGCGGCTGGATATCCGCCATCAGGCCGCCCTCAAAGCGGGTGCGGAGCCGGTCGTCCAGCAGGCTCATTTCCAGCGGCGGCCGGTCGGAGGTGATGACGATCTGATGGCCGGCCTCGTAAATACTGTTGAAGGTGTGAAAAAACTCGTTCTGCGTGGCGGGCTTGCCGGCGATGAACTGGATATCGTCGACGAGGAAGAGATCCACGTTGCGGTATTTGTTGCGGAATTCCTCGCCGCTGCCCTCCTTGATCGAGCGCACCATCTGCACCGTAAAGTCGTCGCCCTTGATGTAGCAGATGCTCTTTTCGGGCTCGTGCTCGTGGATATACTGGCCGATGGCCAGCAGCAGATGCGTCTTGCCGAGGCCGGAGTTGCCGTAAATAAACAGCGGATTGTAGGTTTTCCCGGGATTTTTCGCCACGCTGACAGCCGCCGCGTGCGCAAAGCGGTTGGAATTGCCGACGATGAAACGGTCGAAGGTGTAGTCCTGCATTTCGGGCAGGTTGTTGTCGGCCTTTCTTTTGGCCCTGTATTCCTCCAGCTCTTCGCCGCTGAGCACCTGCAGCTCGAAGTCCTGGGAGAAAATCTCGCTCAGCACGGTTTTGATCATGTCGCTGTAGCGGCTGACGATGATCGTGGCCTTGAACTCGCTGGCGGTGTGGACCACGAGGCGGTTTTCGTCGATCGCGATGGGCGTCACGTCCTCGAACCAGGTTTTCATCGCCGTCGGCGTGAGCTGCGCGGCGAGATGCTCCAGCACGCTCTGCCAGATATCGTTGATGGAATTCATCTTGCTCCCCCCTGTGCGGACAGATGGCATACTGTGGGATTATACACGGCTATTATACCAATTTTCGCCCCTGTTTGCAAGATATAAATATAATATAGTATAGACGGCTTTGCGGTTTTTTAGATCTCCGCGGGAAGATTTCGTTCGGAAAGCTCCCGCCCTCGCCGTATCGGCGAAAAATCCTTGCATTGTGAAATATCCGTGATATAATGGCCGCATGCCGACCCGTATCGGGGAGGCGAATATGAGTACGAAAGGTACAAAGAAAGGACAGGCGCCAATGAAACGTCAGAAAATCAGTGGAATCTATGCGGCACCGGCGGATTTCGACGGACGGGAGATCACCGTCTGCGGCTGGGTCAGAACGGTGCGCGACATGAAGAATTTCGGCTTTATCGAGCTGAACGACGGCAGCTGCTTCGCCTCGCTGCAGGTCGTGTTTGAGAGGAGCTCGCTGAATAATTACGAGCAGATCGCCCGGCAGAACGTCGGCGCCGCCCTGATCGTGCGCGGCACGCTGGTCCTCACGCCCGGGGCAAAGCAGCCCTTCGAGCTCAAGGCCGCCGAGATCGCCGTGGAGGGAAGCTCCACGCCCGATTATCCGCTGCAGAAGAAGCGCCACAGCGTGGAATTTCTGCGCAGCATCCAGCATCTGCGTCCCCGCACGAACCTCTTTTCCGCGGTGTTCCGCGTGCGCAGCGTCGCCGCCCAGGCCGTGCACGAGTTTTTCCAGGGCCGCGGCTTCGTCTACGTGCACACGCCGATCATCACCGGCTCCGACGCCGAGGGCGCGGGCCAGATGTTCCGCGTGACCACCCTGGACGTCAGCGATCCCCCGCGCTGCGAGGACGGCTCCGTGGACTACTCGAAGGATTTCTTCGGCAAGGCGACGAACCTTACGGTTTCCGGCCAGCTCAACGCCGAAAACTTTGCGCTCGCCTTCGGCGACGTATACACCTTCGGACCCACCTTCCGCGCCGAGGTCAGCTACACCCAGCGCCACGCCGCCGAGTTCTGGATGATCGAGCCGGAGATGGCCTTCGCCGACCTCCATGACGACATGGACACCGCCGAGGCGATGGTGAAATTCATCATCAACCGCGTGCTCGAGCGCTGCCCCCAGGAAATGCAGTTTTTCAACAGCTTCGTGGACAAGGGCCTGCTCGACCGTCTGCACAACGTCGTCTCCAACGAGTTCGGCCGCATCAGCTATACCGAGGCCGTGGAGATTTTGAAGAAGAGCGGGAAAAAGTTCGATTACCCGGTGGAATGGGGCATCGACCTGCAGACCGAGCACGAGCGCTTCCTCACCGAGGAGGTCTTCAAAAAGCCGATCTTCGTCACCGACTACCCGAAGGAGATCAAGGCCTTCTATATGCGCCTCAACGACGACGGCAAAACCGTCGCCGCGGCGGACTGCCTGGTGCCGGGCATCGGCGAGATCATCGGCGGCAGCCAGCGCGAGGAGCGCCTTGAGCTGCTGCAGGCGCGCATGAAGGAGCTGGGTCTGCGCGAGGAGGACTACTGGTGGTATCTCGACCTCCGGCGTTACGGCTCCTGCCGTCACGCGGGCTTCGGCCTCGGCTTCGAGCGGATGGTCATGTACCTCACCGGCGTCAGCAACATTCGCGACGTGGAGCTCCATCCCCGCACCACCGGCAACGCGGATTTTTGAAACGACAACCGAAAAAAGAAAGCGGCCGCAAGGATTTTTCCTTGCGGCCGCTTGCACGTATAAACGGACGGCGTCAGAGCTTCTCGATGCCGCCGTCGGGGAGCGGCGCGTGAGGATCGTCGGCCGGCTCCTCCTCTTCCTTCGGGTGGATCCGGTCGATCAGCAGGAAGAAGCACAGGCCCAGCATCAGCCCCGCGGCGAAGAAAATGAGCTGCAGGCCGGTCTGCCGCTCGTCGGCCAGGACGAGGAGGCTCATGAACACGCCGAAGCCGAGAGCAAAAAGAGCCTTTTTCGGTTCGGCCTGTCCGAAGGGATAGCCCGCCAGACGGAAGAAGGCGAACAGCAGCGCGCAGACCGTCAGCACCTCGACGGCGAAGGCCCACACGACGCTGTTGATGGCGTTTTCCTTGTAGTCGTAGATCAGCCACACGCTGAACAGAATCAGCGGGAGCACCGACAGAAAACGGTACAGCAGGCGGCGCCCTTTGCCGGCGCGGCGGTTGGCCCCGGACAGCAGCAGCAGAAAGCCGATCCCGCTGAGGATTGCCAGCGCGCCGATCGCGCGCAGCATCTCCACGTTCTTGTACGTCTCGCTCTTCAGGATCGTCAGCGCGCCGCCGCCCATCATGATCAGCGCCGCCGCCCAGCGCAGCAGCGCGTAAACGCGGCCCTCGCTGCACAGGGCGCGCCGGAAGCTCTTCGGGAAGACCCGGTCCTCGCCCGGGAGCTTTTTGACGCGCGCGCGGAGCAGCAGGGCGAAGAGAACGATCACCGCCGGCACGATCCAGTTAAAGACGCTCGGCCCGCACAGGCCCTGCTCGTCGAAGGCAAGCTGGAGCTGCATCCAGCGCAGGAACACGCCGAACGCGCCCGCGGAGCAGACGAACACGGTATGGTTAACGGCTTTGTTGTGCATATTCAAACACTCGATTCATAAGGTGTGATAGAGCAACGGAGAGCCCGGCGGTCCGCGCCGGTTTTTCTATTGTACCTTTCTTTTGAACGTTCGTCAAGGGTGGGTGTCGCCGTGAAACGCTGTGTTTTCTGTTCCTTTCTCGCGCTGCTGATCTCCTTCTGGCTCCCCGGGCCGTCCGCGCCGGCGGAGGTGCCGCCCGCTGCGGCCGCTCTGCGCGCGCCGTCGGCTCCCCTCTCCGCGCCGGAGCGGCCGGACGGGGCCGAAGAGCTGCCGGAGGCGCCCTTTGCGGCGCCGGAACGGATCAGGCTGCTGGCGGACGGGGAGATCAGGGAGCTTCCGCTGGAGGAGTATCTCGTCGGCGTCGTGGCCGCGGAGATGCCCGCGGAGTTCCACGTCGAGGCGCTGAAGGCCCAGGCCGTCGCCGCGCGCAGCTACACGCTCTCCTGCGCCGCCTCCCGCAAGCACGGCGAAGCCGACGTCTGCGCGGATTATCGCTGCTGTCAGGCCTGGAAAAGCGAGGAAGCCCTGCGCGCGCTCTGGGGCGAGGCCGCCGACGAAAGGCTTTCAAAGCTCCGCGCCGCCGTGGAGGCGACGGCGGGCGAGGTCCTCTGCTGGGAGGACGAGCCGATTGTCGCGGCCTTCCACGCCTCCTCCGCCGGGAGGACCGAGGACTGCGCGGCAATCTGGTCGCCGCGGCCCTATCTCGTCAGCGTGCCGAGCCCGGAGACCGCCGGGGAGGTGCCGAACTACGTCAGCACCGTCAGCGTCTGGCCGACGGATTTCCGCGACAGCCTGCTGGCGCTGCACCCGGAGGCGGATTTCTCGACGCCGGAGAGCCGGTGGATCGGGGAGCTGTACCGCGACGCGAGCGGGCGCGTCTCCGAGGCGGTGCTCGGCGGCGTGTACTGCCGGGGCACGGAGCTGCGCAGCCTCTTTTCGCTGCGCTCCACGGCCTTCACGCTCGAATACAGCGGCGGGCTCTTCGTCTTCACGGTCACCGGCAGCGGCCACGGGGTGGGCATGAGCCAGTACGGCGCGCAGGTCATGGCGGAAAACGGCGCGGATTACCGCGCCGTTCTGGAACACTATTACACCGGGGCCGAGCTGATGAAAATGCGTGGTTAGCGGTTAGGAGTGAGGAGTAGGGGCGACCCTTGCGGTCGCCCGCCGCCTTCCCCGCCGGTGGGGAAGGCTTTTTTATCCGCCCGTGCAAAACCTCCGCCCCACCCCGTAAAAATGTCATCCTGAGGAGCTGAAGGCGACGAAGGATCTGCTGCAGATTCTTCGCTGACGCTCAGAATGACAGACAAGGTTTCGGCTTTTGTCCGAATGGACGACCGCGCGGGTCGCCGAAGAGCCGGGCAAGACGGGACGTCGAGGACGCCGTCCCCTGCGGGGCGGGGGCGAGGGTTTTGAAAACGGGCGGATGATATCCGCCCCTACGGGGATGGGGCGAGGTTTGCGCGGGCGGGACGTCGAGGACGCCGTCCCCTACGGGGCGGGGGCGCTTGCGCAAGCCCCGCGCCTGCGGGGGGACAAGCCGAATAATCATTTGAAACGGATCTCCGCGTTCAGAAGCGGAGCGTTTCTATCTCCGACAGAGATCTTCTGCCACTGCTCAGCGCTGCCGCCGAAATAGACGGTGGTAAGATTGTCGCACCCATTAAACGCCCAGTCGCCGATGCTCGTCACGCTGTCCGGGATCGTCACGCTTGTCAGGCCTCTGCACCCATCAAACGCATAGTCGCCGATACTCGTCACACTGTCCGGGATCGTCACGCTTGTAAGGCCGCGGCACATATCGAATGCCCAGTTGCCGATGCTTGTAACGCCGTCCGGAACAGCGTATGCTGCACCCGCCCTGCCGCCCGGACAGCACAGAAGCGTTTTCCTGTCGTTGGAAAAAAGAACTCCGTCAATGGAGCGGAAGCTGAGGTTTCCTTCCGACACGCGAATCTGTTGGAGACTGTCACAATTCCCAAACGCCCCTTCGCCGATGCTCGTCACGCTGTCCGGGATCGTCACGCTTGTCAGGCCTCTGCACCCATCAAACGCATAGTCGCCGATACTCGTCACACTGTCCGGGATCGTCACGCTTGTAAGGCCGCGGCATTCATGAAAAGCCACTTCTCCGATACTCGTCACACTGTCCGGAATCGTTATGCTTGTAAGGCCGTAGCAGCAATCAAACGCCCGGTCGCCGATGCCC
>JAILOS010000046.1 GCA_024690695.1 Oscillospiraceae bacterium
TTCCGCCAGCCCCTTCTGGATCTCCGTCTCGGTCTTTTCCATCAGATCGAATACGTCCAGATAGTGCCGGTAAAAGGTGGAGCGGTTGATCCCCGCGCCCGCGCAGATCTCGCCGACCGTGGGCTCCTTCCCCTGCTCGAGGGAAGCGAGGAGCACCTGGCGGATACGGCGGTCAGTGTCCTGACGAAGAGAATTGTTGGCGGTATTCATGCAAGCTCCCTCCTCATGCGGCGGTAGTGATACTAAAACCTGATAGAAAGCTTTAGAAAGATTTCCGAGGCAGAATTGTGCCAGACGAGGTGGAGACCGCAGAGCATAATGGAGATATATGGTCAAGGGCTCCAACGAAGGTTGGCGCAATTCTGGCCGGAAAGAATCAAAGATTTCTATTGGGTTTTAGTATGTAAGACAAAGATCAGCATGGCCAGCGCCGCCGCGCCGATATCCGTCGCCAGATGCGCGGCCGCGATGCCCGTCAGGCCTAGCAGCCAGTGGAACAGGTACAGCAGCGGGATCAGCAGCAGGCCCTGCCGCAGCAGCGACACGAGGATCGCCGCGCTCGCCTTCTGCGTGGCCTGCAGATAGTTGGTGCTCAAGTACACAAAGCCGAGGAAGGGCGCGCCGGCGATCAGCCAGAGGATCAGGCGCTCGCCCAGCTGCGCCACCTGCGCCTCCTTCAAAAACAGGCCGATGACCCAGCGGCGGAAGCCAAAGCACAGCGCGGCGGAGGCGAGGCCCACCAGCGCCGTCAGCAGCGCGGTCTTGCGCAGCGTCTCCTTCAGCCGGTCGAAGTTTTTCGCGCCGTAGGTATAGGCCAACAGCGGCTGCACGCCCATGCAGATGCCCATCTGCACCATGGAGATCAGCATGCTGGACTTGCCCGCCGCGGCCATCGCGGCGATGGCGTCGGTGCCGTGGGTGGACAGAAGCTGATTGGAAAAGGTGGAGGCAAAGCCGCTGAGCAGGGTGCTGACCGCGTTCGGCACGCCCAGCGCGAGGATGCTGCCCAGCACAGCCGCGTCCGCCAGCGCGCGCTTCGGATCGAGCGAGACCACCGTGGCATGGCGGCGGATGTAGACGAGATAGAGCAGAATGGAGACGAGGTTGCCCAGCACCGTGGCGACGGCCGCTCCGGCCACGCCCCAGCGGAACACGAGGATAAACAGCGGATCGAGCACGATGTTCGTGACCGTTCCGGCGAGATAGCCGCGCAGGCCTTCCCGCACGCCTCCTTCGGCGCGGATCAGCGCGGAGACCGTGGTGGAGCTTATCATGAAGACCGTGCCCGGGGCGAGGACGCGCAGATAGGTCGCCGCGTCGTCCCACATCTCCGGCTGCGTGCCGAGAAAGCGCAGCAGCGGCGAGGAAAAGGCCAGCAGCAGCACGCTGATGAGCGCGCTGAGCGCGATGCCGGCATAAAAGCAGAGGCTCGCCGTGTTTTTCGCTTTTTCCGTATCCCCCGCGCCGAAGGCCACGGAAATCACCGTCCCGGCGCCGACGCCCAGCATGGTTCCGAGCGCCATGATGATGGAGAAGACGGGGCTCACGACAGAAATGGCGGCCACCTTCGCCGTGTCGCCAAGCTGGGCGATGAAAAAGGTGTCGGCCAGATTGTAAAAGATCATGACCAGGATCGAGAGCAGCGAGGGGATCGCCAGCGAAGCGATCGCCTTCCACACCGGCGCCTCCCGGAACAGAGCTTCGTTTTTTGCGCTTCTTCCGTCCATGCTTCTCCCTCCTTTCCGATCCTGCTTCTATTTTATTTTTTACGGAAAAGAAAAGCAAGCATCAATATTGCGATTTTTGTTGCAATATTGATGCTTGTTCATAGCAGACGGCGGTGAGTCTACGCTTCTTCCGTGTCCAGCAGCGCGATCGCGATATCGTTCACGTTCGTCCCGGTCGGCCCGGTGACGATCAGGCCGTCGATGGCCTTGAGCGCGTGATACGCGTCGTTGTTCTTCAAAACTGCGTTCAGATCGAAGCCCGCAGCGCGTCGCCGCAGGTGCCCGACCGCCAGGCGGCCACGATCGCCATCATCCGCAAAAACGCCCGGCGCTTCGAGGCCGGCGAGCCGCTTTTGAATCTGATGAAGCCCTCCGACGCGGTCTCCGGGACCTCGGCCGGGAGCGGCTGGGCGCGGATGATGAATTCCGGCCTGACGAAAGAGCAGATCGCCGCCATGCCGCCGGACAAGGTTCTGGGCGAGCGCGGCTGGAGCGATCCGAGCGAGTGGATGTGAGGAGGAAACAGCCTCCGTTTGATAAGCAAGCCGCGGGTTTGACCCTTTTTATCGAATCAAACCCGCGGCGTTTTTACTTTCTCGGCAGGATCTTGCGGTCGATGCTCTCCAAGCGGTTGAGCGCCTCGAGCAGCGTCTCGTCCTTCTTGGCGAAGTGCAGGCGGACCAGATGGTTCACCGGCTCGCGGAAGAAGCTGGAGCCGGGCACGGCGCCGACGCCGACGTCCCGCGCTAATACTTCGCAGAACTCCAGATCGGACTCAAAGCCGTAGCGGGAGATATCCAGCAGCACGTAATAAGCCCCCTGCGGGACGTTGTGCGCGATGCCGATCTCGTCCAGGCCCTTCAGCAGCAGCTCGCGCTTGTGGGTGTAGAGCTGCAGGAGCTCGTCGTAATAGCTCCCGTCGAAGCGCAGCGCCGGCACGACGGCCTCCTGCAGCGGCGCGGCGGTGCCGACGGTGAGAAAATCGTGCACCTTCTTCACCGTGTCCGTGATTTCGGGCGGAGCGATAACGTAGCCGATGCGCCAGCCGGTGATCGAATACGTCTTCGACAGCGAGGAGCAGGAGATCGTGCGCTCCCGCATGCCGGGAAGCGAGGCAAAGTAGACGTGCTCGTGCGGCTTGTAGACGATGTGCTCGTACACCTCGTCGGTGATCACGTAGGCGTCGTACTTTTTGGCCAGCGAGGCGATCAGCTCCAGCTCTTCGCGGGTGAACACCTTGCCGCTGGGATTCGAGGGATTGCAGAGGATCAGCGCCTTCGGGTTCTGACGGAAGGCGGCCTCGAGCTCCTCGGGCCTGAAGTTGAACTCCGGCGGATAGAGCGGCACATAGATCGGCTCCGCGCCGGAAAGGATCGTGTCCGCGCCGTAGTTTTCATAGAAGGGCGAAAAGATGATCAGCCTGTCGCCGGGATCGGTGACGGTCATCACCGCGGCCATCATGGCCTCGGTGCTGCCGCAGGTGATCACGATCTCGCGGTCCGGGTCGATCGGGAAGCCCATGAAGCGGCTCTGCTTCCGGGCCAGCGCGTCGCGCAGGTTTTTCGCGCCCCAGGTGACGGCGTACTGGTGGTAATCCTCATGGGCGACCTCCTGCAGGCGGCTGAGGATCGCGGCGGGGGGCTCGAAGTCCGGAAAGCCCTGGCTGAGGTTGACCGCGCCGTACTGATTGCAGACGCGGGTCATCCGGCGGATGACGGAATCGGTGAAGCCCGCGGTGCGGGCGGAGAGATTTTTCATGGGACGTCGCTCCTTTTTGATATACATGCAGTATACTCAAAGGCCGTGTCCGCGTCAAGACAAAGCCGCGGCTTATTGCTTTTTCTCGTAAAACAGGCTTCCCTCGATGCGCTCGACCTGCACCGGGCGCACCTCGTCGAGCTGAAACAGCGAGAACTGGTGGTCGGTGCTGTCGTCGAGCACGATGAAGATCCGCCGCATGATCTCCAGCGTGCGCTCCGGCGGAGTCTCCGGCTCAAACTCCACGACCATGGCGCTGGTAGCGCGGGTGGGCGTGACGGTCTTATGAACCAGATAGATGCGCAGGATCTCTTCGCCGCCGATGTCGAGGATCGCGTTGAGCAGATCCTCCTTCAGCGCTTCCGGCAGGGTCTCGCCGCGCAGATCGTCCGTGCGCCGCAGAACGCCGAGCTCGCTGTCCTCTTCCTCGTGCCGCCGCTGCAGCGCCGGCGCGCGCTCCTCGAAATGCTTCAGCGCCTCGCGGTCTCCGCTCAGGCGGCAGTAGCCGGCGATCGTGTTGAGACCGTTGTCGATGTAGTTGCCGTTGCCATCCATCGCGCGGTAGACAAACTGCAGGCCGCGCGCGTCCCACTCATGCAGGAGCCAGCAGCCCTTGAAAAAGCAGGGATAGTCGATGGACGCCGTGTCCGGCAGCTCCTCGATGGCCCGTTCGCAGAGCGCGAGCGCCTCGCGGAGGCGGCCCCTCACGCGCATGGCGCTGATGACCTCGCCGTAATCCCGCGGGCGGAGCGGCCGTCCGTCAGCCTCCCAGGCCTCGAGCGTTGCGCGCGCCTCGGTCTGATCGTCCTCGTAGCGTTTTCGGCTTTCCCCGTCGTCGACCAGCCCCGCCGCGCGCAGGATCTCCTCCCGGCAGGCCGGGGATACCCGATACTCCGCCAGCGCCGGGTTATCAACGCCGAGACTCCTGAACTGCTCGCGCAGCGTGGTGCCGCTCCATCCTTCGCCGAGCTGCTCCTTTTCGATCAGCCCGTCCCAGAAGGCCCGGCGGAGCGGCAGCTCGCGGCGGAAGGCCTCCGGCCGTTCTTCGGCGAGCACATGCAGGAGCTGGTCGTACGTGTCCGTTGGCCGCCGGTCGGCGTTCTCCCGCTCCCAGTTCCACAGCTCAAAATAACGCGTGCGCAGCCAGGCCGAGGCGGCGGCCGCCGGATCGGTAAGCTGCCGGAGGACCCTCATCGTCGTTTCCGTCGCGCAGAGAGAGGCGGCGTAGCTGCAGAGCTTGAACTGCAGATCGTATTCCGCGTCCGGATAGCGAAAGATCGCCTGGCTCAGCCAGCCGAGGAAATAGGCGTCGCGCCCGGTCTGCAGCCAGTGGTAATAGCGGTTTTCCCGTCTGGTACGCCGATCCGCGATCGGCACGAAGGCGTGCAGCAGGAGCTGATACAGCTCTTCCTCCGTGAGGATCAGCAGCGCGTCGGCGCCCAGGCTTATCAGGCATTCGTCTCCCCTGTCCGCAGCGAGGACCTCGCTGCCGCCGATGACGCACAGCGTCAGCTTCTCCCGACAGCCGACCGCCTCCGCCGCCCGCTCGCAGAGCGAATAAAGGACGGGAAACGCCGCTTTCTCAAGGCGTCCGCGCACCGGCTGACCGTCCTCCCAGACCGGCAGCGGAAGCCGCGCCGTCGCCGCGCCGGCAAAGGCGGCAAACAGCCACCAGAGCCAGATCAGGGTCTCCGGCTTGTGCAGCCCGCCGAGCCAGAAGCTCCCGGCCAGGGCGATGAGCAGCAGCGCCGCGGCGTAGGCCAGGGAGCCGAGACGCAGGCGGCGCAGCAGGCGCAGCTTCTCCTCCACCGTTTCGGCGGCCTTCTCCCGCTCCGCGAGCAGGAAAGCGTCTCCCTCCTCGGCCCTTCTGCGCTCGAGGCTGCGGCCGCGGGCCCTGGGGAGAAGCAGGTTGAGTACGGTGCACAACAGCAGCAGCGCGAGGGCGAGGATCACCGGCGTCCGGTTTTCCGCCGTACCCCGCAGCGCAGCGATGCCCAGCAGCTCCGCCGCATAGCTCAGCGCAGCGCCGAGCACGAAGAGCAGCGTCGTCCGTCGGCGCTGTCTCTTCTCCGCCGGGCTGAGCTTCGGCCGCTTCGGCGCACGCCCTGAGGCGGCGTTGAGCTTCCCGACCCGGCCGGCAAAGAAGAACAGCGCCGCCAGAGTCGCAAGCTCCGCCGCCAGAAAGCCCCGGAAAATCCGCCGGTCTCCGTTCGGCCCGAGGCCGAGGCTCCCGTCGCCCGAAAGCGCCAAAGCGACGCCGATCCATACAAACAGCAGCGCCGCGAAGACAAGCATCAGGATCAGATATATTTTTCTTTTTTTCTCCATAACGGACTCGCTTTCTCCGTTGTCGCCGGAAGACCGGCGAGGCTTTGGCCGGTTCAGGCCGGCCGGACTTGTTTTTTTCTCCGTTTTCCTATATAATGCTTGAGAAAACGGCGGGCGGGCCGGAGAGCCGGTTCCCGCGCCGCGGAAAAGAGGAACTGTACCCTATGAAAAAAGCTGTTTCACTTCTGATGATTCTGGCTCTTCTGCTCGGCTGCGCGGCCTGCGGCAGCCCGAAGACGGGCGATGCGCAAAACGCCGCCGGATCCGGACAGCGCACAGAGGAGGCCGCGCCGTCCGACGGCCCCGGCGAAAAGGACGCCGCGCTGATCGTCAACGGCAGCGTCGTCACCCCGGACATGGCCGTGGCGGATGTTCTGGCGATCCTCGGCAGCGAATACAGCTACGAGGAGGCCCCCTCCTGCATCGGCGACGGGCTGGATGGAGCCTACACCTTTGAAAACGCGATCCTCTATACCTACAAGGACGCACAGGGCGAGCGCATGACGGAGCTCTCCTTCAGCGGCGGGGACGTAAAGACGGCCGGCGGCATCGCTATCGGCGCTTCCCGCGACGAGGTGGTCGCCCTTTACGGCGAGCCGACCGGCTCGTTCGGCAAGTCGATCAGCTATGAGCTGGGCGCTGCCGGCGGGCAGAGCGCTTCGCTGTCCTTCCTGATCCGGGACGACGCGGTGGCCGAAATCTCCGTCTCGTCCGGAGCCCGGAGCTGAACGCGCTTCTTCCTTTAAGCAGGACTCCCGGTGTCCTTCGGGCGCCGGGAGTCCTGCTTTTCGTTTTTTTCGCGGTTTTTCCGTGTTTCGGGGATCGCGCCCGAGGCTGCCGGCGAGCGGCTCAGAAGGCCCATCTGCCGCGGCGGAAGATCGGAACGGTACGGCCGTCGCGGGTGACGGCGTCGATATCCAGGCCCTCGTAGCCGATCATGAAATCCACGTGCTCCATGGAGTCGTTGATGCCGAGCGCGCGGCACTCGTCGAGCGTCATGTTCTCGAAGCCCTTGATCGTGTCGGCGAAGCCCATGCCGAGCGCCAGATGGCAGGCGGCATTCTCGTCGAAGAGCGTGTTGTAGAACAGCAGTCCGGACTCGGAGATCGGGGAATCGACGGGGACCAGCGCGCACTCGCCCAGATAGGCCGCGCCCTCGTCCATCGAGATCATCTGCTCCAGCAGCGCCTGGTTCTTTTCGGCCTTGACCTCGACGGCCTTGCCGTTTTCAAAGCGTACGGAGAAATTCTCGATCAGCTCGCCGTTGTAGGACAGAGGCTTGGTGGCGTAGACGACGCCCTCGGCCTTGCCCTTCATCGGGGAGGTAAAGCATTCCTCGGTGGGAATGTTGGGGTTGAAGAACACGCCGCTGATCTTGGTCCGGTCGCCGCCGCCCTTGAATTCGGCCTCGGGGATCATGCCGACGCGCAGATCGGTGCCGTTGTCGCCCTTGTAGTGCAGCTCGGCGATGCCCAGCGCGTTCAGGTAGGCGCAGCGGTCGTGCAGGTCCTTGTCGTGGGCCTCCCAGGCCGCCACGGGATCCTCGGTCACGCGGGAGGTGAAGAGGATGGCCTCCCACAGCTTTTCGATGGCCCGGCCCTTCGGCAGCTCGGGGAAGAGCTTCTTGGCCCAGGCCGCGCCGGGCACGGCGGCGATGCACCACTGGTACTTGTTCTCCATTTCGTCATAGAAGGGCTTGACGATGGGCCAGCGCTTGCGGTCTGCCTTCGCCATCTTCCCCTGGTTGATGCCCTTCAGGCCGTCGGGATCCGAGGAGTCCAGAAAGATCGTGCAGGGCAGGGTGTCGATGTAATGCCGGAGCCGCTCCTTCTCCCATTCCTCGACCTTCGCCATCGTGGTGACGGTCTGGTGACGGACGTGCAGCTTCTCCAGCGGCTGATGTCTGAACTCCACCTTGACCTTCCGGGCGCCGGCCTTGTAGCACTCGTCCACCAGCAGCTCCACGAACCTGGGCTGGTCGAGTTCGCAGGCGATGCGAACGTCCTGCCCCTTCTGGATGTTGGCGCCGACGCGGGCGATCAGGCGGGCATACTTTCTGAGAACGGTTTGTTTCATGTCGTTTTCTCCTTATTCATGCGCATTTTGCGTTTTTTCGCTTTACGGGATCATTGTACCACAGGCGGCGCGGACGGGCAAGCGGGAAGCGCAAAAAAACGCTCTCCGCGGCCGCCGTGAAGGCGCGCTGCTGCGAAAAAGGGACAGGGAACCGTCCCCTGTCCCATTCGCTTGTCTAAGATATCGGAAGACAAAAGAATTGGCCGATCTTCTTTTAGATGCTCAAGGATTCAGCGAGAATTGTCCAAAGGAATTGTTACAACTTCGGTATGATAATCATCTCCCGAGAAATATTCTATCATTACTTCGCTGTTGTTATTTGTGAATGAAGCGCTTATAAACGGTGTTGCTGTGGGAGAGAACGTTGTTGGGAAATCGGAAATCACTTGGCGAAAAGCAGATGCATCATAAATATCTTGGATGATTATTTGACTACTGCCACAGAAAGCCACAGTATTATGGGTTTCTGCAAGAATACCATAAAAGGGCTCCGACTGCCGATGCTCAACTATATCATAATAAATGCCCCATTTGGTTTCTTTGCCCGAACCAGCTTGTACAGAGACAAGAATAGTTTCTTCATCAACCTGTTTGATTTCTGGTTCTTTAGAAAAAGGACCTAATTCTTCAAAGGGCGTATGCTTGCTGTCGTATATAGTTATATAATAATTATTTTTACGTTCCGATATCATATAAGATTCAGATTGATCTGCAAGCATATTATCTATATCAATCTGAGCTGTTTCTTTATCTGTTCTACTACAAGAAGTAATAAGAAGCATCATTACGATTGCTAAAACAGGCCATCGAATAGCCCGCATAATATCGCCTCCTTATCTATAGCGGAAAAACTTTCCTTCATATGTGTGGGACAGGGGACGGTTCTCTGTCCCACCATCTACAAGTCATCCAATGCACCGTGCCACTGTCGTTTTTGGCACGCCGGTCATCCGAGTGGGACAGGGGACGGTTCTCTGTCCCATTTATTGGAGTACTCGATTTAGAATAATTGTATCATATTGTCCGTCAAAGAAATAATCCTTACTTATCGTTATTACAACTTGCTGCTCGGTGCAAGTGCAATATCCTTCCAAAATATAGTCATCAAGAATAACGTTGTTCCCTCCCCGATCTTTATGAATGAGAATCTTATAGCCCCAATCAATTGCGCAGCCTATATCAGATTTTTCGTCATTCCAAACTACATAACCCCGCATTTGTCCGTCTTCCTGAACTTGCAGGTTGATAATTGGATCTTCGCTCTGCCATTCACTACCTTTAAAATCATAGGGCGATATCCTTGAATTACGATATGTTACAGGATCTGTACAGGCTGATATTATCAACATACCGAACAACAGCAAAAGTACCATCACGATGATTCGCGCATTCGTTCGGATAAAACGCAGCAAAGCCCTTCCCTCCTTCGCACAATTTGTGCTGCTGGGACAGGGCGAACCGCTGATGAGGATCAGTTTCTTCATGAGTGGTCTTCCTCCTTCGCAGAAAACCTGAATAGGGGATCGCCGTTTTCTTCGGTACCGTACTGGATCATCCCGCCCTTTTCCATGGCCCTGCGAGAAGCGAGATTGTCTTTGGCGCATCCGCCGTGAACGCCGGAAAGGGAATAGACCTCCGCGGCGATCCGCAGCAACTCTCTCACGCATTGGGTTCCGTACCCCTTGTTCCGATATTCCTCATCCAGCAGGATGAAGATCTCCGGCTCAGTATGATTTTTACTTCCGTCCAAACCGCACCAGCCCATGATGGTCTGCGGATCCTCCGCGTTGCAGACCGCAAGGCACAGATGAATCATGCAACCCGCGGTGTTTTTCAAGTAGTTGCCGCGCACATAGGAGATCGCGCCTTGGGCCTCCGGCAGAGAGATCGGACGATGATCGGAAGGCCAGGTCCGCGCGACCTCGGACAAATCGCCTTCCGTAACATAATGAAGGATCAGCCGATCCGTTCTATGATCCATGAGTTTCCTCCTTTCGGTTCAGCCGTTCTGCAGTCTGCGTTTTTTTTGAGATGATTATACCATACGCTACCGATGAAAACAAGAAAACCTCTCTTGTTGAATAGAATAATTATACTTTTCCCTTTCTATCGGTTTCTCACTGTGCTATAATTCGACATGTTAGAGTCGAGAGCTGTACTTTCATGCTGAATGAAAGATTTGAAAGCCTTGCCTATAACGGCGAACGGAGATGAGTCTGGTGAAAAATGAGGAGATAAAAACTAAAATTCGGAGGAGTGCAGCCCGCTGGCCATTGGTGGTCAGCATAGTTTCGTTTCTGACAGTCCTTGCGATTTGCGCGCTCTATCACCAAACAGCGATTACACCCATGGAGAGCTTCGAGATCGGACCGGCGAGCGACCCGG
>JAILOS010000047.1 GCA_024690695.1 Oscillospiraceae bacterium
TGTCGCCCGTGACGGCGCCCGCGGCGAGCTTGTCGCCGGTCACCGCGCCTGCGGCGAGCTTTGCCGCCGTCACCGCGCCCTCGGCGAGCTTTTCGGTGACGACCGTGCCCTCAGGCAGCTCGCCGGCGGCCATGTTGCGGATCTGCGCCTGCACGAGCTCCAGCGCGTTCTGCACCGTGGACGCGTCGATCTCCGGCGTCGCCTCGAAGGGGACGGCCGCTGCGCACAGCTCGCGCAGCGTGCGGTTGAGCGCGTCGCGCACCTCGTCGAAGAGCAGCTGCATGTCGTCGCGCACGCGCTCCTCGTTTTCCTCGTAGCTCGGAAAATCCTCGGCGCTGCGCCAGCTCTTGCTGTATTCAAATTCAGTCAGCGGCATTATCTCTGCCTCCCTTGTTCGTGATAAAACACCTGCGCCGACACGACCGACAGGTCCTGCCCGACCCGGTCGTTCGTCAGGCGCATCGAAAAGCTCCGCACAAAGCGGCAGCCGGGCCTGCGGCGGAACACCGCGCCGGGGCCGCGGCCGCGCAGCGAGCGAAAGCCCAGGCTGCGCGGGGCGAGCTGCCAGCTCCAGGCCCGCAGCTCCGTGGGATCGTCGCGCCGCCCGCCGTCGGTGAGGTAGCTCAGCGTCGCGGTCGCGTTCGTGTCCGAGCGCATCTCGAGCAGCACGGAATCCACGTTCTTCAGCCGGTCGAAGCCGCCGAAGGTCTCCGCGGCGAAGCGGTAGACCTTCTCGATGGCCCGCCCGTAGTCGGCGAACACGCGCCGGAATTCGCTCAGCCGCCCCGCGGCGTCGAGATGGAAAAGCCGTTCCCCCTCGGCCGCGAAGGCGATCCCCCCGATCCCGGTCCAGTAGAACCACGAGGGATCGGCCGCGGAGGACAGCGCGTAATCCCAGACCCAGGCGCGGCCGTTGACCGCGAGGCCGTAGCGGCGCCCGTCGTTCCAGGCGCAGGCCTCGCCGCAGGCGAGATCGGCCAGCAGCCCCGGCGTCCGGCCGCCGTTGACCTTGCGGGAGACGGCGGCGACGTTGTTTTCATAGGCCGCGCTGCTGTCGAGCAGACGCAGCACGCCGCGGCGGCTGTGCGCCCAGACGAGGTTGTTCTCCACGGTGCGGATCGTGCCCGGCAGATCGCAGCCGAGCGTGCTGTTGACCGGCACGAAGGGCAGGTCCGGCACGAGCCGCCCGTCGATCTCCGCGGTCTGCATGCCGCTGCGGCCCAGCGAATCGCGCTTGAATACGATCAGGTAGCTCTGCTGCTTGCCGAAGCCGGTGATCGGCTCGCCGCCGTCGCCGGCGAGCTGGACCTGCGGCAGCGGGAAATAGCCCGCGTCCATCGCGGCGTGGCTCCCGTTCCAGTAATAGGCGTTGGGCTGCACGCTGCTGCCGCCCAGCACGACGCACAGCGCGCCGGTGCCGCCGTAGGCCGCCGCGCAGCGGCAGCTCATCACGCTCTCGTAAGCCGTCGGATCGGCCTTTTCGTAGTGGATGCGCAGGCGGTTGTTCTCCGGCGTCTGCTGCTCCGGGGGCGCCGCGGCGAGCGTCACGGTGCCGGCCGCGAGATCGACCGTATAGTCCGCCGCGGCGAGCGCCGCGCCGTCGAGCTCCACCGCGGCCACCGCGTCGATCGCCCGCTCCGGGAGCTGAAAAAGCGTCTCGCCCTGCGCGGCGTTGTACCAGACCCGGCGGCCCGCCGAGAGGCGGTTTTCGGGCTGATAGCGGTCGCCCGCGCCGCTTGCGGGATCGGCGTTGACGAGCGTCACCGGCACGTAGGGCTCCACGGCGGACGCCGCGAGCGCGCCGTTTTCCGGCCGGATGCGGTAGTAGCCGCCGCGGTTCTTGTAATAGAGCGAGCCGTCGTAGGTAAAGAAGCTCCCGGCGTTTTCCGGGATCCCCTCCAGCAGCGTCAGCGGCTCGCAGGGGCTCTGCTCCGGGTCGAAGGCGCAGAGCGCGGCGCCGATATGGGCGACGAGGAAGCCGTGGAAGAGGCGCTCGGCCAGCGCGTATCCCCGCGCGCGCCCCTCGCTCAGCAGCACCTGCCCGTCGCGGCAGTTCAGCGCGCCGTCGCGCCAGATCAGGTTTTTCATTTCCGGGCTCTCGCCGCGCCGCAGCTGCCCGTCCAGCTCGCTGAGGACCAGTCCGCCGGCGAGCCGTTCATAGCGCACGCTGCGCCGCGGGGCCGCCTTCGGCAGGCGGATCGAGGCGTTTTGCTTCATCTTCCGTCTCAGCCTCCGTCCGCCGCGGCGAAGAAGCCGTAGACCTCGCCGATCTCCGCGCGCTCGGCCACGACCGGCTCGCTCATGCGCGCCAGCCGCTTTTCCCACTCGTTGTGCAGCGCGGCGTAGCGGTAGGGATCGTCGTAGAGTACGAGCTGCGCGGCCACGAAATACGGGATGGCCGCGTGGGTGTCCGGCTCGTTGTCCAGCTCCTCGCCGTCGCGCGGCGCGTCGCCCAGCGGGACCGGGTAGCGCCAGTATTCCAGGCGCAGGCCCTCCGTGCTGGAGAAATGCCCGAATTATCTTCCTTCGTTCGATAAGGCTCTTTCGAAAACTGTCGGATATATG
>JAILOS010000070.1 GCA_024690695.1 Oscillospiraceae bacterium
CCTCGCGGCGGTTGCGCCCGCGGCCGATCACGCGGCCTTGCGCGTCCGTGATCACGCAGCCCACCGGAACCTCGCCGGCCTCGCCCGCCTCCCGCGCCAGCGCCAGCGCGAGCTCCATTCCCCGTTCCTGCTCCATGTCTCTCCCTCCGGAAAAGCACGGCGCTCCCCCGGCCCGCCCGGGTCGGAGAAGCGCCGTTTTCGTCAAAGCCTGTCTGCCGCAGGCCTCAGGCCAGCGCGGCGGTGATGATGGACATCTGGTAGACCTCTTCGGCGTCGCAGCCGCGGCTGAGGTCGTTGATCGGGGCGTTCAGGCCCTGCAGGATCGGGCCGTAGGCCGCGAAGCCGCCGAGACGCTGGGCGATTTTGTACCCGATGTTGCCGGACTGGATCTCCGGGAAGATGAAGGTGTTGGCATAGCCGGCGACGGCGCTGCCGGGGAACTTGAGCTGGCCGACGACCGGGGACACGGCCGCGTCGAACTGCATCTCGCCGTCGATGGCGAACTCCGGCGCCATCTCCTTCGCGATCGCCGTGGCCTCGCGCACGAGGTCGACGTTCGCGCCCTTGCCGCTGCCCTTCGTGGAGTAGCTCAGCATGGCGACCTTCGGCTCGATGCCGAAGACCTTCGCGGTCTTCGCGGTCTCCACGGCGACCTCGGCGAGCTGCCGGGCGGCGGAGAGGACCACGTTGCCCTCCTTGTCCTTCTTGTCCTCGTAGGCGATGTTGATCGCGCAGTCGCCCATCGCGAGCAGCTCCTCGCCGCGCACCATGATAAAGCAGGAGGACACGAGGTTGGCGCCCTTGCGGGTCTTGACGAGCTGCAGCGCGGGGCGCACGGTGTCGGCCGTGGAATAGGTGGCGCCGCCGAGCAGCGCGTCGGCCACGCCGAGCTTGACGAGCATCGTGCCGAAGTAGTTGCCCTTCTTCAGCGCGTCGCGGCATTCCTCGGGCGTCATCTTGCCCTTGCGGAGCGCGACCATCGTCTCGACCATCTCGTCCATGCGCTCGTAGGTGAGCGGATCAAGGATCTCGAGGCCCTCGATGTCGAAGCCGCCCTTTTCGGCCGCGGCCTTGACAGCCTCGACGCTGCCGACCAGCACGGGCGTCAGGAAGCCGCCCTTTTTCAGGCGGGCCGCCGATTCGAGGATGCGGGCGTCGGTGCCCTCGGTATATACGATCTTGCGGGGATTGGCCTTCAGAATTTCGATCAGGTTTTCAAACATGTTCGTTTCCTCCTGTATTTGATGGGGTTTCCAACAGAAATATCGTACCACGCCGCCGCGCTTTTTTCAAGACGCAGCGGCCGCTTTTTGCAAAATCAGCCGACCCGCTCGGCGCCCCAGAAGAACAGCGCCACGGTGCCGGGGCCGGTATGGCTGCCGATGGTGGTGCCGACGCTGTTGATGACGACCTTGCCGTCGAGCTTCGGGAAGCGCGCCTCGACCAGATCGGCCACGGCGCGGGCGTCCGGGAGGCAGGCGGACATCGAGATATAGCACTTTCCGTCGTAGTCGAGGCCCTTGTCGGCGTACTGCTCCATCTTGTCGACGATCTGGCGGATGACGCGCTTTTTCGTGCGCACCTTGTAGCGCGGGATCAGCCGGCCGAGATTGTCCATGTTCATCAGCGGGCAGATCTCCAGCAGGCCGCCGAAGACCGCCGCCGTCCTGGAGATGCGGCCGCCCTTGACGAAGAAGCTGAGGTCGGTGGAGAAAAACCAGTGGTGCAGGCGCAGGCGGTTTTTCTCGATCCAGTCGGCGAGCTCGGCGGCGCTCAGTCCCTCGTCGCGCTTCGTCGCGGCGGTGTCCATCAGCAGGCCGTAGCCCGAGGAGGCGCCGAGCGAATCGACGACGTAGATCTTCCGCTCGGGAAAACGCTCCATCGCGATATTGGCCGCGTTGCGCGCGGAGTTGATCGTGGCGGAGATGCCGGAGGACAGCGTGACGTGCACAATATCCAGGCCCTGCTCGAGGAAGGGCGTGAAAAAGTCCAGATATTCCTGGATGCTGACCTGCGAGGTCTTGGTGTCGGCGCCCTCCTTCATGCGGCGGTAGAACTCTTCGAAGGGCACGCTCTGCCCGAGGTCGTCGGGATAATCCTTCCCGTCGAGGATATAATGAAAGCAGACGTAGCGGATGCCGCGGCTGTCGAAATGCTCTTTGGACAGGTCGGCGGTGGAGCAGCAGCTCAGAATATAATCGGCCATAGGGGTTCTCCTTTCAACGCTTTGATGCCCCTATTGTACCCCGGCGGAAGCGCGGCAGCCAAGCTACTCCTTGAAAAAACGCGGGCAGATCGCTCTACCCGCGTCTCTACGATTCGTAGAATCTCTTTTCTACTCTTTTTTGATCAGCTTTTCCAGCCCTTTCATCCGCGGGATGCGCCGGATGTTGCAGCTGAGGAACACGATCGCCTCCGCCGGGACGAGCAGCAGAAAGAGCTGCCAGGGACGCTCCAGCGGCAGGAAAAAGAACAGCAGCAAAAACAGGCTCGCTACAAAGGCCCCGATGACGAAGGGCAGATGCCGGGCCTTTTTGAACACGCAGTCGAGGATCAGGTAGACCAGCAGCGCCGCCGACAGCCCCACGAGAAAGACCCGCCATTCCACCAGGCCGATCAGCCAGAGCGTGACGAACACGGTCAGCGCCAGCGTGAAAACGCCGACCATCACGACCGCGATGATCATGTTGATGCTGTAGCTGTAGCTGCGGCGGCGATCCTCCTCCTCGGGCTCCGGGGGCGGCTTCCAGCGGTCGTGCGCGGAGAGCAGCTCGTCCACGGTCACGCCGAAGAGCTCCGCGAGCTGCAGCAGCACGTAAGCGTCGGGGATCGCCTCGCCGCGCTCCCACTTCGAGATGGTCTTGTCGGAATAGTTCAGCTTCGCGCCGAGCTCCGCCTGCGTCATGCCGCGCCCGGTGCGCAGGTTGATCAGGTTGCTGGCGACGGTGAGTTTCAAATCAGACAGTTCCAAGGCTTCCTCCGTTCTCTCAGGCGCCGCCGTATTTCAGCACGGCCACCTGCGGTTCCATAAAGGGCTCCACGA
Organism: Oscillospiraceae bacterium; assembly: GCA_024690695.1. The sequence goes on from JAILOS010000070.1 coordinate 3,044, forward strand.
CCAGGGTGTCGCTGTCGTAGCGATGGATCAGCTCCGGCGATTCGAACTGGTAGGCAAAATCCTCCACGGTCTCCAGCCGGTGCCCGCCGCGCTTTCCGTCGCGGTAGTGCATCGGGATGACCACGGTGGCCATGATCTCGTCGCAGATGCGCTTGGTCTCCTGCGAGGGCAGGCCCGTGCAGCTCCCGGCGCAGATCATCACGACGTCGGCGCCGAAAAGGCGGGAGATCTGCCCGCCGTCGAGCTGGGTGCCGATGTCGGCCATGTGGACGAGCTTGAGCCCGTCCGCCTCCAGCACGTGGATATCGCAGAAGCCGCGCCAGGAGCCCATCTTGAAGTCGTGCGGCACGCGCAGCTTTGTGATCTCAAAAGGGCAGTCCGAAGCCGGACGGCCGGAGAGCCTGACGCCCGCGCGGTAATTGTGCCCGTAATGCTCATGACTGACGAGCAGCAGATCCGCCGTCGTGCTGAGCCGGGGGTAGCCGTTGATATAATCGCTGTTGTAGGGGTCGATCACGACACGAAAGCCCTTGTGCGTGATCGCAAAGCAGGCGTGTCCCAGCCACTGAATCTCCATAGCTCCGTCCTTTCGGGCCCCGGCTTGCCAGCCGCGGCCTTCCGATGTATAATAATAGAGAGAGTTTACCACAAATCCGGAACGATGACAAGGGGAATCAACATGGCCAATCACTTGCAGAACGAAGCTTCGCCCTATCTGCGCCGTCACGCGCTCGACCCCGTGGACTGGTATCCCTGGGGCGAGGAGGCGCTGGAGAAGGCGCGGCGGGAGCGCCGCCCGATCTTCCTCTCCGTGGGCTACTCGACCTGCCACTGGTGCCACGTGATGGCGCGCGAGTCCTTTGCCGACGCCGAGGTCGCCGCCGTGCTCAACAGCCGCTACGTGCCCGTGAAGGTCGACCGCGAGGAGCGGAGCGACGTGGACGCCGTATATATGCGCGCCTGCGTCGCACTCAACGGCAGCGGCGGCTGGCCGATGACGCTGCTGCTCACGCCGGAGGGAGAGCCCTTTTTCGCCGCGGCCTATCTGCCGAAGGAAAACCGCGGCGGACAGCTCGGCCTGCTGCCGCTGCTGAAGGCCGCCGCCCTGAAATGGGAGAAGGAGCCGGAGGCGCTGGAGCGCGTCGGCGCGGAGCTCAGCGCCGCGCTCCGGCCGCGCGCCGTGCCGTCCTTCACGGAGCCGGGCTTCGCCTTCGCCGAGCGCGCGGCCGCGCAGCTCATGGCGATCTACGACGCCGAGACCGGCGGCTTCGGCCCCGCGCCCCGCTTTCCGACGCCGCACGCGCTGCTGTTTCTGCTGCGCTTCGCCCATCTCGAGGGGAAAAAGGAGCTGCGCGCCGCCGCCGAGCACACGCTGCGGCAGATGGCCCGCGGCGGGCTCTTCGACCAGATCGGCGGCGGCTTTGCGCGCTATTCGACCGACCGGGAATGGCTCGTGCCGCACTTTGAAAAAACGCTGTACGACAACGCCCTGCTCGCGCTGACCTACACCGAGGCCTGGCAGAACGGCCGCTTCGCTCTCTTCCGCGAGACGGCGGAGCGCACGCTGGACTACTGCCTGCGCGAGCTGAGGAGCCCCGAGGGCGGCTTTATCTCCGGCCAGGACGCCGACAGCGGCGGCGAGGAGGGCGCGTATTACCTCTTCACGCCCGACGAGGTCGCTGCCGTTCTCGGCGCGGACGCCGCGCGCGGCTTCTGCGAATGCTACGATATCACGGCCGAGGGCAATTATCGCGGAAAGAGCATCCCCAACCTGCTGCTGAACCAGCGCTGGCTCCTGCTCCCCGAGGGCTACGGGGCCTTTCGGGAGAAGCTGCGGCTCTATCGGCGCGAGCGCCTGCCGCTGGCCGCGGACGACAAGATCCTCACCGGCTGGAACGGCCTGATGCTGGCGGCGCTGGCGCGGGCCGGGCGGGTCTTCGGCGAGGAGCGCTATCGCCGCGCGGCCCGGGAGCTGGCCGCTTTTCTGAAAAGCGAGCTCCTGCCCGGCGGCCGGCCCGCCGCCGTCCGCTGCGCCGGCGTGACGCGCCTGCCCGCGCGTCTGGACGACTGCGCGTTCTGGGCGCTCGGCCTGCTGGAGCTCTACCGGGCGGATTTCGAGCCGGAGGACCTGCTGCTGGCGCAGAGGCTCGGCGAGGAGATCCTGCGGCGCTACGGCGATCCGGCGGGCGGCTTCTTCCTCACGCCGGATGACGCCGAAAAGCTGCTGCTGCGCCCGAAGGATTTCGGCGACGGAGCGCTGCCGAGCGGCAACAGCGCCGCGGCGCTGCTGTTCCAGCGGCTCGGACGGCTGACGGCGGAGCCGAAGTGGATCGAGGCCGCGCAGCTCCAGCTCGCGGCGCTC
>JAILOS010000091.1 GCA_024690695.1 Oscillospiraceae bacterium
TCATGGGCGTCGCCGCCGGCGCGGATGAGCGCAAGATCGCTTTTGTGCCCTGCTCGGGCTGCGAAGGCCATGCGGAGATGCGCTTCAACTACACCGGCCCGCAGGACTGCCGCGCGGCCATGCTCTTCGGCGGGAAGAGCAACAAGAGCTGCACCTTTGCGTGCATCGGCCTGGGCAACTGCACGCGCGCCTGCAAATTCGACGCGATCCATATCGTCGAGGGCATCGCCCGGGTCGACCGGTCCAAGTGCGTCGGCTGCGGGGCCTGCGCGGACGCCTGCCCCAAGAGCATCATCAAGCTCCTGCCGGAGAGCCAGCGCGTCATGCCCGCCTGCTCGAACAAGGACAAGGGCGGCCGCGTCATGAAGATCTGCGACTTCGGCTGCATCGGCTGCATGAAGTGTCAGCGCGAATGCCCGGCCGACGCGATCAAGGTCGTCGACAACCTCGCCGTCGTGGACAACGACAAGTGCGTCAAGTGCGGCCACTGCGTCGACGTCTGCCCGCGCCAGGTCATCCGCTGGTTCGAGAAAGCAGAATAAGCCGGAAAACCCGTTTGAAAACGGCCTGTGAAAACAGGCCGTTTTTTTTCATGCCTGTGGGACATGCTAAAGACGAGGTGAAGAAAATGGAAAACGGAGAAGACACCCGGCAGCTGCGCGAGCTCGGCACGGTACAGACACACGGCATCCACTGTCTGACGATCATCGGCCAGATCGAGGGCCATCAGGTCCTCAATGACGATGCGAAGACGACCAAATACGAGCACATCCTTCCTATGCTTGCCGCGATCGAGGAGAGCGAAGAGATCGGCGGGCTGCTGATCCTGCTCAATACGATGGGCGGCGACGTGGAGGCCGGGCTCGCTATCGCGGAGCTGATCGCCGGCATGAAAAAGCCGAGCTGTTCTCTCGTGCTCGGCGGGGGGCACTCGATCGGCGTGCCGCTGGCCGTCGCCGCGCGCCGCAGCTTTATCGCGCCCTCGGCGGCCATGACGATCCATCCGGTGCGGCTCAACGGCGTCGTGATCGGCGTGCCGCAGACCTACAATTATTTCGCGCGCATCCAGGAACGCATCGTGCGCTTCGTGACGACGCACTCGCATTGTCCGCGCGAGGAATATCTGCGTCTGATGACAAACACCGACGAGCTGGCCAACGACGTCGGCAGCGTGATCTACGGCGAGGAGGCGGTGGAGAAGGGCCTGATCGACTCGCTCGGCACGCTCTCGGACGCTTTGAACTGGCTCCACGGCGAGATCGGAGCGCATGCGTAAAAGCCGCGCAAAAAGGTTTACGTAATATTCCGAAAACCCTTGTTTTATATGGATTTCTGTGCTAAAATAACAAAGTTAGAAAAAGCATGGGGGTTTTTGGATGTCGATTCTCAATGCCATACTGCTCGGCCTGATCCAGGGGATCGCCGAGTTTCTGCCCATCTCCTCGTCGGGGCACCTTTCCATCCTCAACAACCTGTTTCAAATGACCACGACCGAGGACGGCCATCTGTTCTTTGACGTGCTGCTGCATCTCGGCACGCTGTTTTCCGTCTGCGTGGTCTACTGGCAGGACATCGTGGAGATGTTCTATGAGGTCCTCGCGTTTCTCAACGTCGGCCCTCTCGCGGGCGAACGGCGGCCGCACTATCCGGCGGCGCGCCTGTTCCTGATGATCGTCCTCGGCACGCTGCCGCTGTTCCTCATTCTGCCGATAAACGACATGATGGAGGGGCTATACTATAAAAGCATTTTCATCGGCGTCATGCTCATTCTGACGGGCTGCATCCTCTACATCGCCGACAAGATGCGGCAGGGAAAGAAGACCGAGAAGAACATGAGCGTCCTCGACGCGGTCATCATCGGCATCTGCCAGGCCGTGGCCACGATCCCCGGCCTGTCCCGCTCGGGCACGACGATCACCGCCGGCCTTGCGACGGGGCTGCGGCGCGATTTCGCGGTCAAGTTCTCCTTCCTGCTCTCGCTCCCGGCCGTGCTGGGCGCGAACATCCTCTCCTTTGCCAAGGCCCTCAAGTCCGGCGTGGACTGGTCGCTGCTCCCGGCCTATCTCATCGGCACCGTCGTCGCGATCCTCTCCGGCATCGCCTCGATCACGCTGCTCAAGCATATCGCGAGCAAGGGCAAGTTCGGCGGCTTTGCGTACTACTGCTGGGTCGTCGGCGTACTGAGCATCATCCTCACGGTCATTTTCGGATAACGAAAGGAACGCTTCATGGCTAAAAGCACAAAGAGCGGTGCGAAAAAAAAGCCCGCTCCCAAAACCAAAAAAAAGCCGGGCGCCGTCCCCGCTCCCGAGAGCGAGAGCGCCGCGCCGCGCCGCCCGCTGCGGCGTGAGATCGGCGGCGTGGGCCTGCTCGCGCTCGCCGCGCTCTCCGTCGTCGGGCTGTTCAACTACGGCGGCGCCGTGACGGCGGGCTTTACCGACATCCTCAAGGGGCTGATCGGCTACGGCTATTATATCCTGCCTTTCGCGTTGCTGCTCGCGGGGATCACGCTGCTCGGCCACCGCGGCCGTCCGGTGCGCTTGCGCGTCTTTTCGGCGCTGCTCCTGCCGATCCTGCTGGCGGCGCTGCTGAACCTGATCTACTTCCTCAACGACTCCGCCAACGCCGCGCTGCCCGAGCTGGTGCGTACGCTCTTCCTCAAGGGCCAGACGCTGCAGAGCGGCGGCGTCGTCGGCGGTCTGCTGTCGCTGCTGATGTTTGAGATCTTCAAGCTCTTCCTGAAGGGTTCGATGGTCGGCATCCTTTCCGGCGTCGTCTTTGCCGGACTGTTTCTGTTTTTCCTGGTCAAGGCGCTGAATTTCAACACGCTCGCGGCTTACGGCAAGCTCAAGGAGCGCGCGGCCGTCCCCTATGACCCCGCGGACTACGAGACGGAGGAGGAAGAAGCCCCCGCCGTGCAGGAGAGCGCCGTGACCGAAAAGCGCAGCGCGGCGCGCCCGCCGCGCGTGGCCGATCCCCGCATTGCCACCGCGCCGGCTCCGCGCATGCGTACATATTCTGCGGACATTCCCATGGGCGAGGAAGGGGAGGCCCTTCCGCTCAACCGCATGGAGGACACCCCGGATCAGAGCTTCCCGAGCCGCCCGACGCGCGCCAAGGTGCGCCGCAAGACGGCCGAGGAGATGGCCGCTTCCAATGCCATCGAGATCGGCAAGGGCGAGAACCTGTCCGGCCGCGATATCGGCGGCGGCTGGACGGAATACCGCGCCGGACAGAAGCCGGCGACCGTAAAACCCAGTCCCAACGTCCCCGTGACGGCCGAGATCTCCGACCCGCCCAGGGCCGAGCGCGTCAAAAAGGCGGAGGTCGAAAAAGAGAAGACGGCTTTCGCCCAGTCCATCAAGACCGAGAGCGACGCCGCGGACGAATATGTCTTCCCACCGATCGATCTTCTCAACGAGGGCGTATCCGCCTCGGGCGACGCACGCGACGAGGTCGCGCTCAACCGCGAACGGCTGGAGAACGCGATCCGCAGCTTCGGCATCAACGCCGCCGTCGTCGGCGTGATCCGCGGTCCCACGGTCACACGCTACGACTTTGAGCTCGAGCAGGGCGTCAAGCTCGCGCGCGTGACGAATCTCGCGGGCGATCTGGCCCTTGCGCTCGGCGTGGTCAACGTCCGCATCGCGCCGATCCCGGAGAAGATCTCCACGGTCGGCATCGAGGTCCCGAACAAGCTCGTCAGCACGGTCTATCTGCGCACGATCCTCGAATCGCAGCGCTTCCAGACGGCAAAATCCCGCCTCTCCTTCGCTGTCGGCAAGGACATCGGCGGCGAGTGCATCGTCGGCAACATCGCCAAGCTCCCGCACATGCTGATCGCCGGCACGACCGGCTCCGGCAAGTCCGTCTGCATGAACGCGCTGATCCTGAGCTTGCTCTATAAGGCGCGTCCGGACGAAGTGAAATTCATCATGATCGACCCGAAAATGGTCGAGCTCGGCATCTACAGCGGCATCCCGCACATGCTCACGCCCGTCGTGACCGAGCCGAAAAAGGCCGCCGGCGCGCTGCAGTGGGCCGTGGTCGAGATGCTCAAGCGCTACCGCCTGTTCTCCGAATCGGGCGTGCGGGACATCGAGAGCTATAACCGCCACTGCGAGATCACCGGCGAGGACAAGCTTGCGCAGATCGTCGTCGTCATCGACGAGCTGGCGGACCTCATGATGATCGCCGCCAAGGAGGTGGAGGAGAGCATCTGCCGCGTCGCCCAGATGGGCCGCGCCGCGGGCATGCACCTCGTCGTCGCGACCCAGCGTCCCTCCGCGGACGTCATCACGGGCCTGATGAAGGCCAACATCCCCTCGCGCATCGCCTTCGCGGTCTCCTCCGCGATGGAGAGCCGCATCATCCTCGACCAGAGCGGCGCGGAAAAGCTCATCGGCATGGGCGATATGCTCTATTCGCCGCTGGGCAGCGGCAAGCCGACGCGCGTGCAGGGCGCCTTTGTCTCGGACGAGGAGCGCGAGCGTGTGATCGACTTCCTCAAGGAGAACAACCCCGGCGTCAAGCCCGAGACGAACCAGGAGATCGGCGAGTACATGACGCGCGCCGAACAGGGCAAGGACAGCGGCAAGGGCAAGGACAGCGAGGAGGAGACAAGCTCCGCCGCAGGCGATTACGACGAGATGCTGCCCCAGGCGGTCGAGGCCATCCTGGAGACGAAGCAGTGCTCGGTGTCGATGCTCCAGCGCCGCGTCAAGCTCGGCTATTCCCGCGCCGCGCGCATCGTCGATCAGATGGAGGAGCTCGGCGTCGTCGGGCCCTACGAGGGGGCCAAGCCCCGCAGCGTCGTCATCGACCGCGAGGGCTGGCTGGAGCTCAAGGCGAAGCTCGGCTTCGGCGGGAACGACGATCTGGAGCTCGCCGCCGGCATGAACGAAGACGACAATCTGGAATACTGAAAAAAGGGAGTATGAGCGCCCTTTTTTCCTGAGAGAACGAAAATGGGATCTGCTTTTGAACGGTCTATGAGCCGTGAACAGGTAAATACCGTCAGCGCGCTCGGCCTCGCCCACGTCGGCGACGGCGTGTACGAGCTGCTGGTCCGCGCCCGTCTGTGCGAGCGCGGGGAACGCAATATCGGGATGCTCCACCGCGATACCGTCGCCGCCGTCAACGCAGCGGCGCAGGCCAGAGCGGCGGAAAAGCTGCTGCCGCTGCTGACGGAGGAGGAGTTCGACGTCTTTCGCCGGGCGCGGAATACGAAGGTGCACGGCGTGCCCGCGCACGCCAGCGTCGGCGATTATCACGCGGCGACGGGTCTGGAGGCCCTGTTCGGCTGGCTGTATCTGCTCGGCCGGACCGAGCGGATCGAAGAGCTGTTCGAAGCCGCGGCGGAGGAATAGATCATGCCGCTTGACGCCGTTTTTCTCCGCGCGCTGACCGCGGAGCTCGCTCAGGAGCTGGAGGGCGCGCGGATCGACAAGATCCAGCAGCCGGAGCGGGATCTCCTGCTCCTGTCCGTGCGCACCGGCAGCGCAAACCGCAAGCTCCTGCTCGCCGCGGGCAGCGGGAACGCCCGCGTGCATTTCACCACCATGAATCTCGAAAACCCCGCCGAGCCGCCGATGTTCTGCATGCTGCTGCGCAAGCATCTGACCGGCGCCCGGATCCGCAGCGTCACACAGCCGAAAAACGAGCGAATGCTGGTGTTTTCTCTGGACGTGCGCAACGAGATGGGGGACAGCGCCGAACGCAGCCTGATCGTCGAAATGATCGGCCGCAGCGCGAACGTGATCCTCGTCGGACAGGACGGGATCATCATCGACTGCCTGCGCCGCATGGACTTCGCGGGCGACGCGCTGCGCGCGCTCCAGCCCGGCCGGATCTATCGGCTGCCGCCCGCGCAGAACAAGCTCGATCTCTTTGAACTCGGAGCGGACGAGCTGCGGTCGCTCCTCGAGGGAGCCGACCGTTCGGCCCCGCCGGACCGCTATCTGCTCTCGCAGTTTGCGGGGCTCTCGCCGCTGATCTGCCGGGAGCTGAGCTTCCGCAGCGGCGAGGCTTACGACCGGCTGCCGCCGCAGCTGGAGGCTTTCCGCGAGACGGTCGAGGCCGGGGACACGGCGCCCTGGCTGCTTGTCGAAGAGGGAAGAGCGCGGGATTTCAGCTTTCTGCCGATCCGTCAGTACGGCCTCTCGCTCGAAAACCGAAGGATGGAGAGCTTTTCCGCGCTGCTGGATGCGGTTTACGCGGAGCGTGACCGGGAAGAAAGCCGCAGGCGGCACAGCCGGGAGCTGCTGCACAGCGTCCGTACGCTGCGCGACCGGCTCGATCGGAAGCTGGCCGTACAGCGCGAGGAGCTCGCCCGCACGGCCGGGCGGGACGAGCTGAGGAAGACCGCGGAGCTGATCACCGCCAATCTCTTCCGCATCCGCAGGGGAGACCGAAGCCTCGTCTGCGAGGACTACTATCAGCCGGATTGCCCGGAGATCACGATCCCGCTCGATCCGCTGAAAAGCCCCCAGCAGAACGCGGCCGCCCTGTTCAAGGAATACGCCAGACTGCGCGCCGCCGAGGAGCATCTGCGCGTGCTGATCGGACAGGGAGAGGCGCAGCTGGATTACGTGGAGAGCGTGCTGGACCAGATCGAGCGCTCCGAGAGCGACGGCGATCTGGCGGAGCTGCGCCGGGAGCTCGAAGAGGCCGGACTGCTCCGCCGGCAGAAGCAGGGACGCCGGGAAAAGCTCCGCCCGACACAGCCGCTGCGCTATCGCTCCGACGACGGGACGGAGATCCTGGTCGGGCGAAACAACCTGCAGAACGACGAGCTGACGACGAAGCTGGGGCGGCGAACGGATTACTGGCTGCATACCCAGAAGGTACACGGCAGCCACGTGCTGATCCGCTGCGAGGGCGCGGAGCCCTCGGAGCTGACGCTGCGGCAGGCGGCGAGTCTGGCCGTGTTCCACTCCAGGGCCCGGGACGGCGGCAAGACGCCGGTGGACGCTGCGATGCTGCGCAACGTGCGAAAGCCGGCCGGCGCGCTGCCCGGGAAAGTGATTTATACGGATTACAGAACGCTGACCGCGCAGGCCGACCCGGCTCTTGCGGAGCGTCTCAGACAAAAGAAATGACAGACCGAACCGATCGGTCTGTCATTTCTTTTGTCTGGTCTTACGCCGCTTTTTGCGGCTTTTCCTTTTTCGGCGGGAAGAAGTCCAGATAATAGAATTTTTTGGGGATCGCATTCTGCGAGACGATCACCGCGATGATACCTGCGAAGGTGCCGACGATCAGTCCGCCGATCACGTCCGTCGGGTAGTGGACGACGAGATAGATCCGGCTCAGGCCCATCAAAAAGGCAAAAATCAGCGCCGTCCAGCTGACGCGCTTTTTGCCGAGCAGGAACACCGGCACCGTCGCGGCAAAGGCCGCCGTCGTATGGCCGGAGGGGAAGCTCTTGTCGCTCTCCATGTGTCTGCCCATCAAGTCCCAAAGAGGGAAGTAGAAGCCCGCTTCGTCCGTATAGGGCCGCGGCCTGGCGATCACGATCTTGATGAACAGGTTCGTGATCAGGGCGCCGATCGCAAGACCCAGCAGCATCGCCGTGCCGAAGCGCCGCGTTTTTTTGCTGAGCATCAGCGCGATCGACAGCAGGATCAGAAAGATCCCGCCCTTGCCGAGAATCGTGATCAGATTGAGAAAGGGCGTGAAAAACCAGCCGGCCGAGTCGTACAGGCCGTGAACGGCGGCGGTCACGCCTTGGTCAAAGGCGGCGAAGGTGGAATTGATCCACAGCGCCGCGGCGGTAGCTTCCATAGGCAGAGCTCCCTTCTGTTTTTTGTTATTGTATCATAGGATCGCTCGCTTGTCCACCTGCATCCGGTCAAAACAGCCGTCCGCGCAGCAGCAGAAGGAGTTTTTTCAGCCAGCCGCTTTCCGCAAAGCGCGTCTGTTCGGCCTCCTTCAGCGCGAGACGGGCCTCTTTCAGCTCCTCGCGCGAGGGCGGACGCCGTCCGAAGGCGGCGCGTTCGGCGCACGCACGAACAGGCGCGGGGATCCGTTCCTGATCTTTCAGCATCGCGACAGCTTCTTTCCAGATCGCGACGGCAGCCCGCCGGGCGTCTTTCTGCCGAATGGCTTTCCTTCGCAGGATCAGGATCACGGTGCGCAGCAGACAGAGCGTCAGCAGCAGGATCAGCACGGCCGCGGCCGCCGACAGCAGGGGAGAGACCGTTTCCTTTTCGGAGCGGTCGCTTTTTTTCGTCCGGCGGCCCAAGTCCGACAGACCGCCGGGGAGATCCTGACTTTCCTCGGGCTCGTCGTCCGGAGCAGTCGTCTGATCGGTTGCCGGCGAAGGCGTCGGCGGAGCAGGCGTCGGCGTCGGAGAAGGCGTGGGGCGCGGCGTCGCCGCGGGCAGTGCGTCCGGCGCGAAGGGCGAGGGGCCGTGATCCTCCTCAGGCTCTTCCGCTTCTCCGAATTGCCCGGATTCGCTTCCCGTTCCGACGCCCGTACCGCTTCCGCTTCCGGACCCTGTTCCGGCAAAGCCGTAGCCGCCGCCGGTGGCCTCCACCGGCACCCAGCCGAGTCCGTCGATATAGACCTCGGCCCAGGCGTGCTCGTCCTTCTGCAGCACGTCCACGGTTTTTCCGGCTTTGGCGTAGACCAGAAAACCGTCGGTCAGTCTCGCGGGGATGCCGAGCGAGCGGTACAGCACGACGGCCGCGGTCGTAAAATGCAGACAGTAGCCCCGGTGCGACTGGGTAAGAAAATAGACGGCCAGATCGTAGCCGGCGTAGGACGGCGTGTTGATATCGTACACGGCGCTCTGCTGAACAAAGGCCGCAACCTTCCGGATGCAGTCCGGATCGTCGGCGCTGATGCCCTGCTCGCGCAGGATCTCCGCGGCGGAAAACGCGGTCGACTCGGGCAGGCGGGTGTAGGTCTCGTGCGCATAAGCGCGGTAGGCGGCCTCCGCCGGGTCCTCCGGAGCCAGGCGCAGCGCGTAGACCGAGGCGCCCGCGTCGTAATAGCTGAGCTCAAAGTGCTTTTCGCCGTTGGAAAGGACGTAGGCGTCGCCGCCGTCCTCCAGCAGGCAGAAGTACGGCACCGGCTCGAGATCCGAGGAAACGACGAGATCGACCGAGAGCGACAGCAGCGGGGCGCCGGACTGCTCCAGCGCACGCGCGGCGTAGGGAAGGGAGGAGGGCAGCTCGCTCGTTTCCGGCAGCGCCCAGGTCGAGCCGCCGTAATCGCCGAAGGAGCAGCGCCGCAGATAGAGATACCCGTCCTTCTCGGCGCTGACGCGCAGGATCACCGCGCGCTCGTCCACGCCGTAGCGCCCGGCGCGCATGTCCAGCTCCGAGCGGCTGATCGACCAGTTCCCGCTGCCGACCCTCGGCGCGGGCGTAGGCGAAGGCGTCGTCTCGGGAGCGGGCTTTTCGGTCTCCTCCGGCTGCGCGAAGCGCGGGCTCAGAAAGGCGGAGATCGCGTTGCCGAGCTGGTCGATCCTCCGGGAGAGGACAACGTCCTCCTCGGTGTAGTTGTAGCCGGAAGGATCGGCCAGAGCGAGGCTCAAAAGCAGAATGAGAAAGCAGGGCACGGCGCTCTGCAGCAGGATCGCGCCGCGTCCGCCCTCCTCGTCGTAGCCCTGCCCGCCCACGAGCAGCAGCGCGTAAAACAGCAGCAGACAGAAAATCGTCGGCTGCTCCGGACTTCCGTTCACGGACAGACAGGCGGCGGCAAAGGGGATCGTGGCCAGCAGCGTCAGGTTAATGCGGTAGTTTCCCGCGCCGAGCGCCAGCGCGACGAAGGCAGTCAGCAGATACATCAGGGCCAGAAACAGCGCGGTATGGTCGTATTTGCCGCCGGGCTCGGGAGCTTCGCGGATATTGAAGTGATCCAGATAGACGTTCCGGATCTGGCCGAGCAGGTCGAGCAGCTCTTTTCCGGGCTCGTCGGCGTAAAGCAAAAACGCGGCGCTGACGGTCAGCAGCGAGAGCGCGATGAAGAGCGCCGGCCGGCGGCGGCTGACGGACGCGAAGCCCATCAGAAGGCAGAGAGCGATCAGCCACAAAGGCCAGAGCGGATCGAGCTTCAGCTCGAAGGTCTGCCGGAACAGCTCGGCAAGCGGAAGAATGCCCAGCAGCAGAAGGAGAAACAGGGAAGAGCGATTGATGAGCTTCGTTTTCACCGAAAACGCACCTCCCCCTCCCAGATCTCGTAGAGAAAGCGCGCGTCGGGGAAAGAAGCGAGACAGGGCGGCGTGTGCTCCCGGCGCAGGATCGCGCAGAGAGCGGCCTCGGTGTCGGCCGGGTCCTTGACCTCGTAGCAGGCGTCGGCGACGATCACGTGCGGCAGACCGCTTTCACAGAGCTTCAGCGACAGCCAGTACAGGCACTCAAGGCCTCGGTCGTCCGTCCCGGTCCGATAGACGACCGCGTAGATCCGGCTGTTTTCGGGGATCAGCGCCTCGCGGACGATCAGCCGGTCGGTCTTCGCGCTCAGCTTCCAGTGGATGCTGTTGAGCTGATCGCCCTCGCGGTACTCGCGCAGATCGTAGTCCTCGGCGTAGCCGCCGCCGTACTTCGGCTTGAGGCGAACGGGCTCCTCCGGGAGATGCTCGGCCTCGACCTGGCGGGCGGGCGGGATCGGAGCGGGGAGCACCGTACAGGTGACGGGCTCCGGATTCTTTCGCAGCAGGAAGAACAGGTTCAGCACGTCGGCGCAGCTCCAGCGCTCCACCGAGATCCGAACCGCTCCGCACGCATCGCTCGGAAGCGGGATCCTCCCGACGCTGCGGGATACGGCGTCGAAGCGGTAGCGGTACTGCTGCGTTTGACCGGTGTGCAGATTGACCGAACGAAGGCTGATATGCACCTTGCCCACCGGGAAGCGCCGGTCCGTCAGAAAGGAGACGGACAGCTCCGCCGCCTCGCCGCGCGTGATCGACGAAGGCACCGACAGCTGCAGCCGCATCCGCCGCATCGCGGGAAGCGACAGCAAAAACAGGGCCGGCGGCAGCAGCACGACGGCCCAGAGAAGGAACGGCCCGAACCAGCCGAGATATCCGAAACGGAACAGAACGGCGGCGATCAGGACGAACAGATAGATAACGACCCCGGTGAAAGACATATCACTTGATGACAGGCGGGCGGACGGAAGCGAAGAAATCCTCCATCGCCGTCCGGCGGACGCTGACGGGCGCGTCGGCCGACCAGATCAGCCGATGCTCGACGCAGGAGTGAAAAACGTATCGCACGTCGCGCGGCAGGACGTAATCGCGGCCCTGGATCCAGGCCGTCGCCTTGCTCAGCGCCGTGAGCGACAGGCTTGCGCGGGGGCTGGCGCCCTGGACGACGCGCGGATCGTTTCTCGTGACGGCGCAGAGAGAGACGATATAATCCATCATCTCCTCCTTGACATATACGCTGCGGACCTCGTTCTTGGCCTGGGCGATCGCCTCGCGCGAGACGACCTGGCCGACCGATTCGAGCGTAACGCCGTTCTGCCGCCGGCGGAGCATTTCGATCTCGTCCTCGTGCGAGGGATAGCCGATCGACAGACGGATCATAAAACGGTCCATCTGCGAATCCGGCAGCATCTGCGTGCCCTTCGCGCCGATCGGATTCTGCGTGGCGATCACGATAAAGGGCTCCGGGAGAGCGTAGTTCGCGCCGTCCACGGTCACAACGCCCTCTTCCATCGCCTGCAGCAGCGCCGACTGCGTCCGGCTGGTCGCGCGGTTGAGCTCGTCGGCCAGGAAGAGGTTGCAGAGGATCGCGCCCTTCTGATAGCGCATCTGACCGGACTCCTTGTCATAGACGGAGTAGCCGGTCACGTCGGAGGGGAGAACGTCGGGCGTAAACTGCACGCGGTTGTAGTCAAGCCCCAGCGCGCGCGAAAAAGCGAGGGCCATCGTCGTCTTGCCGACGCCCGGGATATCCTCCATCAAAATATGACCGCCGGCGAGAATGGACAGCAGGACCTTGATGATGACCTCTTCCTTGCCGACGATCGCTTTCTCAACCTCGCGCAGGATTTTTTTGGCGCTGCCGATGGATTGAAATTCGTTCATGCTTCGACCTCTGTTTCTGTTGTTTTTCTGCCGTGAGTATATCATGCGCGCCTGCCGTTTTCAAGAAAGAAGCGGGAAGTTAAGAATTCATAAGGGAAACGGGGAGCAAGTCCTTGTACGCGGGGAAAAAGAATGGTATAATATTATGAAAAAAGCACAGGAGAACCGACTATGGACCGCTTCAAACTGGTTTCGGACTACCGGCCGACCGGCGATCAGCCCGCCGCGATCGACTCGCTCGTGCAGGGACTTGAAAACGGCCTGGACGAGCAGGTCCTGCTCGGCGTTACCGGCTCGGGAAAGACCTTTACGATGGCCAACGTGATCGAGCGCGTCAACCGGCCTACGCTCGTGCTGGCCCACAACAAAACGCTCGCCGCGCAGCTGTGCAGCGAGTTCAAGGAGTTTTTCCCGGAAAACGCCGTGGAGTATTTCGTCTCCTATTACGACTACTATCAGCCGGAGGCCTATATCCCGCATACGGATACCTTCATCGAGAAGGACTGCTCGATCAACGACGAGATCGAGCGCCTTCGCCACAGCGCCACGTCCAGCCTTTTCGAGCGGCGGGACGTGATCGTCGTCGCCTCCGTCTCCTGCATCTACGGCCTCGGCGATCCGATTGATTACGCGAATATGGTCATCTCTCTGCGCCCGGGGCAGACGCGCAGCTTCGACGCGCTGCTGCGCAAGCTCGTCGATATCCGCTACGAGCGCAACGACCTCGCCTTTGAGCGCAATATGTTCCGCGTGCGTGGCGACACGGTGGAGATCTTTCCGGCTTATTCCTACGACAAGGGGATCAGGATCGAGTTTTTCGGCGACGAGGTGGACCGCATCAGCGAGATCAACGTCGTCACCGGCGCCGCGACGCGCATCCTGAACCACGTCGCGATCTATCCGGCCAGCCACTATGTGACGACGAAGGAGAAGCTCGCCGCCGCGATCGAACGCATCCGCGCCGAATGCGACGAACGCGTGCGCTGGTTCGAGGCCAACAACAAGCTGATCGAGGCGCAGCGCATCCGGCAGCGCACGGACTACGATATCGAGATGATGCAGGAGCTCGGCTACTGCTCCGGGATCGAGAACTATTCCCGCGTGATCTCCGACCGCGCGCCCGGCAGCCCGCCGATGACGCTTCTGGATTACTTTCCGAAGGACTTTCTGCTGTTCGTCGACGAGAGCCACGTCACGCTTCCGCAGGTGCGCGCGATGTACCGGGGCGACCGGGCGAGGAAGGAATCTCTCGTCGAGTACGGCTTTCGCCTGCCCTCGGCCTTCGATAACCGACCGCTCAAATACGAGGAATTCACCGACCGGATCTACCAGCGCATCTACGTCTCGGCGACGCCGGGCGAATATGAGAAGGAGCGCGCCGGGCAGATCGTCGAGCAGATCATCCGTCCGACGGGCCTGCTGGATCCCGAGATCTTCGTCCGCCCGGTCGAGGGGCAGATCGACGACCTGATCGGCGAGATCAACGATCGCGTCGGGCGCGGTCAGCGCGTCCTGGTGACGACGCTGACAAAGAGAATGGCCGAGGACCTCACCGACTATCTCGGCGGAGCGGGGATCCGCTGCCGCTATATGCACCACGACGTCGGCACGATCGAGCGCATGGAGATCATCCGCGATCTCCGTCTCGGAGAATTCGACGTGCTGGTCGGCATCAACCTTCTGCGCGAGGGCCTGGATATCCCGGAGGTCGGCCTCGTCGCGATCCTCGACGCGGACAAGGAGGGCTTCCTGCGCAGCGAGACCAGCCTGATTCAGACGGTCGGCCGCGCCGCGCGCAACGCCGAAAGCGCGGTCATCATGTACGCCGACACGGTGACGCCCTCGATGCGCGCCTGCATCAACGAGACCGAACGCCGCCGTTCGATCCAGATGGCCTACAACCGCGAGCACGGGATCGTTCCGAAGACGATCGTCAAAAACGTGCGCGAGCTGCTGGAGATTTCGACGGAGGCCGCGCCCGCGGTCAGCAGGGCCAACGGTGTGAAGATGACCGAGCGCGAGCGGAAGGAACTGATCGCGCAGCTTGAAAGCAAGATGAAAAAAGCGGCACAGATGCTGGAATACGAGATTGCCGCGCAGCTGCGCGACGAGATCATCCGCCTGCGCGGCGAGGGCGTGACGAAGAGGTGAGCGCATGAAACTGATGATCCTGGACGGAAACTCCATCGTAAACCGCGCGTTTTACGGCATCCGGACGCTGACGGCGCCCGACGGGACGCCGACGAACGCGGTCTACGGTTTTCTCTCGATCCTGCAGCACCTGCTGGACGAGCAGAAGCCGGACGCCCTCTGCGTCAGCTTCGACCTCAAGGCGCCGACCTTCCGCCATCTCGCCGAGGCGAGCTACAAGGCGCAGCGAAAGCCCATGCCGGAGGAGCTCGCGGTGCAGATGCCGCTGCTGAAGGAGACCCTGGACGCGATGGGCGTGCGCCGCTATGAGAAGGAGGGCTTCGAGGCCGACGATATTCTCGGCACCGTGTCCGTTCGCTGCGCTCAGGCGGGCTGGGACTGCGTGATCGTCACCGGCGACAGGGACAGCCTGCAGCTCGTTACCGACCGCTGCAGCGTCTGCCACGTAAAAAGCCGCCTGGGCCAGACCGAAACCGTGCTCTACACCCCGGAGCGCTTTCGGGATGAATACGGCTTCGAGCCGAAGCGTATGGTCGATCTCAAGGCGCTGATGGGCGACAGCTCGGACAACATCCCCGGCGTTCCCGGCATCGGCGAGAAGACCGCGCTGGAGCTGCTGCGCCGTTTCGGCTCGCTGGAGGAGCTGTACGCGCAGCTCGACAGTTCCGAGATCCGCGAAAGCGTCCGCAAAAAGCTCCGGGAGGGCAAGGAGAGCGCCGAAAAATCCTTCTGGCTCGCAACGATCCTGTGCGAGGTGCCGATGGACTTCAAGCCCGAGGACGCCGTCTGGAACGGCGATTACAGGCCGGAGCTCTACGGCGTGTTCAAGCGCCTCGGCTTTAACCGGTTTATTGAAAAATGGGGCCTCGTTCCGCCGGAGGATCCCGCCGGACAGGCGCCGAAGGAAGAAACGCCGCGCGAGACCGTGACCGAAGAAAAACTCGACGCCTGCCTTGCTTCGATCCGGGCTGCCGAGCGGGTCGCCGTCTGGCCGGTCGAAGGACTGGACGCCCTCGAGGTCTGCGACGGGAACGCGGTATACGAGCTCAGCCGCGTCGAACTCGGTCTGCGCTGGGAGGAGCTGCTGTCGCTGCTGTTCAGCGCGCAAACGCAGAAAATCGGCCATCAAGTGAAAAACCTGATGACGCTGCTGCTGCGCTCGGGATTCGGGATCGAGGGCTTCTGCTTCGACACCGCGCTCGCCGCCTATCTGCTGCAGGCCACCGAGAACGATTACGAGCCGGAGCGGATCAGCGCGCGTTATCTCGGCGCGAAGCGAAGCGGAGCCGGCGCGCTGTTCGCCCTGTACGTGCCGCTCCGGGAAAAGCTCGCCGAATACGGCCTGACGGAGCTCTACGAAACGGCCGAGATGCCGCTGTGCCGGGTGCTGGCGGAGATGGAGCGGAGCGGCTTTCTGGTAGACCGCAGGGCGCTGGCCGAATACGGCGAGAGTTTGAACGAGCGGATCGCTCAGCTGCAGCGCGAGATCTGGGACTGCGCCGGACACAACTTCAACGTGCTCTCACCGAAGCAGCTCGGCACGGTGCTGTTTGAAGAGCTGATGCTCCCGTCCGGCAAGAAAACCAAGACGGGCTGGAGCACCAACGCGGACGTGCTGGAGAAGCTGCGCGGCAAGCACCCGATCGTCGAGCTGATCCTTGAATACCGGATGCTCACGAAGCTCAAGAGCACCTATGCGGAGGGGCTGCTGAAGGTGATCGAGCCGGACGGGCGGATCCACACGAGCTTTCAGATGACCGTGACGGCTACCGGACGGCTCTCGTCCACCGAGCCGAACCTGCAGAACATCCCGATCCGCAGGGAGCTGGGGGCGCAGATCCGCCGGATGTTCGTGGCCGCGCCCGGCATGGTGCTGGTCGACGCGGACTACAGCCAGATCGAGCTGCGTCTGCTGGCGCATATCTCCGGCGACGAGGCGATGCGCTCGGCTTTCCTCAGCGGGGAGGACTTCCACCGCGTCACCGCCTCGCAGGTTTTCGACACGCCGCTCAGCGAGGTGACGCCGACCCTGCGAAGCCGCGCGAAGGCGGTCAATTTCGGCATCGTCTACGGCATCTCGGCCTTCTCGCTCGCACAGGATATCGGCGTCTGGCCGAGCGAGGCGAAGGCCTATATGGACGCCTATCTGAACAAATACCACGGCGTGCGCGACTATATGAAAAACGTCGTCGAGCAGGCGAAAAAGGACGGCTTCGTCTGTACGATCTACGGACGCCGTCGCGAGCTGCCGGAGCTCAAGAGCAGCAACTTCAACGTCCGTTCCTTCGGCGAGCGGGTGGCGCTGAACATGCCGATCCAGGGCACGGCCGCCGATATCATCAAGCTCGCGATGGTGCACGTTTTCGAGCGCTTGAAAGCCGAAGGGCTGAAAGCGCGGCTGATCCTGCAGGTACACGACGAGCTGATCGTCGAATGCCCCGAGGAAGAGGCGGAGCGCGTCTGCGCGCTGCTGAAGGAAGAGATGGAAAACGTCGCGCAGCTTGCCGTTCCGCTGACGGCGGAGGCCAAGATCGGCCGCAGCTGGGCGGAGGCGCACTGATGGCGCCGTGCGTGACCGACGCCGCCGAGCGTCATCTCGAGGCCGTGGAGCGGCTGGAGCAGCGCTGCTTTTCGCTCCCCTGGACGAGGGAACAGCTGCTGCACGCCCTGCCCGACGAAAATCACGTTTTTCTGGTCGCGGAGGACAGCGAAAACGGAGAACTCCTCGGCTACGTGAGCATGACGCACGTGCTGGACGAGGGCTACATCTCGAACGTCGCCGTCGACCCGGCGTGCCGCCGGGAGGGCGTCGGCTCCGCGCTGATCGAAGAGCTGCTGCGCCGCGCGGGCGAGCTGGAGCTCAGCTTTGTGACGCTCGAGGTGCGCGAGAGCAACGCGCCCGCCGTCGGGCTCTACGAACGATTCGGTTTCCGGCCCGTCGGCAGGAGAAAGAACTACTACGAGGCGCCGAGAGAAGACGCGCTGCTGATGACAGTCTTTTTGAAAGGAAGCGATCCTTTTTGATCATCCTTGCCTTTGAATCCACCTGCGACGAAACTGCCGTCGCCCTGGTCGAGGACGGGAGAAAGATCCTCACCGACCAGATCTTTTCCCAGGCCGATCTGCACGCGGTCTACGGCGGCGTCGTGCCGGAGATCGCGTCCCGCTGCCACGTGGAGTCGATCTCGCTGCTCACGCAGCGCGCGCTTGAAAGAGCCGGGCTCCGCCGCGATCAGATCGACGCGGTCGCGGTCAGCTACGCGCCGGGGCTGATCGGCGCGGTGCTCGTCGGCGTGAACTTCGCCAAAGCCGCGGCGCTGGCGCTCGGCGTGCCGCTGATCCCGGTGCACCACATCCGGGGCCATATCGCCGCCAACTATCTGGCCTATCCCGAGCTGGAGCCTCCCTTCCTGTGCCTCGCGATCTCGGGCGGCAACACGCTCCTCGTGGACGTGCGCGATTACACGGACATGAAGACCGTCGGCGCGACGCGCGACGACGCGGCGGGGGAGTGCTTCGACAAAACCGCCCGGGTGCTCGGCCTGCCGTACCCCGGCGGAAAGCCGATCGACGAGCTGTCCCGCGGAGGCGACGACAGCCGCTACGTTTTCCCGATCGCGCACGTGGAGGGAAATCCCTACGACATGAGCTTCTCCGGCCTCAAAACGGCGGTCATCAATCTGGCGCACCACGCCGAGCAGACCGGCGAGCCGCTCGACCGCGCGTCGCTCGCGGCCTCGTTTACCAAAGCGGTCAGCGACAGCCTCGTGCCGCGCGCGGTGCGCGCCGCCCGCGAACTCGGACGCGATACGCTGGTGGTGGCCGGCGGCGTTGCCGCGAATTCCCGCATCCGCGCCGACTTTACCCGTGCGGCGGCGGAAAACGGGCTGCGTCTTTTCATCCCGCCGCTGCGTCTGTGCGGGGACAACGGCGCGATGATCGGCGCGCAGGCTTATTACGAATACCTGGCGGGCGTCCGGGCCGGCAGCGACCTGAACGCATACGCGACGATGGAGCTTTGACAGAAAAAGAATGTGACGGGGTTACTCTTATGAGCGTGCACGAAGGACACAGAGAAAGACTCAAAGAGCGTTTTTCCGAATACGGCCTCGAGCCCTTCAACGATCTGAACGCGTTGGAGCTGCTTCTGTTTTATGCGATCCCGCGCCGGGACACCAACGAGCTGGCGCACGCGCTGCTGGAGCGCTTCGGGACGCTCGACGCGGTGTTTGAGGCGAGCGAGCGGGAGCTGACGGAGGTTCCCGGCATCGGCCGCAGCGCGGCGATGCTGATCCGCCTGATCCCGCAGATGAACAAGCGCTGCGAGATCTGCCGCGCCCGGGACGTCACCGTGATCGCCAACGCGCGGGCCGCCGGACGCTATCTGATCCCGCGTTTCGCCAACGAAAAGGACGAGAAGGCCCTGCTGCTGTGTCTCAACGCGCAGAAGGAGCTGATCGAATGCGACGAGCTGAGCCGCGGCGTTGTGAACACGGTCGAGCTCAACGTCCGGCGCGTGGTCGAGACGGCCATCCGCTGCCGTGCGAGCTCCGTGATCCTCGCGCACAACCACCCCTCGGGCCATCTGATCCCGTCCGGCGACGACGAGCTGATCACCAGACGCATCCGCGACGCGCTGCGTCTGGTGGACATCACGCTGGACGACCATCTGATCGTGGGCGGCAAGCAGTATTTTTCCTTCAACGACAGCGGCTTGCTGACCTTTCCGATCACCAGACAGTTTTGACGGAGAGGCGGCGATTGACCGGTGAAGCCCGACGAACGCATGGATCCCTTCGTGATGATGACGGTCAGACGTTATCTCTCCTATCACTGGAAAAACGCGGTCATCAAGGATCTGATCCGTTTTCGTTTCAGCCTGAAGCTGAGCGAAAAATGTCTGAATACGATCCGGCAATACGGCGACTGCACGCGCTCATGCCTCGAAAACTGCTGTCTGAAGGATCGCGTTATGTAAAGCATGGGATCGGGATTATGTTTTCCCCTTGACCGGCAAAAGGGGGAGGAAACGGAGAAAAGCGCGGATTCAGGCCGCTTTTTGCGGAACAGGCTGTTGACAAATCTGTTGAAAGTGTTGATAACTATTTGAAAAACTATTATTTCGCCCCGTTATGTAACTTTCTCCAGACCGCGAAAAAGTCCGGATTCCGCGCCTCTCGCCGCCGGGAGAGGAACTTTTTCGGGCCTGCCGCTTCCGGGAAAGAGCCGGAGAGAACGAAAGCGGGAAACGCTGGTTACAGAATAATACGATTTGTATAATTCCGCCCTGGGCTCCTTTGCAAAAATCGTGGAACAAACGCCTTGACTTTGCCGGGCGCTTGTGGTAATATGCTTGAGCATGCTGGTATAGCTCAGTCGGTAGAGCAGCTGATTCGTAATCAGCAGGTCGTGTGTTCGAGTCACATTACCAGCTCCAATAATTATTCGGCTTATGCAAAATTCAATGCGCCTTCGAGAGCCTCCGTTGAATGGCGTGGCTGGGTAATTGGGTTTGGAAAAGTTCTTGAAATCGCTTTGCCGGGCTGGTCGCAAGAACAATTCCGGGAAAATGTCGATTGCGGAGCGGGAACGCTTTGCAGTCGGCATTTTTTCATTTTAGTGAAACAATACTCGCATTCGATCGATGGAAAGAACTGGGAAAATCGGCTATCTACCCAACGATCTACCTTTTGATCTACCCAGGTAGATACATAGCAAGGAATCCGTATAATTTTTTTAATCCTTTAAATCTATTTTTTGCTACAAAATAAGGAAATAAAAAAATTATTTTTGTCATTATAGACAGGATGAACTCAGACCTGCTGTTGATGGGTTTGCGTTTTCAGATCAGGGAGGCTTCGTGCCAAATCTACAGACGTCAAAAATTTGGTTTCGAAAACTTGGGCCATTTCCTGCGAGTCCTCTGTCTGATTATGGGTGTATATTTGCAGGGTCATGCTGGATGTTGAATGTCCAAGTTCATGCTGCACGGCCTTCACATTTCCGTTCGACAACCTGAGCTTTACTGTGGCGCTGCTGTGTCGAATATCGTGAAAATGAATAGGCGGGACACCAAGTTCTTGACAAAGTTTCTTCAGGTCCTTGTTGACGACCTCCTCAGTAATTGGACGTCCGTCTTCATGACAAAAAACAAGACCATAATCGTAATATTGACTCCCCAAGATTTTTTTGTTTTTCTCCTGCGTTTCTTTCCATTCCTGCAAAAGCATGCAAATACTTTTTGGAAGGTAGACACGCCTCTCGGAAGAACCCGTCTTAAGCTTTTTGAGAACAAGCATAGTTTGACGAGAAGCCTTTCCTGTAGCATACCTTGCTGAGAAAGAGGGAAACTGATAAAAAATATCCCCCTTTTTATCAATTTCGTTGTATGCAGCAACGCTGATCCGGATTAACTGCTTGTTAATATGCGCATAGGCCGTACCTTCTGCGACAGATTCCGGAGAAATATCAATACAGTCCCAAGTCAAAGCACACAATTCTCCAATACGCAGGGATAACGAAAGACATAAAATCAAAGCCTTAAAGAGTCGAGGGTTTTTGCATTCCTGGAGAGCTCTTCGCAATTCATGTGTCGACCATATCTTTCGTTCTGGAGACTTTGCTTTGTCCGGTGCTGCCGGAGAATCGACGAAGGGGTTTTTGGCTGCGTAATTCCACCGAATTCCGACTTTATACGCTTTCCGCATCAGATCACAAATATCGGAACGGGTTCGATCACTTACAAAAACAATCTTGTTTTGGACTTTTACAGATGCAATGGTCTTGAGGCCCGACAAAAAGGCGTCGGCATCCAACGATGAAAAATCATTGGCAAGCCTACTTCCGATATGCGGGGAGATATAATTGTCGATTAGCGCGACATTAAAAGCATACGTCTTTGGCGACCAATGGGCTGTTCCGTAAATTTTAACATAGTCATTGAGCAGATCCGTGACGGTTTTGCTAAAAAAAGTCGCCGGAATACTGACAACGGGAACAATGCCTTCCTGGGCCTTTTTTACGGGTCTGAGATTACGCTCGTCGTCAAATCCATGGACAGGCTCAGCCGCAGCAAGGCGGACATCCGAAACGAGCTGCAGTATTTCAAGGACCACGGCATCCGGCTCCGGGTGATCGACCTGCCGACGACGATGATGGAACTGCCGGAAGGGCAGGAGTGGGTTTTTGAAATGGTAAACAATATCTTGATCGAGGTGCTCGGCACGATCGCCGAGCAGGAGCGCGTGACGATCAAGCAGCGGCAAAAGGAAGGCATTGAGTCGGCCAGGAAGAAAGGCGTGAAGTTCGGCCGCCGCGAAGTCGCGCTTCCGGCCAACTGGAAAGAGGTCTATGCGTCCTGGAGAGCGGGACAGATCACGGCGAAGAAAGCGATGGAGCGGACCGGGCTGAAGAAGTCCACGTTCTACCGGTTTGCTGCCGACGAAGAAGCGCGGGACGCCCACCGGCGGGAGTGTGCCGCAAAGCAGGAGAACGAGGTGGACCCCTCATGAGCGCAGAAACAAAGCTGTACATTCGCGACGAGCGTCGGAAGCAAAAGCTGACGCTGCGCGACTTGGCTGCAAAGACCGGCGTTGACTTTGCGATGCTGTCCAAATATGAAAACGGGCTCGTTCAGCCTCCGGCTCACGAGCTGCACATCATCGCGGAGGCCCTGAATGTTTCCGAAGACGTTCTGATGGGGCGGGGGCGCGGAGTTGCGTTCAGCGCCAAGAGAGCCTTTACACCGCAAAAGGAAGACAAGGAAGTCATCTCACTGCGTATATCGATCAGCAAGCTCGAGCGGCTGGATCAGATCTCTGCGCAGGCCGACATCTCGAGGAATGAGCTGATCAATCAGTGCATCAACTTTGCACTTGACAATTTGCAAACCGCGATTCAGAATTCAAATCAAGGGGGTTGATCTTAGTGGCGGACAATGCGAGCTTAGGCGCAGCCAAAACAGCGAAGAATGACGAGTTCTATACGCAATACAGCGATATTGAAGCGGAAATGAATGCCTATGTAGAATACAATCCTGATGTGTTCCGTGGCAAGACGGTCCTCCTTCCCTGCGACGATCCAGAATGGTCGAACTTCACGAAGTATTTTGCGGCCAACTTTGAGCGTTTCGGTCTGAAAAAGCTGATTTCAACCTCTTATGCAAAAGGAGCTGGAAATCAGCAGTTGACGCTTTTTGAAATGGAATCTCCTCTTTATGATGTAGAACTGCACGAGACGCGCGGAAAGCTGTTCACCTTGACAAGCGAATGGGCAATAATTATATTAATAATATATTGTGTAAGATAATATAATAAGATATTTATTCTACAGAATATGCTTTATAAAGACAGGATCCGTGTGAACAGAATGGAGGCGTATAGCATGACCAAACGAACCCGACAGATCCTCTCCCTCGTTTTATCGCTTGTTCTAATGCTTCAACTGCTGCCGGCGCCGGCGTTTGCGGACGACGGTGAGCTTATCACGTTGGCGGAAGACGAGACGCAGGACGGGGACGGGCTTCTCCTGCTGGAGGACGAAGAAGACGAGGGCCTGACCCTCTATGAAGGCGGGGACGGAACGCCGCGCGGGAGCCTGCGCGCGGAGGACGTGCTGTGGGAGACGGAGAGCCGCCGCAGCCCTGCGATGAAGGAGTTCCATCTGAGCGACGGGACGGAGCTGGCTGTGGTATATTCGGAACCGGTGCATTGGCAGGACGGCGACGGCGCTTACCGGGAGATAGACAACCGTCTCGTGCTGAGCGAAAAGGATGAAAACACCGATCCAAGGGAGATCGCCGAGCCGGAAACGCCCGAGCCTTCGGAGGATTATACGACGCCGGAGGAGGACGGCGAGGACGAAGAGCTTCTTCTGCTCCTGCCGGACGACGAAGAGTCCACGGAGGAACCCGAAGAAGAGCCCACGGAGGAACCCACGGAGGAACCGGCGGAAGAACCCACGGAAGAGCCCACAGAAGAGCCCACGGAAGAACCCACGGAGGAGCCCACGGAGGAACCCACGGAGGAACTGGCGGAGGAGGAGCCGGAGGAAGAGACAAGAGAAGAGACAGGCAGGGAATACCGCAACAGGGCCGGACTGATCGAGGTGCGGCTGGCGGAATGCTGGGACGGAGAGCCGCTGGTGCGGATCTCCGCGGGGAAGCATACGCTCAGCATGACGCCGGACTGGCCCGCGGCGGGAAGCCCTGCCGTTTTGCTGCCGGAGGAGCGGCCGTATGCGGCGGAGAGCCTGGAGGCGGCGATCATGCCGGAGCACCTGGAATCGGCTCTGCGGTATGAGGACGCGGCGCCGTGGGTGGATCTGGAGTACCGGGTGCAGCCGGAGGGCGTGAAGGAGACGCTGATCCTGTACGGGCCGGGGACGGAGAGCCGCTTTGCGTTTGTTCTGGACTGCGGAGAGCTGAGGGCGAAGGAGAGCGAGGGCGGCGTCGCGCTGACGGACGGCGCGGGAGAGACCGTGATGTATATCCCGGCGGGCGTGATGACGGACGCGCTGGGCGCGGTCAGCGATTCGGTGACGTACGAGCTGGAGGCGCTGGACGAGGGCCTTTACCGGCTGACGGTGGCGGCGGATGAGGACTGGCTGAACGCGGAGGAGCGCGCCTACCCGGTCCGCGTGGACCCGAGCGTGCACATCACCGGGAACACGCTGTACATGATCGAGAGCGCGACGGTGGAGAGCCTGAGCCCGAACACGCCCTCGACGGAAAGCAGCGCGACCTGTGCCGGCGGACAGTACAACGCGAACGCGGGACAGGTCAACCTGTTTCATACGCTGGTGCGGATCCACGAGGCGCCGGAGCTGCCGAGAAACTGCATTCTGGTGAGCGCGACGTTTCACGCTTACTGCTTTGGCCTGACAGCAAACGGAGAGACGAGCCTCGCGCTGGAGGCGCACGAGCTGGGTGCGAACAGCGCGGCGCCGTCCGGGTACTGGTGCATCGGGAAGAGCTGGAACACGGCGCCGGCGGAAGACGCGAAGGTGCTGGACTTCGCGCTGGTGGACAGCTCGACCGGCTACAGGGAATGGGATCTGACGCGCTGCGCGCAGGGCTGGTATAACGGGCAGCCGAACAACGGCTTCGTGCTGAAGGCGTCGAATGAGAGCAGCTTCAGCGCGAGCCATTACGCCTATGCGACGCTGGGGACGAGCAGCCTGCCGGGCTCGGGAACGAGGCCGTATTTCGCGGTGCAGTACCGCAGCCGCGCGGGGATCGAGGGCTACTACGGGAGCCGGAGCCTGGGGATCGACCGCGCGGGGAGCGCGGCGGTGAACGACGCGAGCCGGCAGCTGACGCTGGTCAAGACGGACGTGTCGAGCGCGAGCACGGTGAACGCGTTCGCGCTGAGCCACGTGTACAATTCGTCGTACGCGGGCCTGGAGTTTACGGCCGCGGTGCTGAACACGCAGACGCGGTACGTGTATACGAAGGTGGGGCAGGGCTGGAAGCTGAGCGCGGAGCAGATCCTCTGCGCGTACAAGGGCGAGTATCTGAGCTACTGCGACGCGGACGGCACGGTGCATTTTCTCAAGTATGTGCCCGATTACGGGGCCTATCTGGACGAGGACGGCCTCGGCCTCATGGCGACGGTCACAGACCTGAACGGACAGCAGCTCAACTACAACACGAACTACAAGCTGACGGACCTGCAGGGGAACGTGAAATTCTTCGCGGCGGGACTGCTGCAGTACGAGCAGGACGCGAACGGCAACCGGATCACCTACGTGAAGGACGCGAACGACCGGATCACGAGCGTGGTGCGCAAAAACGCGGGCGGCAGCAACGAGACGCTGGCGACGCTGAGCTATAACGGGAACTATCTGAGCAGCATCACGGACGCGGCGGGCAACACGGAGAGCTTCACGTACACGAACGGGCTGCTGACGCAGATCACGCACGCGGACGGGACGACGGTGAGCTACAGCTACGACGCGGAGGGCCTGCTGCTGACGGCGAGGGACGGCGAGAGCGGCTACGGGGTGAGCTGGGGCTGGACGAACGGACGGGTCAGCTCGTACGTAGAGAGCGTGGGGAGCACGACGGGCGCTTCGGTGACGGTGAGCGGCGAGGAGGGGATCACGACCTACCGCTACTGCGGGGCGGACCGCGTGCTGAACACCTCGGACGATCTGCTGACGAGCTGCGTCTTCGACTACTACGGGCGCACGGCGACGGAGTACACGACGAGCGCGGACCGCACGATCACCTACGGGGCGTCGGGCGGGATCTACCGGGACAACAGCGGGACGGACAAGCGGAACAACCGCCTGACGACCTACGCCGGGACGGGGATGCGCCCGGTCGGGAACGTGGACGAGGACATCTTCCTGCGGAAGAACCTGCTGAACGGGAGCTGGAGCAGCGGACTGACGCTGCAGGGCACGGTGACGGGGACGAGCGAGAGCTCGATGACGGTGGCGCCGACCGGTCTGACGCCGGGGATGTCCTACGTTCTGTCCGGCTGGGCGGAGGGCAACAGCGCGGCGCTGAAGGGAGAAAGGACCTTCGGGCTGAAGGTGCAGCTCAACTACCTGTCGGGCGATCCGGACGTGCAGACGGTGTCCTTCTGCGCGGACACGACGGAGAAGCAGTACGTGATGCTGCCGGTGATCCCGACGCGGCAGAACGAGGCGCCGGTATCGATCACGGTGACGCTGAGCTACAACAACAACGTCAACTCGGCGACCTTCTCGGATATCTGCCTGACGGCGGAGACGGCCTCGAGCTACAGCTGGGACGACGAGGGCAACCTGACCTCGGTGAAGAGCACCGGGACGGACGCGCCGAGCATGAGCTACCAGGACGGAAACATGACGGAGGCCTTCCTCCCCGGCAGCGGCACCTACGAATACGAATACGACACCCATCACAACGTAACGAGCATGACGCAGGGGAACCTGTCGATGTCGCTGGTCTACGACGCGAACGGCAACACGGCGTCGAGCACCCTGACGAGCGGCGGGCTCACGATGAGCAGCGCGGCGAGCTACGACAGCAACGGGAACCGGCTGCTGACGCAGACGGACACGCGCGGGAACACGACGAGCTACGTCTACGCTACGTCGATCAGCGAGCAGACGGGGCAGCCGACGGCGGTGACGAACGCGAAGAACGTGACGACCTATACGTCGTACAACGCGTACAACGGCCGTGTGACGGGGAGCAGCATGACCGGCGTTTCCCTCGGCTACGCCTACGCGAACGGCCGTCTGAGCACGCTGACGCGCACGGCGGGCACGGACACGCAGACCTACACGCTGGGCTACGACGCCTTCGGCAATCCGACCTCGGTCACGGTCGGCAGCCGGACGCTCGCGAGC
>JAILOS010000114.1 GCA_024690695.1 Oscillospiraceae bacterium
GACCGCGCCGCCCGCCGCGAACGCCTGGGCGTCGCCGAGGCCGAAAAGCCCGCCTCCCAGGTCGGCAGCCGCCGCTACGCCCGCGGCCGCGCCTACGTGCCGGACCGCTATGAAAACCCGGAGGGCGCCGAGGAGGCCACCGCTGTGGCCGCCGCCGCCTCCGAAAACGCCGAGCCCATCGACGAGAGCGTGGGCGAAACCGGCGAAGAATGAACGACACAGGAGTATCCGCTTATGATCAAAACATTGGAAAAGCGCGGCAAGACCGAGGATGAGGCCCTCGCCGCCGCGCTGAGCGAGCTCGGGATGGACCGGGACGACGTCTCGGTGGAGATCCTGGAGCGCGCCAAGTCCGGATTCTTCGGCATCGGCGCCACGCCGGCCGTGATCCGGGTGAGCTACGAGGTCCCCGACGAGCCCGCCCCGGCCCCCGTGAAGGAGGCTCCCGCGCGCCGCGAGGAAAAGCCCCGCACCCCCGCCCCGGAGAAGGCGAAGAAGCCCGCTCCGGAAAAGCCGGAGCGCCCCGCGCCCGAGAAGGCGAAGGAGCCCGCGCCCGCGCCCGAAAAGCCGGCCGAGGCGCCGATCGACGAGCCGGCCGACTACGCCGCGATCCGCCGCTTCCTGAGCGGTCTGCTCGAGCGCATGAACGTCAAGGCGGGCATTGAGATCCGCCCCCGCGACAACGGCGGCGTCAGCGTCAACCTGACCGGCGACGGCATCGGCGCGATCATCGGCCGCCGCGGCGAAACGCTCGACGCGATCCAGCATCTGACCAACTACGTCGTCAACCGCAGCAGCGAAAAGCACCTGCACGTCAGCGTCGACGCCGAAAGCTACCGCAGCAAGCGCGAGGAGGCTCTGACGCATCTGGCGGAGAAGATGGCCGAGAAGGCGATCAAGTACAAGCGCTCGATGGCGCTCGAGCCGATGAACTCCTACGAGCGTCACGTCATCCACACCGCGCTGCAGAACTACGAGGGCGTGACCACCTCGTCCACCGGCGTCGAGCCGAACCGCCGCGTCGTCGTGTCCTACGTCCGGCCCGAGCCGCAGCAGCCCAAAAACAAGCCGCAGAGCCGCGAGTGGGCCTGAGCCTCTCGCCCATCATTTCATCTTTCTGTGTGAACGCACGAGGAGGTTTTATCTATGAATTTTGAGAAAGTCAGAGACGCCCTTGCTTCCCAGTTTGAGATCGATCCCGACAAGATCAGCCCCGAAACCAGCCTGATCGACGATCTCGGCGCCGATTCTCTCGACGTCGTGGAGCTGATCATGAACATCGAGGACGAGTTCGGCATCAGCATTTCCGACGAGGAAGCGGCCAATCTCACCACCGTCCAGCGCATCGTCGATTTTCTCGACCGGCTGGGCTGAGACCGCCCCACAAAACCGCCCGACGCAGCCGCGCCGGGCGGTTTTTTACGGCTTCCGACGAATTTTCGGGGGGCCGCTTGCTCTTTTTTCAACGCTGTGCTATAGTATTTTTTGTTGAAAAAGAGAGGTCGGGGCCCCCTTCCGGGTCCCGGGAGAGGGGGAGGCCATGTCCGGCGATCGAGGTCCGGCCCCGTGGGCGCTGCTGCGCCCGGCGGCCCGGCTCGCCCTGCGCGCGGAGCTCAACGCCGCGGTGGCGGAGCTGCGTTTTCAGGGGCCCTTCGTGCTGCTTTGCAACCACGCTTCGCTCTACGATCCGGTGATCGCCGCGGTGTGCAGCGGGGAGCCTCTGCGCTTTCAGGGGAGCGACCGGGCGCCGCGGCGCGGTTTTCTGCTGCGTCTGGCCCGTTCGCTGCAGCTTGCGCCGGAGCTCTCCCTCGAGGAGGCGCTGCGGCAGGCCGCCGCAGAGGGCCGCAGCGTCGGGATCTTCCCGGAGGGCACGCGCTGCGCCGACGGGGCGACCGGGCCGATCCCGAAAAACCTCGCCCGCCTGATCCGCGAGAGCGGGCTCGGGCTCGTCACCTTCCGCATCACCGGCGCCTATCTCAGCGCGCCGCGCTGGGCCGACAGTCTGCCCCGCAAGGGCCGGATCGACGCCAGGCCGATGCACCGCTTCCGCCCGGAGAGCCTCGCGGAGATCCCGGACGAGGAGCTGCAGGCGCTGATCGAGGCGGATCTGGCCGTCGACGCCTGCCGGGAGGCCCACAGGCGCCCCGTCCCCTTCCGCGGCGAGCGGACGGCCGAGGGGCTGGAGCGGCTGCTGTATATCTGCCCCCGCTGCGGGGAAACGCACCGGATCGCCGCGGAGAACGACCGCGTGTTCTGCCGTGCCTGCGGCTTTTCGACCCGCTATACACTCTCGGGCGGCCTCACCGGCGGCGGCACGCCCTTCGGCGACGTGCGCGAGTGGTCTCTCTGGCAGGACGAGCGTCTGCCGGGGCTGATCGAGGCGGCCGGCGAGGGGCCGATCTTCGAGGACGGCGGGCTGGAGCTCTTCAGCCTGCGCGGCGGAGAAGACGAGCGAGTCGGCAGCGGCGGGCTCCACCTCTACCGCGACCGGCTGGAGCTGCCGACGGGCGTCGCCGTCCCGCTGGAGGAGCTGGTTTCCCTGCGCCTGTCCGGCACGGACGGCCTCCGGCTGGAAACCCGGCGCGGCAGCCGCTTTGAGGTCAGCCGCATCAAGCCCTTCTGCGCGCTGAAATATCTGCGCGCGATCGAAACTTTGAAAAGTCCCTCCCCGGAGGAGCAAGGAGAAGCGCATGAAGACAGGCTTTGACAACGAAAAATACGTCAAGCTCCAGAGCGAAAAGATCCGCGAACGCATCCGCCGCTTCGGCGGCAAGCTCTATCTGGAGTTCGGCGGCAAGCTCTTCGACGACTACCACGCCTCGCGCGTGCTGCCCGGCTTCCAGCCGGACAGCAAGGTGAAAATGCTGCTGGAGATGAAGGACGAGGCGGAGATCGTGATCGCCATCTCGGCCGACGACATCGAGCGCAGCAAGCGCCGGGGCGACCTCGGCATCACCTACGACGACGACACGCTCCGCCTGATCGACGCCTTCCGCGGCATCGGGCTCTATATCGGCAGCGTCGTGCTGACGCACTACCGCGCGCAGGCCAACGCCGACAAGTTCATGCAGCGGCTGGAGGCGCTGGGCATTCGCGTCTACCGGCACTATATCATCCCGGACTACCCGTCCAACATCCCGCTGATCGTCTCGGACGAGGGCTTCGGCCGCAACGACTACATCGAGACGACGCGCAGCCTCGTCGTCGTCACCGCGCCCGGCCCCGGCAGCGGCAAGATGGCCACCTGCCTCAGCCAGCTCTACCACGAGTACAAGCACGGCGTGCGGGCGGGCTATGCCAAGTTCGAGACCTTCCCGATCTGGAACCTGCCGCTCAAGCACCCGGTGAACCTCGCCTACGAGGCCGCCACCGCCGACCTCGACGACGTGAATATGATCGACCCCTTCCACCTCGAGGCCTACGGCACGACCACCGTCAACTACAACCGCGACGTGGAGATCTTCCCGGTGCTCGAGGCGATGTTCAAGCGCATCTACGGCGAGAGCCCCTACAAGAGCCCCACCGACATGGGCGTCAACATGGCGGGCTTCTGTCTGAGCAGCGACGAGATCTGCCGCGAGGCCTCGCGCCAGGAGATCATCCGCCGCTGGTACGCCGCCGCGGTCTCCGTGCGCCAGGGCCTGTCCGACCCGGCCGAGCTGCGGAAGATCGAGCTGCTGATGAACTCGCTCAACACCGGGCCGGAGGACCGGCCCGTCGTGGCCGCCGCGCTCGGCCGCGCCGAGGAGACCGGCGGCCCGGCGATGGCACTGGAGCTGCCCGACGGCACGATCGTCACCGGCAAGACCTCCTCGCTGCTGGGCGCCGCCTCCGCCTGCCTGCTGAACGCCCTGAAGTATCTGGCCGGGATCGACAAGAAGCTGCCGCTGATCGCGCCGGGCATCATCCAGCCGATCCAGCACCTGAAGGTGGAGCATCTGGGCAACCACAATCCCCGCCTGCACACCGACGAGCTGCTGATCGCCCTGTCGATCTGCGCGGTGACGAACCCGATGGCGGAGCTGAGCATCGACCAGCTCGAAAAGCTGCGCGGCTGCGAGGCGCACTCCTCGGTGATCCTCTCGCGCGTGGACGAGGATCTGTTCAAAAAGCTCGGCGTCAATCTGAGCTGCGAGCCGAAATACCAGGCCAAGAAGCTGTTCCATAAGTAATACTAAAACCTAATAAGAAGAAGACAAAGATTTGCGAGATGGATTTGCGTCAGGCGAGGCGCTTTCCGCAGCAAATAATGGAGATATATTGGCAAGGGAAGCAACGAAGCATGGCACAAATCCAGCCGCAAAGATTGTCTGATTTCTATTAGGTTTTAGTATTAGCGAACGAGGGGCGGAAACCGCCCCTCGTTCAGTTTTCAGGAGAACAGGCGTTGATGGAAGCTGTTCTGCCTGAACTTGACAAAATCTGCATGGTTT
The DNA here is from genome assembly GCA_024690695.1 of Oscillospiraceae bacterium. Next base: position 4,434 of record JAILOS010000114.1, read on the forward strand.
TGAAAAATACAAGCGCCCGAAAGGGCAGGCGTTGCCAAGCGTAAAAAGGCGGTTCCGTCACATCTCCGAAAGGAGGTGCTGCTATGCCGATCACCTTGACGTTTCACATCTTCGGATTGACAGTAACGATCACCGTGAAAAGCAGAAACCGCCACTCTGGCCAGTGACGGTTTCTAATATGAGTTAGAACTACATTGGGCGGAGCCGCTTTTCGGCAACGCCTTTTTCTGTTTGTATTATAGCGGTCTTTGCTGAACTTGTCAAGACAAAGCTGCGCGTGGGATCATTCCGGGGAGAGCACGTCCTCGTAGAAAAGGTCCAGCGCCTCCTGGGTCGGGAAGGTGGCCAGATACATCTGGTTGCCCATCGCGCCGGACAGCGCGTCCGGCATGCGGCCGACCATGCGCAGGCTCGCGCCGTAGCGCTCGAGCACCTCCTCGTGGCTGAGGCGGAAGCTGCGGCCGTCGCGCCGCCCGGCGAAGGCGCAGAAATTGTGCTCGCCCTCGGGCATGTCCGAGCGGTCGAAGGCGACCATGTCCGCCCAGATCTTGTACACGTTCGTGCTGTGGGCAAAGTTGATCATATCCGGGCTGAAGCCGCCGCTCGGGCGCATGTTGACCTCCAGTGCCACGATCTGCCCCTTGCGCCCGATATGCTGATCCTCGGTCAGCCGGAAGAACTCGAAATGGATGAAGCGGCTCTTCACGCCGAAGCTCTTCGCGGTGGCGCGGCCCGCCTCGCGCATGTCCTCGGGCAGCTCGCGGCGGATGTAGAAGGCGCAGTTGTCGTTGTTGTTGACGATGTCCATGACGGAGATCGGCGAGATGTTGCCGGCCTCGAAGATCGGCTCGCCGCGGGAGTTGTAGATCGCGTCGTAGGACTGGATCTCGGCGCGGATAAATTCCTCCAGAATATAGGGCTGCCCGTCCCAGCCGAGCAGGAAGCGCTGCAGCTCCTCGTCGCTGTTGATGCGGCAGGCGCCGTTGGCGCCCACGCCGTTGTCGGGCTTGGCGACGATCGGATAGCCCACCTCGGCGGCGAAGGCCCGGCAGCCGGCCAGATCGTCGGCCAGGTGATAGCGCGCGGTGGGGATGCCGGCGCGGCGGTAGTATTCCTTCATGCCGGATTTGTACTTGATACGGGCCACGTCCTCGTTGCGGAAGCCGTTCGGGATGTTGAAATCCGTGCGCAGGGCGGCGTCCTGCTCGAGCCAGTACTCGTTGTTGGACTCGAGAAAGTCGATGCGGCCGTACTTGAAAATGAAGAAGGCGACGGCGCGGTAGGCCTCGTCGTAGTTTTCGAGACTGTCGACCTTATAGTACTCGGTCAGGCTGTCGCGCAGCTCCCAGGGCAGCGTGTCGTAGGCCTGGTCGCCGATGCCGAGCACGCGCACGCCGTTGTTGCGCAGCTCGTGGCAGAAATGCCAGTAGTTCGTGGGGAAGTTGGGGGACATGAAAATGACGTTTTTCAAAGGGATCTCCTCTTTCTGTGCTCAGCAGTCGATTAGTTTCGGGACGAAATAGGCCACCTGCTTGAACCACCACGACCAGTCGTGCCGGACGTCGTAGCCCCAGTAGTCCACCGTGGCGGGGATGCCCTTTTCCTCCAGCACGCGCTGCAGCGCGCGGGTGGACTCGGGGATCTCCCAGGGGCCCTGGCCGACGCAGAAGACGGCCTTGTTGCGGCGGTATTTCTCCATGTACGGGTGATCGGCCGGCATGTTCGGCAGATAGTGCAGCGGGGAATTGAGATAGACCTTCTCGTCCATGTATCCGTCGAAGCCGTAGGCCGCGTCGTAAATGCCGCTGAGCGCAAGCACGGCGTCGAACAGGTCCGGGAAGCGGAAATACAGGTTGGCCGCGTGGGTGGCGCCGAGGCTCGAGCCGAAGCTCATCACGCCCGAAGCCGCGCCGCCGTGCTCGTGGCCGACCATGCGGATATAGGGCACGACCTCCTCGGTCAGATAACGGGTCCAGTCCTCGTGGCGGCGGATGCGCCAGTAGGGATTGCCGTTTTTATACGACCAGGTCTCCACGTCCAGCGTGTCCACGGAAAAGACCGTGGCCTTGCCGGCGTCGATATACGGGCGCCAGGCGTCGAGCATGCCGAAGTTTTCAAAGTCGTAGAAGCGGCCGTCCTGACAGGGGATATACAGCACGCTCTTGCCGCCGGAGCCGTAGCTCTTGATCTCCATGTCGCGCCCCAGCGCGGGGCTGTGCCATTTTTCGTAGCGGATCTCCACGGATCACACCTCCAGTCCGTACATCAAGGTGGAAAGGAAAAAGGGGTTCTGCTTTTCCCAGCTTGCCTCGTTGTGCTCGCCCTCCGGGACGAAGCGCGCCGTGAGCAGCACGCCCTTGCGCGTCAGCTCCCGGCAGACCGCGCTCCACTGGCGCAGCGCCAGCGGGCGCAGGCGCTCCGGCAGCTCCCGCTCGCCCATGTCCATATAGAGCACGGTGCCGGGCGCGAAGGACGCCGAACGGAGCAGCGCCTCCAGCTTCAGCGGGCCGAAGTCGATCGAGGGCGAGAGCGCCGCCGCCCGGGAGAAAAAGCGGTTATACGCGGCCAGCGCGTACAGGCTCATCAGCCCGCCCATCGAGCTGCCCGCGATGAAGGTATGCTCCCGGTCGGGCAGGGTGGGGAAGCGGCTGTCGATCAGGGGCTTGAAGACCCCGACGAACCACTCCATCGTCTGCTCTCCCCGCGCGGGCGCGGCCGAGAAGCGGGGCGCGCGGAAGGGATAGGGCGCGTATTCGCGGATGCGCCCGTCGTCCGGGTGATGGTTGCACTCGAGCGCGGCCACGATCAGCGGCGTTCCGGTCTCGTCCAGATACTCGCCCAGACCCCAGCTCTTGCCGTAGGTCGCGTCCTCGTCAAAAAAGACGTTGTGTCCGTCGAACATATAGAGCACGGGGAACCGCCGCTCCGGCTCCCGCTCGGCAGCCTCCGGCAGATAGACGTAGGCAAAGCGGGGCTCGTTCCCCGTTTCTGCCGGGAAATCAAGGCTGAATTTTACAATCAAGGCGACCGCCTCCCGAACGGATAAAATGGACCGGCGCGAATGCAGAGCCAGTTTATCACGCCCCCGGGCAAAATGCAACCGTTCAAAACCCTTTGCCGGCGACAAGAAGGCTCTTTTTTTATTCACAAATATATGTTATACTGTTTTGTTGTACCGGATTTTTTCTGCAGAAAGGCGAACGCTATGGGATTTTTGGATAAACTGTTCGGAAGCTACACGGATCGGGAGCTGAAAAAGATCAACCCGATCGTCAACGCGATCGAGAAGCTCGAGCCGGAATACGCCGCGCTGTCGGACGAGGAGCTGCGCGCCAAGACGGACGAGTTCAAGGCGCGGCTCGCCGCCGGGGAGACCCTGGACGAGCTGCTGCCCGAGGCCTTTGCCACCGCCCGCGAGGCGGCCTGGCGCGTGCTGGGCATGAAGCCCTTCCGCGTGCAGCTGATCGGCGGCGTGGTGCTGCACCAGGGCCGCATCGCCGAAATGAAGACCGGCGAGGGCAAGACGCTCGTCGCCGTGCTGCCCGCCTACCTCAACGCGCTGACCGGCGAGGGCGTGCACATCGTCACCGTCAACGACTACCTGGCCCGCCGCGACAGCGAGTGGATGGGCAAGGTGCACCGCTTTCTCGGCGTGTCCGTCGGGCTGATCGTCCACGGCCTGTCGAACGCCGAGCGCCAGGCGGCCTACGCCTGCGACATTACCTACGGCACCAACAACGAGATGGGCTTCGACTACCTGCGCGACAATATGGCCCTGTACAAGGACCGCATGGTCCAGCGCGGGCACGCCTTCGCGATCGTGGACGAGGTGGACTCGATCCTGATCGACGAGGCGAGGACGCCGCTGATCATCTCCGGCCAGGGCGACGAGAGCACCGACCTCTACCGCCAGGCCGACGATTTCGTAGCCCGCCTCAAGCCCGTCGTCTACGCCAGCGTGGACGAAAAGCAGGAGGAGAGCGAGGATCTCGACGCCGACTACGTCGTGGACGAGAAGGCCCGCAGCGCCACGCTCACCGCCCGCGGCATCGCCAAGGCCGAGCGCGCCTTCGGCCTGGAAAACCTCGCCGACATCGAAAACGCCACGCTCAGCCACCATATCAACCAGGCGCTGAAGGCCCACGGCATCATGAAGCGCGACATCGACTACATCGTCAAGGACGGCGAGATCATCATCGTCGACGAGTTCACCGGCCGTCTGATGCTCGGCCGCCGCTATTCCGAGGGGCTGCACCAGGCCATCGAGGCCAAGGAGCACGTGGACGTGCAGGAGGAGAACAAGACCCTCGCGACGATCACCTTCCAGAACTATTTCCGCCTGTATAACAAGCTCTCCGGTATGACCGGCACCGCCGCCACCGAGGCGGAGGAGTTCAGCGCGATCTACAAGCTGGATATCATCGAGATCCCGACGAACAAGCCCGTAATCCGCGACGATCATCCCGACGCGGTGTATAAAAACGAAAACGGCAAGAACCGCGCGATCATCGAGCAGATCGTCGCCTGCCACGCCAAGGGCCAGCCCGTGCTGGTCGGCACCGTGAGCATCGAAAAGAGCGAGTACATCTCCTCCCTGCTCAAGCGCCGCGGCATCCCGCACACCGTGCTCAATGCGAAGTACCACGAGCGCGAGGCCGAGATCGTCGCGCAGGCCGGCAAGCTCGGCTCCGTGACGATCGCGACCAACATGGCCGGCCGCGGCACCGACATCATGCTCGGCGGCAACGCGGAATTCCTGGCCAAGAAGGACCTGCGCAAGGCCGGCTTCGAGGACGAGATCATCGCCGAGGCCACCGGCTACGGCGAGACCGACAACGAGGACGTCCTGAACGCGCGCGCGCTGTTCGCGCAGAAGCTGGCCGAGCACCGCGAGGCCATCCGCTCCGAGGCCGAGCAGGTGCGCGCCGCCGGCGGTCTCTTCATCCTCGGCACCGAGCGGCATGAATCCCGCCGTATCGACAACCAGCTCCGCGGCCGCGCCGGCCGCCAGGGCGACCCGGGCGAGAGCCGCTTCTATCTGGCGATGACCGACGATATCATGCGTCTGTTCGGCTCCGAGCGCGTGATCAACATGATGGAGGCGCTCAACGTCGACGAGGACACGCCGCTTGACGCGAAGATCCTCTCCAACTCGATCGAGCAGGCCCAGCGCACCGTCGAAAGCCGCAACTTCCAGACCCGCAAGAGCGTGCTGGAATACGACGACGTGATGAACAAGCAGCGCGGCATCATCTACGGCGAGCGCCGCAAGGTGCTCGACGGCGAGGACCTGCAGCAGCAGATCATGGGCATGGTGCAGGAGTTCGTGCACAGCACCGTGATCGACGGGCTCAACGGCGCCCCGGCCGAGTCGCAGGAGCAGCTCGACAACGCGCTGCAGCCCTTTGAAAAGCTCTTCCTCCGCCGCGGCCAGCTCAAGCTGAGTGAGCTTCCCTCCCCGAAGCCGGAGAAGATCGCCGAGCGCGTCACCGAGATCGCCGAGGACGTCTACCGCCAGCGCGAGGCCGCCTTCGGCCCCGGCCCGAACGACGCGCCGATGATGCGCGAGCTCGAGCGCGTGATCATGCTGCGCGTGGTGGACGAATACTGGATGGACCACATCGACGCGATGACCGAGCTCAAGCGCGGCATCGGCCTGCGCGGCTACGGCTCCGTCAAGCCGATCGACGCCTACAAGCAGGAGGGCTTCGAGATGTTCGAGGCGATGGTGCGCGGCATCCGCGAGGAGACCGTGCGGCGTCTCTACACCGTGGCGATCCGCCGCGAGGCCCCGATCGAGCGCAAGGCCGTCTCGAAGAGCTCCGTCGCCAACGTCGGCGGCAGCACCGAGAAGAAAAAGCCCGTCAAGAAGGCCGCCCGGCCCGGACGCAACGATCCCTGCCCCTGCGGGAAAATGAAGGCCGACGGCAGCCGACGGCTCAAGTACAAAGAGTGCTGCGGCCGGAACGAATAGTCTTCAGTTTTTCGGGAAAAGCCATGTTTATTGAAGAAAGTCAAAACGGCCTGCCGTATATGCGCTCGACGCTGATCCCGGCCTTTCACGCGTTTACGACGCGCTGCGGCGGGGTGAGCGGCGGCGAATGGGCCACGCTGAACCTCGGCTCCAACCGGGGCGACGACCCGGCGGCCGTGCGCGAGAACTACCGGCGCGTCTGCGCGCTGTTCGGGGCCGGCGTCGACGGCTGCGCCGTGACGAAGCAGGTGCACGGCGCCGTCGTGCGCATCGTCACCGGGGCCGACCGGCACCGCTGCCTCTCCCCCGTCCCCTACGAGGCCGACGGCATCGTGACAAACGAGCCGGGGCTGCCGCTTTTCTGCTTCACGGCCGACTGCGTGCCCGCGCTGCTGTGCGACGCGGAGCACGGCGTGATCGCCGCGGTGCACTGCGGCTGGCGCAGCTCCGTGGCCGATATCCTCGGCGAGGCGCTGCGGCAGATGCGCGCTCTCGGCGCCGAGGCGGGCTCGGTCTGCGCCGCGCTCGGCCCCGCGATCGGGCGCTGCTGCTTCGAGACCGACGCGGACGTGCCCGAAGCGGTCGGGCGCTGGCTCGGCGGCGACACGGCGGGCCTGTTCGACCGCCGGGCAAACGGCAAATACCTCGTCGATCTCCGCGCGGCCAACGCCCGGCGGCTCCGGCAGCTCGGCGTCGCGGCGGAGCGGATCGACGTGTCGGAGGAGTGCACGTTCTGCCTCCATGAGAAATACTGGTCTCACCGCTATACCCGCGGCCGCCGCGGGAGCCAGGCCGCCGGGATCGTGCTCGGCGCGCCGGGAGAGACCGGACGGGAAGAAGGATGAACCAACGATGAAGACAAGGATCCGAAAAATCGCCGCGCTGGCGGCGGCGCTGCTGCTGCTCACGAGCCTCACGGGCTGCCTGGGCGTGACGCAGGACGACCCGCTCAGCCAGATCCCCGACTCCACGGCCGGCAAGGACGTGCAGAAGGCCCCCGCCGTGGACCACGTCTTCTCCCTCAACAGCAACAGCCGCTACGCTTTTCGCCCCTCCGTGGCCACGAACCACGCCAACCAGCTTATCTGCAACCTCGTCTACGAGAACATGCTGGAGCTGGACAACGATTTCAAGGTCATCGAGGGCTCCGGCCTGATCACCGAGTACGGCTATACCGACGGCGAGGGCAAAGTCTGGGAGTTCAAGATCGACACCTCGCACGTTTTCCACGACGGCAGCCCCGTCACCGGCAACGATCTGCGCATGTCGCTGGAGAACGCCATCCATTCCGACCGCTTCCAGGGCCGCTTCGCCAGCGTCCGGGGCGTCGGCTACGACACGGACCGGCTGGTCGTGACGCTCGGCATCGCGGACACGCAGTTTTACAAGCTGCTGAACATCCCGGTCGTCAAGGCCGGCACCTTCGGCGACGAGCACCCGGTCGGCTCCGGCCCTTACACCTGGAGCGAGGACGGCACCAAGCTCGTGGCCTTCGAGGGCTATCCCGGCTACGAGGATTTCCCGGTGCAGGAGGTCTTCATCCGCGAGTACACGGATCAGGCCTCGATCCTCAGCGCCTTTGAGGACGGCCTGATCGACATCACCGTCAACGACCCCTCCAGCATCACGAACCTCGGCTACGCCAGCACCAACGAGACGCGCACCTACGTGACGACGAACCTGCACTACGTGGCCTTCAACGAGGATACGACGCTCGGCCGCTATTCCAACGTGCGCTCGGCGCTCGGCTACGCCTTTGACCGCAGCTATTTCGAGGAGCTGATGAAGGGCGACGCCATCGGCACGCCGGTGCCGATGATCCCGACCGTGGACTGCTATCCGACGCAGCTGGCCAACACCCACGGCTTCGACATGGAGCGCTGCATGCGCATCCTCTCGAACTACGGCATCACGGACTTCGACGAGGACGGGCGGCTGGAGCTGGCCAACGGCTCGGCGCAGGAGATGTACATGATCATGATCGTCCCGGCCGACAGCTCCGTGAAGGCCGGCGTGGCCCACCGCTTCGCCGATCAGATGGCCGAGGTCGGCTTCACCATCGAGGTGCGCGAGCTCACCTGGGACGAATACCTCGAGGCGCTCGAAAAGGGCGAGCTGAGCGACGGCACCCCCTGGGACATCTACTACGGCGAGGTGAAGCTGCGCAACAACTTCGACCTGACGGAGCTGCTGCAGGTGCGCAGCGAGGACAACGAGAATACCAACCTCAATTACACCCGCTCCACCGACAAGACCTTTGAAAACTACATCAACGCCTATCTGTCCGCCTCCGACATGGCGCGCGCGCAGCGCTACGAGGAGCTGTGCCAGTATCTGCTGGACACCGGCTCGCTGATCACCATCGGCTTTGAGAAGCAGGAGGTCGTCAGCCACCGCGGCGTGATCAAGGGCATCGACCCCAACGCCGGCAACCCGATGTACAACTTCATCCACTGGGAGATCGACCTGAGCTGATGACCATCAACCGTTTTCACCGCGTCACCCTCTGCGACAAGCCGTGGATCGACGAGATCGTAAAAGCCGAGGACAGCCCGAGCGCGGACTACAACTTCGGCAACATCTATATCTGGGACAAGCGCTACCGCCAGCTCGTCGCGCGCTGCGGCGACCGGATGCTGACCCGGCTCCGGATCGGCGGGCACGTCGCCTACGTCTTCCCGATCGGCACGGGGCCGCTGCGCCCGGCGCTGGAGTTTCTGCGCGCCTGCGCGGAGGCCCGGGGCTGCCCGCTCACTCTGCGCGGCCTGACCGGGAAACACGTCGAGCTGCTCGAGAGCGAATACCCCGGCCGCTTCGATTTCGAGGAGGACGCGGACAACGCCGACTACATCTATGAGGCGCAAAGCCTCGCAAGCTACGCGGGCAAGGCCCTGCACGGCAAGAAAAACCACTGCAACCGCTTTGAGGCGGAGAACGACTGGGAGTTTCGGCCTCTGACCGACGATCTGATCCCCGGCTGTCTTGACATGCTCGACGTTTGGAGCGAGGAGAACAGCGAGCGGCTCGACAAGAGCGTGAGCTATGAGCACGACGCGATCGTGCGTGCCTTTGCCGCCTATAAGTGGCTGGTGCTGGAAGGCGGCGTCCTCTTTGCCAACGGAAAGATTGTGGGTTTTTCCCTGGGGGAGATGTGCAGCAATGACACCTTTGACGTGCATTTTGAGAAGGCGCAGATCGACCTCAACGGTGCCTACCCGATGGTCTGCCGCGAGCTCACGC
>JAILOS010000117.1 GCA_024690695.1 Oscillospiraceae bacterium
GATATAGGTCATGCCGTTCATCGTGCGGATGTTCAGCAGCACGCCGGTGGCGCGGCGGATGCGGGAGATCGTCTCGTAGGTGTGGCGGGCGTATTCGAGCGCCACGTAGCACAGCGCGCCGCGCTCGCGGATGAATTCGCCTGTCAGCTCGAAGAAGTTGCAGACCATCAGGTCGGAAAACCAGTGCTTCTGCATCTCCGAGATGCAGTCGAAGAGGAAAAAGCTGTCCGCGTCCTCGGAGGAGATGATGCGGTGCACCTGCACGGAAAAGGTCTCGAAGCCCACGGAGGGGTCGAGCTCGTACTTGACGACGTTCGCGCCGCGCGCCTGCAGGGCGGCGGTGGGGATCAGCTCCTCGTGCTCGCCGAAGCGGAAATAGACCATGCGGCGGCCGGTGGGCACCTCGTCGGTGACGAACTGCGTCGCCACGAACATGTAGTCGCCGATGCTCTCCATCTGCCAGGCGACGATGTCGCCGGTGCGCAGGCTGTCCAGCGCCTGGTCCAGGCCATGGATGCCGGTGCTGATGATGCTGCTGCCCATCAGTTCAGGAAGTCGCGCAGCTTCTTGGAGCGGCTGGGGTGGCGGAGCTTGCGCAGAGCCTTGGCCTCGATCTGGCGGATGCGCTCACGCGTGACGTTGAACTCCTTGCCGACCTCCTCGAGCGTGCGGGTGCGGCCGTCCACGATGCCGAAGCGCAGCTCCAGCACCTTCTTCTCACGCGGGGCCAGCGTGTCGAGCACCTCCTCGAGCTGCTCGCGCAGCAGGGAGAAGGAGGCGGCCTCCGAGGGCTCGGACGCGTCCTCGTCGGGGATGAAGTCGCCCAGGTGGGAATCCTCCTCCTCGCCGATCGGCGTCTCCAGCGACACGGGCTCCTGCGCGATCTTCAGGATGTCGCGCACCTTGTCCACCGGCATGCCCATCTCGTCGGCGATCTCCTCGGCGCTGGGGTCGTGCCCCAGCTCCTGCAGGAGCTGGCGGGAGACGCGGATGGTCTTGTTGATCGTCTCGACCATGTGGACGGGGATGCGGATCGTGCGGGCCTGGTCGGCGATCGCGCGGGTGATGGCCTGGCGGATCCACCAGGTGGCGTAGGTGGAGAACTTGTAGCCCTTCGTGTGGTCGAACTTTTCCACGGCCTTGATCAGGCCGAGGTTGCCCTCCTGGATCAGGTCGAGGAAGAGCATGCCGCGGCCGACGTAGCGCTTGGCGATGGAAACGACCAGGCGGAGGTTGGCCTCGGTCATGCGGCGGCGGGCGTCCTCGTCGCCGTCGGCCATTTTCTCGGCCAGCTCGACCTCCTCCTCGGGCGTGAGCAGCGGCACCTTGCCGATCTCCTTGAGGTACATGCGCACCGGATCGTCGGTGGAGAGGGTGTCGGCCAGCTCGTCGGTGGAGCTGATCTCCTCCTCGGTGACCTCCTCCAGCGTGCTCAGCTCGTCGAGCTCCGGCAGCAGCTCGTCGTCCAGCGTGGGCAGCACGTCGGTGGCGGGCATGTCGATGTCGATGTTGTTGGCGTCGAGCGCCTCGTAGAACTTGTCGATGGCCTCGCCGTCGAGGTTCATCTCCTCCAGGCACTCGAGCTCCTTGGCGCTGAGCTTGCCGGCCTTCTTGCCCTTTTCCAGCAGCTCGGCCAGGCGCTCCTCGGGGGTCTTCTGAGGCTGCTCGGCCTCCTTGTCCTTCTTCTTGCCGCTCTTTTTCTTCGCCTTCGGCTCTTCGGCGGGCGCCTCGTCCAGCAGCGCGTCGGCCATTTTTTCCAGCTCTTCTTCGCTGAGTTTCTTTTCTTCGTTCATCTTTATCCCTCGTATCCCTTTTTTTCTCTGAGTTTATTTGCCAGAGCGCGCAGGTCCTCCGTGCCGGAGGAAAACGCCTTGCGCTCCCGTATGCGGTTTATGTAGTCGTTCAGCGCCGTTTCGCTGCGGCTGAGCTGCACGGGCTTCTGCAGCAGCTGCACCAGCAGGCTCATCTCCTCGCCGCTGAGCACGCCGGACAGCGCCGCGCTGCCGAGCTCCCCGCCCTGCCGTGCCCGGTCCAGCAGCACGCCGTAGATCCGCGCCAGCGCCGGCGCGGAGAAATCCTCCGGCGGCGGCAGCTCCGGCCGCGAGGCGAGCGCGGGCTCGAGGTACAGCAGGCGGATCAGCCCCTCCTCGGCGGCCGCCGAGGCCGGATCGGCGTAATGCAGGCTGCGCTCTCCCGGCTGAAGCTGGCGCTCGGGCCGCTGCTCGCGCGCCTCGTCCTTCTTAGCCCGGCTGAGCAGCTTCTTTCGCCGCCGCTCCACCTCGTCGCTCACGGCCTCGGCCTTTACCCCGGCCAGCTCCGCCACGCGCATCGCGTAGACCTGCCGCTCCACCGGGGCGGGGAGCCGGGCTACCAGGTCGGAGGCCTCCTTCAAAAAAGCTACCTTCTGCTCGTCCGAGGAGAGCTCGTACTTGTCCTTCACGACGCGCAGCCGGTAATCCACCTGGTTTTCGGAGCCCTCCACCAGCCTTCGGAAGGCCTCGGCCCCCTTGAGCCGGATGAACTCGTCCGGGTCCTTCGCGCCGCTGAGCGTGAGCACCTTGACCTTCAGATCCAGCTTTTCCAGGATGCCGATGGCGCGCTGCGCGGCCTTGACGCCGGCGCCGTCGCTGTCGTAGGCGATCACGACCTCGCCGGTGTAGCGGGAGATCAGCCGCGCCTGCTCCGGCGTCAGCGAGGTGCCCAGCGAGGCCACCGCCGAGTCGAAGCCCGCCTGGTGCAGGCTTACCACGTCTATATTGCCCTCGGACAGAAGAATATATCCGCTTTTGGATTTTTTCGCCAGATTCAGCGCGAAAAGATTGCGGCTTTTGACAAAGACCGGGGTTTCCGGGCTGTTCATGTACTTCGGCTCCCCGTCGCCGAGGATGCGGCCGGAGAAGCCGATCACGTTCCCGCGCACGTCGATGACCGGGAACATCAGGCGGCCGCGGAAGGTGTCGTAAAAGCCGCCGCTCTTGCCCTTGCGGACGAGACCCGCGTCGAAGAGCTCAAAATCGGAGTAGCCCTTGGCGCGCATCGCGCTGCGCAGGCCCTCCCAGCCGTCCGGCGCGCAGCCGAGGCCGAAGCTCCGGGCCGTCGCGGGGCTGATGCCGCGCTTTTGCATATAGGCGCGCGCCGCGCTTCCGGCGTCTGCGCCGAGCTGCTCGTAGAAATAGCGCGCCGCGTCGCGGTTGAGCGCCAGCAGGCGGCTGCGTTTTTTGCTCTCGCGGTCGTCGCTCTGCTCCGGAAGGGGCAGATTGGCCCGCCGCGCAAGGAATTCGACGGCCTCCGGGAAGCTGAGGTTTTCGATCTCCATGATGAAATTGATCACGCCCCCGCCCTTGCCGCAGCCGAAGCAGTGGTAGATCTGCTTGTCCGGCGAGACGGAGAAGGAGGGCGTTTTTTCGCTGTGGAAGGGGCAGAGGCCGAAGAGATTCGAGCCGCTGCGCTTCGTCAGGCGAACGTAGGAGCTCACGACGTCCACGATGTCGCTGCGCTCGGTCAGTTCGTTCAGAAAGCTCTCGGGAAAAGCCGTGAGGATCACCTCCGGGTGCGTAAAATCAGAAACAGGGAACTACTTCACCGTCCAGGCGAAGGGGATGAACAGCTCGCCGTATTTTTCCATCGCGTAGCTGTCGGTCATGCCGGAGATATAGTCGCAGGCGGCGCGCTCGCGCCCGTCGCGCTCGATCACGCCGGCGAAATCCTCCGGCAGCGCCTCCGGGTGCGCGGCGTAGTAGTCGAAGAGGGCGCTGAGGATGCCGTCGACCTTGCCCTCCTCGCGCTTGGCGATGGGGTTGACGTAGATCTCGGCGTACATATAGTCGTGGAAATAATCAAAAGCGGCCTGCATCCGCGGCGACATGCGCAGCTCGCCGCCGGCGCTGTTTTCCACGAGGTCGGTAAGGATGGCGTTGATGCGCTCGCTGTTTTTCTCCCCGCATTCGCGGCGGATGCGCTCGGGCACCTCGCCGGCGGTGAGGATGCCGGCGCGGATCGCGTCGTCCAGGTCGTGGTTGATGTAGGCGATGCGGTCGCACAGGCGCACGGTCACGGCCTCCGGCGTGTCGTCCGGGGCGCCGTGGGTGTGATGCAGGATGCCCATGCGCGTCTCGTAGCAGAGGTTCAGCCCCTGCCCGCCGCGTTCGAGCACGTCCACGACGCGCAGGCTCTGCTCGTAATGCTTGAAGCCGCCGGGGCAGAGGCGGTTCAGCGCCCGCTCGCCCGCGTGGCCGAAGGGGGTGTGCCCCAGGTCGTGCCCCAGCGCGGCGGCCTCGACGAGATCCTCGTTCAGCTCGAGCGCCCGCGCCACGGTGCGGGCCAGACGGCTGACCTCCAGCGTGTGCGTCAGACGGGTGCGGTAGTGGTCGCCCTCCGGCTGGAGGAAAACCTGCGTTTTATGCTTCAGGCGGCGGAAGGACTTCGAGTGCGTGATCCGGTCGATATCCCGCTGAAAGCAGGTGCGGATCGGACATTCGCTCTCGCTCCGGAGCCGCCCGCGCGAATCCTTCGACAGCAGGCCGTAGGGCCCGATGATCAGGCGTTCGGCCTCCTCCCGGCGTTCTCTTGGACAGGACATGCGATCACCGCCTTTGTCGAAAAAAAGCATCGGAGAGAAGTTCCCTCCGATACTCTTATACGACGCGAATTTCAATTTCCCTTTTTTATTTTCAACTTTTTTTATTCTTCCGTCTTTGCTTCGCCGTTTTCGTCCTCCCCGGCCAGATCCTCCGGCAGCACGGCCATCAGATCCTCCTTCGTCGGCGCCTCCATCGCGGCCACGCGGTTGGACTGGCGCACGACCATGTCCTCAAAGCGGTTGCGCACGTCGCGCCCGTTGCCGAAGTTGTCGTCCCGCTCCGCGTAGAGCCGCTCAAAGAGCTCGCGCGCGGCCTTTTCGCCGTCCTCGCTGAGGGCGTAGCCGTTCTTGTCGCAGCGCTTTTTGAACATCGTCAGCAGCTGCTCGCCGTCGTAGTCCGGGAAGAAGAAATACTTGTTGAAGCGCGACTGCAGGCCGGGGTTGGAGCTGATGAAGCGCTCCATCGGCGCGAGATAGCCGGCGACGATCACGATCAGGTCGTCGCGGTGGTCCTCCATCGCCTTCAGCAGCGTTTCGATCGCCTCGCGGCCGAAGTCGTTTTCGCCGCCGGAGGCGAGGGAATAGGCCTCGTCGATGAACAGCACGCCGCCGAGCGCGCTCTTGATGACCTCCTGGGTCTTCAGCGCCGTCTGGCCGACGTAGCCGGCCACGAGGCCGGAGCGGTCGACCTCCACGAGCTGGCCCTTCGACAGCACGCCGATCGCGGCGTAGAGCCCGCCGACCAGCCGCGCGACGGTGGTTTTGCCGGTGCCGGGGTTGCCGGTGAAGACCATGTGCAGGCTCATCGGCGGCACGGGCAGGTCGTTGGCTTCGCGGAGCTTGCGCACCTTGATCAGATTGATCAGGCTCTTGACGTCCTTTTTCACCACGTCGAGACCCACCAGCTCGTCGAGCTCCTGCATAAGCTCCTCGAGGCTGGGCTTTTTCTCCTCCTCCGCGGGAGGCTCGACAGGCTTTTCCTCCGGCTTTCCGCCCGCGGTCTGCTTCTGGGGCGGGTGCTTGTCGCCGAAGCTCGGCTCGGCGCTCGTCACGTAATCCAGCGGGTTGAGCGCCTCGCGGCTTTTGCGCACGCCGCTGGTATCGCACACGGCGGTCAGCCGGTCGGCGCATTCGGTGATAAACTCGGCCTCGGCCAGCGTCACGTCGTCGTCGACGGCGGCGAGGTAGAGCAGGATGTTCGTCAGCATCCGGATGAAGGTGCGCGAGGTCTCGGTCCCGCGGCGGGCGTCGCTCTCCGCGAGGTTCCAGTAGAACACCGGGGGCAGAAAGCTCTCGTCCTCGCACACCGAGCTCGTCAGCGTCCAGAGCAGCCACTGGGGCTGCTTCTGCCCGCGGGAATAGAGCTGGTTGGCGATGTCCACGTGGCGCTGCGTCACGCCGCCGGAGCGCTTCCAGAGCCCGAGGGCGCACCTGGTCATGAAGGCGTCCATCTCCGGGGCCAGATCGCCGCGGCCCAGGCGGTAAAAGGCGTCGGTATTGGCGAGATAGATCTTGTGAAACTCCTCGGGGGAGCGGTTCCAGGTCGTGGGCATGGTCGTTTTTCTCCTCTGTTTTCCGTCGATATTCCTATTATAATCCCTTTTCCGCGCAGGTCAAGAGAAAAGCGCGCCCGGCTTCCGGCCGGGGAGGCTCACGGGCAGCCCGGCAGGCTCACCGCCTGTCCGGCCGCGAGGAAGTACAGCACGCACTCCTTGACGGGCAGACCGAAGATGCGCCGCAGCGCGAGCGCGTAGGCGCGCAGCTGCCCGGCGTAGAGGCGGCTGCGCTCGGCGACGGCGTCCCCGCCGCGCACCGCGTCGGTCTTGTAGTCGATCACGGTCAGCGCGCCGTTTTCCTCGATGCAGCAGTCCACCACGCCCTGCAGCAGCACCTGCTCGCCCGGCGCGCGGCCGAGGAGCTCCCCGGCGTCGCACAGCAGCGAGAAGCGGAATTCCCGCTCCAGCCGCTCGGCGCGCAGCATCCGCCGCCCGAGGGGCGAGGTGAAGAGCCGCACGACGGCGGCGGCGTCCACCGCCCCGGCCTCCCTGTCGGAGAGGATCTTCAGCAGCCGCAGCCGCTCGATCTCGCGCTCGACGCGCTCGCGGCTTTCGCCGGCGGCGAAGTCCATGTACTGCAGCAGCAGGTGGGTGGCCGTGCCGCGCTGCGCGCCGCTGAGCGGGCGGTCCTTGCGCCCGAAGTCCGGCATCCGGAAATCCCCCTCGCGCCGGGGAAACAGCGGCGCGGCGTCGGCGTCGGCCTCGGCGCGGCCCTTGAGCCCGGTGGCCGTCAGCTTCGAGGGCAGCTCCACGGCCTCGGCGTGCGGGTAGCGGAAAGCGAGATTTTCCTCCAGCTCGCGCAGGGCCTCCGCGTCGGGCGGCGGAG
>JAILOS010000089.1 GCA_024690695.1 Oscillospiraceae bacterium
TGTTGAATTACATAATCAAATCCAGAAGCAGCTACACCATAAACACCGGAAACAACAGCTTTCTCCAAACATGAGCCAACTCCATTTCCAATACCAGAAGTTGCAACTCCGCCTATCGCGCCGCATAACAAAGTGGAACCAAAAGCGGCGGCTCCTTTGAATATTTTTGTGGGGCAGGGGACGGTTCTCTGTCCCACCATCTACAAGTCATCCAATGTGGGACAGGGAACCGTCCCCTGTCCCATACATTCGTCAGCATTTCCTTATTTCTTGATTCGATCCAGTACGATGACATCAAATTGTCCGCCAAAACAGTAGTCTTTCTCTATTGTTATGATGATCTGTTGTTCTGTGCAATCACAAGTTCCTTCCAAAACAAAGTCGCTGTCCCTAACGCTCTCTTCACCTGTTTCCCTAACGATAGTAACAGAATGTCCCCATTCAATTCCACATATGATATCTATTCTTTCGGAGTCTAATAAAAAATATCCCTTCATCTGGCCGTCTTCCTGTACCTTCAGATAGATGAACGGGTCGTTGCTCCGCCATTCGCTTCCTTTATAGTCATGCGGCGATATTCTGGAGCTTCGATAGGAAAACGGATCAGTGCATGATGACATCATTAGAAGGCTTCCTACTATAATCCCCCAAAGCAACAACCAGATAAGTACAACAGAAATTCGTTTGCCTGCGGGTTTATTTAAACGAAAGTCAGCCATTGCCTCACCCCCGTGCCATGTCCCACCCGCTGTGTTCCAGTACTCACGTCCGGATCGCCCCGCAGCATCACATGATAGATACCGGAGGCGCTTTTCCTTCTCTCTGTTCTTGGCATTTCCATCACTCTTTTTACTATATCGTGTGTAAGGGCCTTTTGTCAAGAAAAGCGGGACACAGAACCGTCCCCTGTCCCATTCACTCCCGCTCCCGTTCGAATCCCTCGGGAATGCAAAAACCCGGCACCCCATCGGGGCACCGGATTTTTGGCACGCTGTAAGGGATTCGACCTCCGCTGCGGCGGAGGCCAGGTCGCGGCTCTGAGGCGCCCCCGGCGCCTCATTCACTCCCGCTCCCGTTCGAATCCCTCGGGAATGCAAAAATCCGGCACCCCAACGGGGCACCGGATTTTTGGCACGCTGTAAGGGATTCGAACCCCTGACCTTCTGGTCCGTAGCCAGACGCTCTATCCAGCTGAGCTAACAGCGCATATCGGGTTTTCCCCGACAGCCTGTGTATAATAGCACATCCGGCACGGAATTGCAAGGGTTTTTTGAAAAATCTTTTTGCTCCCCGCTTCGGCTCAGAGCTTGAAGCTCGCGGCGATGCCGTCCGCCACGCTGCCCATCGACCGGAGCATCTTGCCGACGCCGGTCTTCGTGCTGCGGCGCTTCCCGCCGAGAGCCATCGCCGCGGCTCCGCCGACCATCAGCCCCGCGCCCATGCCGATCCAAAACTGCATTTTATCCACGCTGTGTCCCTCCTTTTCGCCTTTCTGCTTCTCCCGCGAAACGGCAAAACCCGTTCCGCGGCCCGTGGGCCCGGCGGCTCTCAGGCAGAGGCGCGGCGCGCCCTGCAAGACGCCGTGCAGACCCGCTCCCGCGCAAAGCGATCTTTGCGCAGCGCAGCGCAAGCTGCGCATAAAGCGCTTGAACAGCAAGCGTTTTATGGAAGATTGGTATTATTATGTGCAGAAAAACATTGAAGAAGAGGGCCATTTTGTGGTAAAATCCATGATAGAAAAATTGTTTGTCCGCGCGCCGGCCTTCTCGGCGCAGCGGCAGAACAGGAAAGCGGGGATGCGTATGAGCGTGAGGATCCTGGCCGTCGGCGACGTCTGCGGCGAGCCCGGACTGAGCTTCCTGGACAAGCGCCTCAAGGCCTACCGAAAAGAAGAAAACATCGACTTCGTCGTGGTCAACGGCGAAAACGCCAACGTCGTCGGCATCACGCCCAAGCAGGCCGACGCGATCCTGCGCGCCGGCGCGGACGTGGTCACGCTGGGCAACCATACCTGGACGCGCACCGAGCTGCGGCCCTATCTCGAAGAGCGGCGGCGCATCCTGCGCCCGGCGAACTTCGCGCCCCAGTGCCCCGGCAAGGGGATCAACGTCTACCAGACGCCCTTCGGGGACGTGTGCGTGCTGAATCTGATGGGCCGCTTCACGCTGGACGTGAACACCGACAACCCCTTTGCGATCGCCGACGGCTATATGGAGGAGATCCGGGAGAAGATCATCCTCGTGGATTTCCACGCCGAGGGCACCAGCGAGAAGCGCGCGATGGGCTATCTGCTGGACGGGCGCGCCAGCGCGGTATGGGGCACGCACACCCATGTGCAGACCTCCGACGCCTGCGTGCTGCCGAAGGGCACCGGCTATATCACCGACCTCGGCATGACCGGCGCCGCCGAGTCCGTGCTGGGGATCGACCCGGAGCAGAGCATCGGCAAGTTCCTGGGCGACCCGCCGCAGCGCTACAACGCCGCCTCCGGGCCGGCCAAGCTCGAGGGCTGTCTGTTTACGATTGATCCGGAGACGGGCCGCTGTCTCAGCGCGGAGGGGGTGAGGCTGCGGTGAGCGAGCTTCGATTCCTCCACGCGGCGGATCTGCATCTGGATTCGCCCTTCGAGGGCCTGAGCGCCGGCAAGGCCGCGATGCGCCGGACCGAGCAGCGCCTGCTGCTGCAGCGCATGGCCGCGTTGGTACGGCAGGAAAAGCTGTCGCTGGTGCTGCTGTCGGGCGACCTGCTGGACAGCGAGCTGAGCTACGCCGAGACCGGCGAGACGCTGGTCTCCTGCCTGCGGCAGATGGCCGTGCCGGTGCTGATCGCGCCCGGCAACCACGACTATTACACGGAGCGCTCGCCCTACGCGCGGCTCCCCTTCTCCGACAACGTGCATATCTTCACGAAAAACGAGATCGAGTCCGTCGACCTGCCGGAGCTGAACGCGCGCGTTTACGGCGCGGCCTTCACCGGGCCGGAGAGTCCGGCGCTGCTGGAGGGCTTTCGCGCCGAACGCAGCGGCGGCCGGCTGGAGCTGCTGTGCCTGCACGGCGAAGTGACCGAGCGGGAGAGCCGCTACGACCCGATCCGTGAGGAGAGCCTGGCGCGCAGCGGCATACACTACGCGGCGCTCGGGCACGTCCACAAGGCGAGCGGCCTGAAGAAAGCGGGCGATACCTTCTACGCCTGGCCCGGCTGCCCCGAGGGGCGCGGCTTTGACGAGTGCGGCGAGAAGACCGTGAGCATCGTGGAGCTGAGCGGCTCCGACTGCCGCATCCGGCCAATCTCGCTGGCGACGCGGCGCTATATGTGCCTCACGGTGGACGTGAGCGGCAGCGATCCGCTGCTGGCCGTGCACGATCAGCTCGACGACGAGACCGTGCGCGACGTCTACCGCATCGTTCTGACCGGCGAGGTAGACGCGCCGCCCGATCTCAACCGGCTCCGGACGGGCCTGAACGAGCTGTTTTACACGCTGGAGCTGCGGGACGAGACGCGCCTGCGGCAGGACGTCTGGACCGGCGCGGGAGAAAACTCGCTGCGCGGGCTGTTTCTCAAGAAGCTGCACGCCTCCTGGGAGACCGCCGACGGCGAACGCAAGGCGCTGATCGAGCAGGCCGCTCGCTGGGGTCTGGCCGCGCTTGACCGCCGGGAGGAGGTGCAGATCCATGAAGATCCGTAAGCTCAACGCCTCCTTCGGCAAGCTGGAAAACGAGACGCTGCAGCTCCACGACGGGCTGAACGTGATCTACGCGCCGAACGAGAGCGGGAAATCCACCTGGTGCGCCTTCATCCGGGCGATGCTCTACGGCATCGACTCCGCCGACCGCGCGCGCAGCGGCTATCTGCCGGACAAGCTGCGCTACGCGCCCTGGTCCGGCGCGCCGATGGAAGGCAGCATGGACCTCACGGCCGAGCACAGCCATATCACGATCACGCGGCGCACGCGCGCAAAGGGCGCGCCGATGCGCGATTTCAGCGCCGTCTACACCGGCACCGCGATCCCCGTGGAGGGCATGAACGGCCAGAACGCCGGCGAGCTGCTGACGGGCGTTTCCAAAGACGTCTTCTGCCGCAGCGCCTTCATCGAGCAGGGCACCGTGGCGGTTTCCGGCAGCCCGGAGCTTGAAAAGCGCATCAGCGCGATCGTCTCCACCGGCGAGGAGCAGACCTCCTACAGCGAAGCCGACGAACGGCTGCGAGCCTGGCAGCGCAAGCGCCGCTACCACCGCAAGGGCCTGCTGCCCGAGCTGGAGGGGCGCATGGACGAGGCGAAGCTGCGCCTCGGCGAGCTGCGCGGCGGACGCGAGCGCGCGGAAGAGCTGGAAAAGCAGCTCGACGAGCGACAGGCCGAATGCGCCCGGCTCGAAAGCGCGATGACCGACAGCCGCCGAAAGCAGCGCAGCCGCGCAAAGGACGACCTCGCCCGCGGCCGCGAGCTGCTGCAGCGCAAGAGCGAGGAGCACGACGCCGCGCTCGCCGCGCTCGCGCAGAAGCGTGAGGCGATGGCTTCCGGCTTTTTCGGCAGCCGGAAGCCCGACGAGCTGGACAAGCAGGTCCGGGAGGATCTGGACAGGCTCGAGGAGCTGAAAAAGCAGGGCGAGCGCCGCGCGCAGCTCTGGCCGGCGATCCTGTGCTTTATCGCCTCGATCGTGCTTGCCGCGCTCTACGGCGTGCAGACCAAGCTCTGGCTGATCATCCCCGCGGCCGTGCTGGCCGTCGGCGCGATCGTGCTGATCCTGCGCTTTCTGACGGTGCGGCGCGCCGCCGAAAGCGCCAACAGCGACCGGCAGCAGCTGCTGAGGCAGTATAAAGCCCGCTCGCCGGAGGATATCGACCGCAAGGTGGAGGAATACCGCACGCTGCTGTTTGAGGTGACGCAGGCCGAGCAGACCGAGCTCGACTGCCGGGAAGCCTACGAAGAGTCGCGGCGGGATCAGCAGGAGCTGGAGGAGGAGACGCTGGCTGCCCTGGAGGGCGGCAGCGGCGAATCGGCCAGGCTGGGGCAGGAGCTGGCGGCGGCGCGTTCGGCCTGCGAAGGCCTCTCCGCGCAGATCGCGGCGCTCAACGGGCGACTGTCCGTTTTGGGCGATCCGCTCGTGCTCGGCAGCGAGCTCAACACGATGCAGGACGCCTACGAGCAGATCCAGACCGAATACGACGCGATCACGCTGGCGGCGGACACGCTGCGCGAGGCCGACGCCGAGCTGCAGAGCCGCTTCTCCCCCGAGCTGGGCAAGCTCGCGGCCGGCTATATGGCGCAGGTCACCGGCGGGCGCTACGCCGACGTGCTGATTGACCGCGATTTCTCCGCGCGCGCCCGCGCCGAGGGCGACAGCGTGGCCCGGGAATCGGAATACCTGAGCGCGGGAACGCTGGATCTGATGTACCTCGCCGTGCGGCTGGCCGTGTGCGAGCTGGCGCTGCCCGAGGGCGAGCCCTGCCCGCTGATCATCGACGACGCGCTCGTGAACCTGGACGAGACGCGCCTGGAGCAGGCGATGCAGCTCCTGCGCGAGATCGCGAAAAAACGACAGGTGATCCTCTTCACCTGCCGGAAATATGACTGACAGAATAAACGCCGAGCAGATCCATAAGAAAAACGGGAGCCGAGGGGGGCGCTTCGTAAGGAAGTGCCTCCTTCTGTCTCAAGTGCAAGGTAATTGACAACGTCGGTCAACAATAATATAATGATCAAAACAAATCTGGAATTTGTAGGGGGTATAGTGATGTGGTTTTGGTTAGCACTCGGTTCAGCAGTCTTTGCTGCACTGACATCAATACTGGCAAAAGTCGGAATTGAAGGAGTCGCATCCAATCTTGCTACGGCTATACGCACGATGGTAGTTGTTATAATGGCTTGGGGAATGGTATTTATTGCGCATCAGCAAGGCGGTATCAGAGCAATCAGTCAGAAGAGCTGGATTTTCCTAATCCTGTCCGGTCTGGCAACGGGAGCTTCATGGCTATGCTATTACAAGGCATTGCAGATGGGAGATGCTTCCAAAGTAGTGCCGATAGACAAACTGTCCGTAGTTATCACTCTGGTGTTGGCATTTGTTTTCCTTCATGAAGAGTTTACTGCAAAGTCGATGATTGGATGCATCCTGATCGGGGCCGGAACATTGTTGATGGTTCTATAAATAAACAAATTCCGATTTGCGGAGATACCGCGAGGGCAGAAAAAGCCGTCCCTTTGAGAGGAAGGTGGCTGAGCGAAGCGAGGTCGGATGAGGTGGGGATGCATCCTTGTCCACATTCATAACGAGCATCGGATTTTACCCCACAAAATCCAAAAGGCAAAACAGGCGTGACCGTTTTGGTCACGCCTGTCTCATATTCTTTTGAGACGGTGATTGAAACCTCAAAGCAACTTCTTTACGGAGTACGCGAGGCTCCCGTTTTTCTTATGGATCACAGCTTCTCCAGCACGTCGAGCGTGTGGTGCGAGGCGCCGATCAGATCCTGCCGCTCGCAGACGGCGAAGTGATAGTCCATCCACAGCTCAAAGGTCTCGTCGTCCATCGCGTCGATGAATTCCCGCTTGTAGTTCGTCGCGCCGTCCGTCGCGACCAGCTTCAGGCGCTTGACCGGCAGTTCCGCGTCCAGCGCCGCGATGTCTTCCGTGCGCACCATCTCGAAGAGATCCTTCGGCTCGCTGACGCAGTGCCAGTCCTCCGTCAGCATGTTCAGCTCCATCACCTCATGCAGATGATTGAGCCCGAAAACATACTGGACGACGGTCGGCTCGTTCATGCAGTAGGCGACCAGGATGCGGCCGCCTTTTTTCGTCACGCGCACGGCCTCGGACAGCGCCTGCAGCTTGTCCTCCCGCCTGTAAAGGTGGTACATCGGCCCGAGCAGCATGGTCAGGTCGAAGCTGTCGTCCGGCAGCGCGGAGAGCTCGAGGGCGTTGCCCTGCATCGTGACGATGGGTTCCGTACCGTCCAGCTTGGCCCTGAGCTGCTCGAGATTGTGTTCGACCAGCTCCACGGCGGTCACGCGCAAGCCCTGCTTCGCCAGCGTGACGCTGTAGCGCCCGGTGCCCGCGCCGACCTCGAGGATCGCCGGGTCGTCGATCCCCGCCAGGCTCTCGCGGACGTACTTCATCGTCGTGCGGTACTCCACCTGCCCGTGGCGGGACAGGAGCCGCCCTTCCTCGTCGTAGCTGCCGTAATACTCGTTCAGATAGCGATTTTCCATTCTCACAGCTCCTTGAACAGTCTTGCGCTCCAGAAGCTCATGCCGAGCTCGTCCAGATAAAAGTGCAGGATCGCGCGCGCGTTCTTCGTCGCGGTCGAGACCATCACGAAGGCCAGCCCTTCCTCCCGCGCGGTCTGTTCCGCCGATTCGAACAGCTTTCTTCCGATCCCCTGCGAACGGCGCGCCGGGACCACGTACAGCTCCTCCAGCTCGAAATACGGCGTTCCGGCCTTCATCACGGTGCTGTCCTTCTCCGCCGTCTCCCGCAGACCGAAGCAGTAGCCGACGAGCTTGCCGCCGTCCTCCGCCAGAAACAGACGGCGCCCGGCGAGATCCTCGCGCGTATTCGTCCGATAGCCCCGGCAGGAGCCCTCCGCCTCCCAGTCGGCGGACAGGCGGATCAGCTCGCGCTCCAGCGCTTCCGTCCAGGCCGCTTCGTATACGTTCACTGCCTCACCTCCCTTTTTTTCAATATAGCATCGGCTCTCGGCCGATGCAAGCCGTCAGATGCAAAAATCCCCTGAAAAGCCGAGCTTTTCAGGGGATTTTTTCCTTTTCTCAATCTGGTTTTCAGACCAGCTCGATCACCGCGACCTCCGCGGCGTCGCCGCGACGGGCGCCGATGCGGGTGATGCGGGTGTAGCCGCCGTTGCGGTCGGCATACTTGGGAGCGATCTCGTCAAAGACCTTCTTCGTCACGTCTTCGCGCGTGATGAAGCTGAGCGCCTGACGGTAGGAAGCCAGATCCTTCGCCTTGCCGAGAGAGATCATCTTCTCAGCCATCGGAGCGATCTCCTTGGCGCGGGTCACGGTGGTCTCCATGCGGCCCTTGTCCAGGAAATCAGTCACCTGCTGGCGGAGCATC
>JAILOS010000095.1 GCA_024690695.1 Oscillospiraceae bacterium
GAGGAGCACCACGGCGTGGAGATCAGCGACGAGCTCTGCCGCCAGGCGGTGCGGCTGAGCGAACGCTACATCACCGACCGCTTCCTGCCCGACAAGGCCATCGACCTGATCGACGAGGCCTGCTCGGACGTCAACCTCAAGGACGCGGACATCACCGCCCGGATGCAGAGCGAGAAGGAGCTGGCCGATATCCGCTTCGAGCGCGAGGCGCTGATGAGCAGCGACGCGCCGGGCGGCGAGCCGCTGACGAACGAGCAGCTCGACCAGCGCTACGCCCGCATCGCCAAGCTCCGCAGCCGCGAAATGCAGCTCGAGCAGGAGCTGGCGGAGCTGAACAAAAAGGGCAGACCCCGGCTGACCGTGGATAACCTCGCGCGCATCATCGAGCGCTGGACCAAGATCCCCGCCTCCTCGATCCGCGAGGACGAGCTGGAGCGTCTGGCGAAGCTGGACGAGCGCCTCAAGCAGCACATCGTCGGCCAGGACGAGGCGGTGGACGCCGTGTGCGCGGCCATCAAGCGCAGCCGCGTCGGCCTGCAGGTGAAGAGAAAGCCCGTCAGCTTCATCTTCGTCGGCGGCACCGGCGTCGGCAAGACGGAGCTGGTCAAGCGTCTCGCGGCCGACCTCTTCGACAGCCCCGAGAGTCTGATCCGCCTGGATATGTCCGAATTTATGGAGAAGTTCTCCGTCTCGCGCATTATCGGCTCGCCCCCGGGCTACGTCGGCTACGACGAGGCCGGGCAGCTCACCGAGAAGATCCGCCGCAAGCCCTACAGCGTGGTGCTCTTCGACGAGATCGAAAAGGCGCACCCGGACGTGATGAACATCCTTCTGCAGATCCTGGACGACGGCCGTATCACCGACGCCCAGGGGCGCACGGTCAACTTTGAAAACACCGTGATCATCATGACGACGAACGCCGGCAGCAACAGCAAGACCGGCAGCGTCGGCTTCGGCGGCAGCCTCGGCGACATGAGCCGCGAGCGCAGCCTGAAGGCGCTCAACGAATTTCTGCGCCCGGAGTTTCTCAACCGCGTGGACGAGATCGTCTGCTTCAAGCCGCTGACCGAGGACAATTTCCGTTCGATCGCGGCGCTGGTGCTCGGCGAGCTCCGGGAGCTGATGGACGAAAAGGGCATCGCCCTGAGCTGGGACGAGGCGCTGATCGACTATCTGGTCAAAAAGGCCTATTCGCTGACCTACGGCGCGCGTAATCTCCGCCGCACGATCCAGAAGGAGATCGAGGACGAGATCGCCGCCCGGCTCGTCGAGCGCCGCTTCGAGCATATCCGCACGGCGGCCCTCTCCGCCTCGGACGGAAAAGTCACGGTGGAGCTGAAGTAATATTCGGAAGGATCCGGGAGGTACCTGCCATGTCGAAGATCGAGATCATCCAGGGCGATATCACACGCCAGGCCGTCGACGCCATCGTCAACGCCGCCAACTGCACGCTGCTGGGCGGCGGCGGGGTGGACGGCGCGATCCACCGGGCCGCCGGGCCGGAGCTGCTGGCCGAGTGCCGCACGCTGCACGGCTGCGAGACCGGAAAGGCCAAGATCACGAAGGGCTACCGCCTGCCCGCGCGCTTTGTCATCCACACGCCGGGCCCGATCTGGCGCGGCGGCCGCAGCGGCGAGGACGCGCTGCTCGCTTCGTGCTACCGCTCCTGCCTCGCGCTGGCGGCCGAAAACGGCTGCCGCACCGTGGATTTCCCGTCGATCAGCACCGGGGTCTACAGCTTTCCGCTCGACCGCGCGGCCCGCATCGCCGTCGAGACGATCGAGGAGGGGCTGGCGGCGCATCCGGAGCTTGAACGCGTGCGCATGGTCTGCTTTGACGCGCGCACGAAGGCGGCCTATGAGGCGGCGCTGGAGGCCTGGGAGCGGCGATGAAGAAAACGACCTTCCGGCTGCAGTACAACTCCCCGGCGGTGCTGAGCTTTTCGCTGGCGGCGCTGGCGGCGCTGCTGCTCGGCTACGTCACGAGGGGCCGCGCGACCGCGCTGTTTTTCAGCGTCTACCGCTCGCCGCTGACCGATCTGCTGACCTATCCGCGCTTTTTCCTGCACGTACTGGGGCATCAGAATTTTGAGCATTTCATCGGCAATATCATGCTGATCCTCGTCGTCGGCCCGCCGATGGAGGAGAAATACGGCAGCCGCAGCCTGATCTGGGCCATCGCCGTCACGGCGCTGGTGTCCGGCCTGGTCAACTGGCTGTTTTTCCCCGGCACGGCGCTGCTGGGCGCCTCGGGCATCGTGTTCATGCTGATCGTGATGAGCTCGCTGTCGGGCATGAAGGACGGCTGCATCCCGGTCACGCTGATCCTGGTGCTGCTGCTCTATCTCGGACGCGAGGTCGTCAACGGCATCACGCTCAGCGACAACGTCTCGCAGCTGACCCACATCGTGGGCGGCCTGTGCGGGGCCTTCCTCGGGCTGAGCCTGCGGAGGCAGGGATGAAGCGGCTGCTGATCTCGGCCTGCCTGCTCGGCGCGCGCTGCAAGTATAACGGCGGCTCCAACGCTCTGCCGGCGGAGGCGCTCGCGGCGCTGCGGCAGCGCTATGAGCTCGTGCCGGTCTGCCCGGAGGCGGCCGGCGGCCTGCCCACGCCGCGCCGGCCCAGCGAACGACTGGGCGCGCGCGTCGTGTCGGA
>JAILOS010000105.1 GCA_024690695.1 Oscillospiraceae bacterium
CGCCCGGTCACCGCGGCGATCAAAGAGTTCTTCGGCTCCTCCCCGCTGAGCCAGTTCATGGACCAGACCAACCCGCTCTCCGAACTGACGCACAAGCGCCGTATGTCGGCCCTGGGCCCCGGCGGTCTGAGCCGTGAGCGCGCAAGCTTCGACGTACGAGACGTGCACTACAGCCACTACGGCCGTCTGTGCCCGATTGAGACGCCGGAAGGTCCGAACATCGGTCTGATCAACTACCTGGCCTCCTATGCCCGGGCCAATGAGTACGGCTTCCTGGTGGCACCGTACCGCCGTGTCGAAAAGGGCACCTGCCGTCTGACCGACGAGATCACCTACATGACGGCGGACATGGAAGACCAGTACATCGTCGCCCAGGCCTCTGAGCCGGTGGACGAGAACGGCTGCCTGACGAACAGGCGTGTCACCTGCCGTCATCGCAACGATACCATTGAAGTCAACCGCGAAGACGTCGACTACATCGACGTGAGCCCGAAGATGATGGTCTCCATCGCGACGGCCATGATTCCGTTCCTGGAAAACGACGACGCCAACCGTGCCCTGATGGGCGCGAACATGCAGCGTCAGGCCGTGCCTCTGCTGACGACCCAGGCGCCCATTGTGGCCACGGGCATCGAGCACAAGTGCGCGGTGGACTCCGGCGTCTGCGTGCTGGCGGAAGAAGACGGCGTAGTGACGCGCGTGGACTCCACGCACATCACGGTGCGCTATGATTCCGGCAGAAACCAGGACTATAAACTGATCAAGTTCTCCCGTTCCAACCAGGGTACCTGTATCAACCAGCGCCCGATCGTCTCCACAGGCGACCGCGTCCTGAAGGGCGATGTGCTGGCGGACGGACCGAGCACCTCCAACGGCGAGATCTCGCTCGGCAAGAACATCCTGGTCGGCTATATGAACTGGGAAGGCTACAACTACGAAGACGCCATCCTGCTCAATGAGCGTCTGGTGATGGAAGACGTCTTTACCTCGATCCACGTCGAGGAATATGAATGCGATGCGCGCGACACAAAGCTCGGACCCGAGGAAATCACGAGAGATATCCCGGGTGTCGGCGACGACGCGCTGAAGTATCTGGACGAGCGCGGCATCATCATGGTCGGTGCTGAAGTCACTGCCGGTGACATCCTCGTCGGTAAGGTCACACCGAAGGGCGAGACCGATCTCACGGCCGAGGAGCGTCTGCTCCGCGCCATCTTCGGCGAAAAGGCCAGAGAGGTCCGCGACACCTCGCTGAAGGTGCCTCACGGCGAGAGCGGCATCATCGTCGACGTCAAGGTCTTCACCCGCGAAGCGGGCGATGAGATGAACCCGGGCGTCAACCAGGTTGTCCGTGTTTACATCGCGCAGAAGCGCAAGATCTCTGTCGGCGACAAGATGGCCGGCCGCCACGGCAACAAGGGCGTCGTCTCCCGCATCCTGCCGCGTGAGGATATGCCTTATCTGCCCGATGGCACGCCGCTGGACATCGTGCTGAACCCCCTGGGCGTTCCTTCCCGTATGAACATCGGCCAGGTCCTGGAGGTCCACCTTGGCTACGCCGCCCAGGCGCTGGGCTGGAAGGTTGCGACCCCGGTCTTCAACGGGGCCAACGAGGTAACCATCCGCGACACGCTCAAGCAGGCCGGTCTCCGCGAGGACGGCAAGAGCGTCATGTATGACGGACGCACGGGCGAGAAGTTCGACAACGACGTCACGGTCGGCTGGGTCTACTTCCTCAAGCTGCACCATCTCGTCGACGATAAGATCCACGCCCGTTCGACCGGCCCCTACAGCCTCGTTACGCAGCAGCCTCTGGGCGGCAAGGCCCAGTTCGGCGGCCAGCGCTTCGGCGAAATGGAGGTCTGGGCTCTCGAGGCCTACGGCGCCGCCTATACGCTGCAGGAGATCCTCACCGTCAAGTCCGACGACGTGACGGGCCGCGTCAAGACCTACGAAGCCATCGTCAAGGGCAACAATATCCCGCAGCCCGGCGTGCCGGAGTCCTTCAAGGTCCTCGTCAAGGAGCTGCAGAGCCTCTGCCTCGACGTCCGCGTTCTCGACAAGGACGGTCAGGAGATCGAGCTGAAGGATGACGACGACGACTTTATCCCCGATATGAAGGACGAGATCTACGCGTCCGACGAGAGCGAGCTGGAGGCCGAGGGCTTCAGCATTGAAAACGTGCCGGAAGACGAGTTCGATCCGAGCTACAGCGAGTCGGATTACAGCGACGATGAGGAGGATGAGTAATGAGCTATACACCCTTTGACGCCATCCAGATCGGCATTGCCTCCCCTGAGATGATTCTGAACTGGTCGCACGGCGAAGTCAAAAAGCCCGAGACCATCAACTACCGCACCCTCAAGCCCGAGCGCGACGGCCTGTTCTGCGAGCGTATTTTCGGACCCACGAAGGACTGGGAGTGCCACTGCGGCAAGTACAAGAAGATCCGCTTCAAGGGCAAGATCTGCGACCGCTGCGGCGTGGAAGTGACCAAGAGCAAGGTCCGCCGCGAGCGTATGGGCCACATCGAGCTGGCCGCCCCTGTCAGCCATATCTGGTATTTCAAGGGTATCCCGAGCCGTATGGGCCTGATCCTCGACCTGACGCCGCGCATGCTGGAAAAGGTCCTGTACTTTGCCAACTATATCGTCATCGACCCCGGCTTTACGCCGCTGGAGAAGTGCCAGATCCTCACCGAGCGCGAATACCGCGACATGCGAGAAAAGTATGAGGACGATTTCAAGGCGGGCATCGGCGCCGAGGCGATCAAGGAGCTGCTGCAGCAGATCGACTGCGAACAGCTCGCCGCCGAGCTGCGCGAGGAGCTGAAAAACGCCAACGGCCAGAAGAAGGCCAAGATCGTCAAGCGCCTCGAGGTCGTCGAGGCCTTCCGTCAGAGCGGCAACCGCCCCGAGTGGATGATCATCGACATCCTGCCGGTCATCCCGCCCGAGATCCGTCCGATGGTTCAGCTCGACGGCGGCCGCTTCGCCACCTCCGACCTGAACGATCTCTACCGCCGCGTCATCAACCGCAACAACCGCCTGAAGAGGCTCCAGCAGCTCAACGCGCCCGATATCATCGTGCGCAACGAGAAGCGCATGCTGCAGGAGGCCGTCGACGCGCTGATCGACAACGGCCGCCGCGGCCGCGCCGTCACCGGCGCCAACTCCCGCGCGCTCAAATCCCTCAGCGACATGCTCAAGGGCAAGCAGGGCCGCTTCCGCCAGAACCTGCTGGGCAAGCGCGTCGACTACTCCGGCCGAAGCGTTATCGTCGTCGGTCCCGATCTGAAGATCTATCAGTGCGGCGTGCCGAAGGAGATGGCGATCGAGCTGTTCCGCCCCTTCGTGATGAAGAAGCTGGTCGAGGACAACGTCGCCAACAACATCAAGTCCGCCAAGAAGATGGTCGACAAGCAGCGCACCGAGGTCTGGGACGCGCTGGAAGAGGTCATCAAGGAGCACCCCGTGCTGCTCAACCGCGCGCCTACGCTGCACCGGCTGGGCATCCAGGCCTTTGAGCCGATCCTGGTCGAGGGCCGCGCGCTCCGTCTGCACCCGCTGGTCTGCACCGCCTACAACGCCGACTTCGACGGCGACCAGATGGCCATTCACGTGCCGCTGTCCGCCGAGGCGCAGGCCGAGGCCCGCATCCTGATGCTCTCGGCCAACAACCTGCTCCGCCCGCAGGACGGACACCCCGTCACCGTGCCGACGCAGGATATGATCCTCGGCTCTTACTACCTGACGATGATCCGCATCGGCTCCGCCGAGAAGGGCGCCGAGAAGCTGCTGGTCACCGATTCCGGCGACACCGGCCTGCAGGCCGGCGCCGTGGCCGACGGCGACGTGATCTACAACGCGAACCTCCAGGCGAAGCTGGACGGCAAGAAGGGCGCGGCTTACCGGCCTCTGCTCGTTTACCGCGACTCCAACGAGGCGATCATGGCCTACAACGAGGGCGTTATCGGCCTGCACGCGCCGATCCGTCTGCGCGTAGCCAAGACCGTCGACGGCGTCGAGGTCAAGAAGATCATCGACACCACGGTCGGCCGCATCATCTTCAACGAGCCCATCCCGCAGGATCTCGGCTACGTCGACCGCAGCGATCCCGAGCACGCCTTCGATCTGGAGATCAGCTTCCAGGTCGGCAAGAAGCAGCTCGGCGACATCATCGACCGCTGCATCAAGAAGTACGGCTTTACGATCTCCGCCGAGGTGCTCGACAGCATCAAGGCGCTCGGCTACAAGTATTCCACGAAGGGCGCGATCACGATCTCCGTCGCGGACATGACCGTTCCGCAGGCGAAGTACGATCTGATCCACGCGACCGAGGACGAGGTCGTCAAGATCGAGCGTCAGTACAAGCGCGGCTTCATCACCGAGGACGAGCGCTACCGTCTGGTCGTCTCCGAGTGGGAGCAGACCACGAAGGACGTCACCAACGCGCTGCAGAACGTGCTGGACGAGTACAACCCGATCTATATGATGGCCAACTCCGGCGCCCGCGGCTCGATGAACCAGATCCGTCAGCTCGCCGGTATGCGCGGCCTGATGGCGAACACCTCCGGCAAGACCATCGAGATCCCGATCAAGTCCAACTTCCGCGAGGGCCTGTCCGTTCTGGAGTATTTCATCTCCACGAGAGGCGCCCGCAAGGGCATGGCGGACACCGCGCTGCGTACCGCCGACTCCGGTTATCTGACCCGCCGCATGGTCGACGTCTGCCAGGACGTCATCATCCGCGAGAAGGACTGCGGCACGAAGGAGGGCGTATGGGCCGCCGCCGTGTACGACCGTGGCCAGCTTATCGAGAGCTTCGGCACCGCGATCCACGGCCGCTTCCCGGCCGAGCCGATCGTCGATCCCGCGACCGGCGAGCTGCTGTTCGGCACCGACCACATGCTGATGCCCGAGGACGCCGCCGTCCTGGAGGCCCACGGCATCCACCGCGCGTTCATCCGCTCCGTGCTGACCTGCGAGGCCGCCACCGGCGTGTGCGCGAAGTGCTACGGCATCAACCTCGCGATCGGCAAGCCCGTCAACGCGGGCGAAGCTGTCGGCGTCATCGCGGCGCAGTCCATCGGCGAGCCCGGCACGCAGCTGACGATGCGTACCTTCCACACCGGCGGCGTCGCCGGCGACGACATCACGCAGGGTCTTCCCCGTGTCGAAGAGCTTTTCGAGGCGCGCAAGCCCAAGAAGATGGCGATCCTGTCCGAGACTTCCGGTACGGTTACGATCGAAGAGGCCAAGAAGGGCGTCATGTACAACATCACGGTCGTCAACGAGGCCGAGGGCAGCACGAACGTCTACACCGTGCCGCATTCCGCCGGCATCCTCGTGCATAACGGCGACCACGTCGACCGCGGCCAGGAGCTGACCGCCGGCGCGCTCAACCCGCACGACGTGCTCCGCATCCGCGGCGTCAACGACGACGAGTTCGGCCGTCAGGGCGTGCGCAGCTATATCACCAGCGAGGTCCAGAAGGTCTACCGCCAGCAGGGCGTCGATATCAACGACAAGCACATTGAAGTCATCGTGCGCCAGATGATGCGCAAGGTGCGCGTGGAAGAGGTCGGCAGCACCGATCTGCTTTCCGGCACGACGGTCGATATCGCCGTGGTCAAGGCGGCCAACCGCAAAATCGACGAGCGCATCGCCGCCGGCGAGGAAGGTCTCAGCCATGCGACCTACACGCAGCTGCTGATGGGCATCACGAAGGCCTCTCTGGCGACCGACAGCTGGATGTCCGCCGCCTCCTTCCAGGAGACCACCCGCGTTCTCACGGACGCCGCCATCAAGGGCAAGGTGGACCGCCTCGTCGGCCTGAAGGAGAACGTCATCATCGGCAAGCTGATCCCGGCAGGCTCCGGCCTCGACGTGTACCGCGACTTCGAGCTTGAGACTGACGAGACCATCGAGTCCGAGCCCGAGGAATACGTCGACCTGAGCGCCCTGGTCAGCAAGACCAACGCTCTCTGAGCAACAGCATAAATAAAACAACGACCGCCCCGCTTTCAAAAAGCGGGGCGGTTTCATGTCGAAAGACGATCATTTTCGCTTGTCGGAAAAACTATGCCAGCTTGACGCTTTGAATCCTGTCCCATTGCCGGTTTTCGCACCACCAGACCGTTCGCTCCGTCACGTCGAAAACCATCGACACGACGGTCGGACAGATCTCCTGCGCTACGGCGCGCAGTACGTCGAAGCAGTCCGGCACGTCGAAATCGTCCCGGGCCTCCCGCAGCAGCGCCTCCGCGGTCTGATAACGGTCCCAGCCCATCCAGGGATGCTTTTCCCGATCCTGCTTGAAAGGAGAGAAATTCGTCAGGATCTTGTGATCCGGCTTCTCATAGTAGAGACTTCCCTGGCCGGGGACGATATGCAGCACGTTCCCCTCGGCGTCCGACAGAGCCCCCATGAAGGTGAGGCCGGGGACGCTGAATACGGGCCGCTTTTCGACGAGCTTACGGATCTCCCGCAGGGTCTTTTTCTGAAGCAGCAGGTCGATGTCCAGCTGGATGATAGACTCGCCGTTGCAGGCGGGATCGCTGCGCGGATCGAAAGGCCAGCAGGTGGGCATCCCGACGAAGTCGCCGCGGGAATTGGCCCCGAACAGCGGCATCCAGCCCTCCGCCGCGTCGTTGACCTCAATGAAAACGCCCTTCTCATTCGGCCGGACCCGAACTTCCATATCCAGCAGGTCGAGATTCCAGCCGACGATCGTCTTTTTACGGTTGACTGCGATGCTCGTACACATGGTTCTGCTCCTGTTCTCTGTCGATTGTGTAATATATCAGATCCCGCTCAACGCCGAGATACGTCAGCTCCTTCTCCGAACGGCGCCAAAAGCGCAGACCGCATTTTTCCATGACGCGCCGCGAGGCCTCGTTGCCGGTGAAAAACGAGGCGTACACCCTCCGGAAGCCTCTTTCCTCAAACAGATACGCGAGAAAGCGCCTTACGGCCTCGGATGCGTAGCCGCGGCCCCAGCAGCGCGACCCGATCGCATAGCCGATCTCGCAGCAGCCGTCCGTTTCGTGAAAGGACAGCACGATGCCGATCAGCCGTCCGGTTTCCTTCAGACGGATCGCAAACAGACTTTTGTTCGTCACGTAAGGGCGGAGGTCCAGCTCTTCCGGCGTCTCCGTATATGGGCAGATAAAGGTTTCCAGAACGCTCCTGTCGTGCGAGATATTGCAATAGTAGTCTTCCCGGTCCGACTCTTTGAAAGAGTCAAGGATCAGCCGCTGCGTTTCCATGTGATCTCCTCCCCGGCAACCGGCGCCGCTCTCTATTGTAGACGGTGCCGCGCTTTGCGTCAAGCCGTTGAGCGGCCCGGCAGAAGCGACAAAAGAAGGAAGCTCTTCTTGTTCAACCTGCTATAAATCATGCCCCGGTCAAGCCGTTCATTGACAAAAAATTGATTGTTTTTTATAATGACCTTAGACTTGGGATTGGTATATCCGCAGTTTCTGCCGGAAGTCCTAATGACCGAAAGTGGGGGAGTAACAACACTATGAGAGATCTGAAGTACCTGAAATACTTTGAGGATTTGCTGCAGGTGGCAAACAACGAGCTGATCGCGCAGGCCAAGCAGGAGGGGAAAATCTGCGTGGCCTACACCTGCGAGAACGTCCCGGAGCCGCTGCTGAACCTGGATAACGCCTTTTCCGTCCGGCTGACCGCGCCGAACACCGGCTCCATCGACATTGCGACCTATTACATGACCAACCTCCTTTGCGAGCCGAGCCGCGCGCTGCTGGAGCGCGCGATCGAGGGCGGCTACAATTTTGCCGACTGCGTCATCACGCCCGACGGCTGCACCATGATGAACCGCTGCGTCGAAAACATGGAGCTGCTGAAAACGATGGGCAAGGACAACCCCAACTTCTTCCACGAGTACATGGAGATCGCCTTCAAAAACA
This sequence comes from Oscillospiraceae bacterium, assembly GCA_024690695.1. The sequence continues at coordinate 7,937 of JAILOS010000105.1, forward strand.
CCGACAGCGACGTCGATCTCTCCGTTCTCCAGTGCACGAACCACGTGCTGACGCCGCTGAAGGAAAAATACGGCGTCGACGTGTCCGACGCGGCGATCCGCAAGGCTGTGGAGAACCACAACCGCGTCTGCCGTGCGATCCGCGCGATCAGCGAGTTCCGCAAGGAAGAGAAACCTCGCATCACCGGGTATGAATTCCACGTTCTGTGCCTGGCGAGCTACGTCTGCCCGAAGTATCTGATCATCGACAAGCTCGAAGAGACCGTCGAGGAGCTTGCCTCGCGCGAGCCGGACGACAAGCCCTGGCGCGCCCGCGTTCTGGTCGTCGGCTCCGAGACCGACGACAGCGGCTTTATCAAGCTCATTGAGGAGCAGGGCGCCTTCGTCTGCTGCGACCGCTTCTGCTTCGGCTCCTACCCCGGCCGCGTGCCGATCGAGCTCAACGACGAGGAGGACGCGCTGCGTCAGGTTTGCCGTCACTATATCGTCAACTGCCACTGCCCGCGCATGATGAGCATGGACAAGGTCTACGGGCGCAAGCAGTACGTGGCCGACCTCGCTAAGGAATACCGGGCCGACGGCGTGATTTACCAGCAGGTCAAGTTCTGCGACCCCTGGGCCTATGAGAGGACCCTGGGCTCGTCGATGCTGCAGCTTGATTTCGGCTATCCCGTTCTTTCGGTCGACCGGCCGTACAACGTCGCTTCCTCCGTCGGCCAGCTCCGCACGCGCGTGCAGGCCTTCGTCGAAAGCATCGAGATCAAGAAGATTCAGAGAGGTGGGAAAGCATGAAGACCGTCGAAAAGATCGTCAATCCCTTCAAGCGCGCCGGCGAACAGTCGCCCGGCAAGATCTACAACGAGAAGCTGAAGGTTCGCGCCCGCCGCGAGTGGCGCGGCGTGAAGGACACGCTGTACGATTACACCCGCTGGCTCTATCTGATGAGCGTGCTCGGCCGCTTTATCGCCGTGCCGCGCAATATCAAGGGCTTCTTCCGCTACCGCTGGATGATGAGCTATCTCTTCGTTCCGCACGGCATGGACAAGTTCACGATCGGCCTGCGCGACGAGGCGCTGCGCATCGCGCATACCTCCTTCAACTTCGTCATCGCCGACGTGACGAAGGCGATCGGCAACTGCTTCCGCGGCGACCGCCGCGTCGGCAACGACGTCGCCTACTCCGACAAGTGCGTCATCACCGACGAGAACTCGATGGTCACCTTCATGATGGGCTTCGACAAGGACGTCGTCCACACGATCCTGCGCGAGGTGCCCACGATGTTCGCCTCGAACATTTTCCACCAGTTCAACGTCATGCACTATCTCGACGTCGCCCAGCAGTACGGCATCCCCGGCGACGTGTGCCCGATGCCCGAGGCCGAGGCCGGCATCTCCAT
>JAILOS010000120.1 GCA_024690695.1 Oscillospiraceae bacterium
CGCCCGGCGTGACGACGCGCAGGCGCCAATGCCGCTCTCCGTCCGCGAGCACCGCGGCGATCAGCCAGCCGACCGGCGCGCTCTGCGCGCTCAAAAGCTCCGCCGGGAGCTTGCCGCAGGGCGGCTGGGCCAGCTTTTCCAGCGCCTCCTCGGGCTTTTTCAGCCCGGCCGTGACGAAAAGCCGCTCCTTTGCCCGCGTCAGGGCCACGTACAGCAGCCGCAGCTCCTCCGAGAGCGTCTCCTGCTCGAGCCGGCGGGCGATCGCCCGCCGCGCGAGGGAGGGGTAGCTGACGCGCCGCTCGAGATCGACGACCTTCGGCCCGAGACCCAGATCCGGGTGCACCGGCACGGTCTCCGAGCCGTCGCGCTTGTTGAAGCGGCGGGCCTGATCGCACAGGAAGACCACCGGGAATTCCAGCCCCTTCGACTTGTGGATCGACCAGATCTGCACGGCCTGTCCGCTCCCGCCGGCGGGGGCGGGCTCTTCTCCGCGCTCGGCGAGACTGCGCAGCCAGCGCACGAAGCGGTGCAGCCCGCGGTAGCCCCCGCTCTCGAAGCGACGCGCGAGCTCGGCCAGCTCCAGCAGATTCAGCCGCCGCTGGGCGCCGTCGCTCATCGCGCTGTAGATCGCCAGCAGATCAAAGCCGTCCAGCAGCTCCCAGACGAGGTCCTCCGCGCTCAGGTCGGCGGAGAGGCTCCGCAGCGGCTCGATCCGCGCGAGGAAGGCGCGGCATTTTTCATCGTTCGCGGCGGCGGCCGTCAGCGCCGTGTAGAAATCGGCGTCGCGGTCGGCGGCGCGGATCGCGCTGAGCTCGTCCGCCGTGAAGCCGAAGACCGGGGAGCGCAGCGCGGCGATCAGCGAGATGTCCTGATGGGGGTTGTCGATCACGGCGAGCAGCGACAGCGCGGTGCTGATTTCGACCGAGCTGTAGTAGCCCACGCCCTGCCCGGCGGCCACGGGGACGCCCTCCGCGGCCAGCGCCCGGCGGTACACCGGGCCGATGCTGTTGGCCGCGCGCAGCAGGATGGCCGCGTCGCCGTAGTCCATCGGGCGCGGGCCGTCGGCCCCCTGTACGGGCGTGCCGGCCTCGACCAGCTTTTTGATCGAGCGGGCGACGAAGGCGGCCTCGGCGATCAGATCGTCGGGGGTCTCGTCGTCATCCGCGCCGCCGCTCCTCAGGTCGAGCAGCAGCAGCTCCGGCGGCGGCACCTCGCCGGTATAGCCCTGCGCGCCGAAGATCAGCGCGGCCTCTTCGTCGTAGTCGAGGTCGCCGAGCGCGCGGCTCATGCAGCGGGAGAAGACCGCGTTCACGCCGTCGATGATCTCCCGGCGGGAGCGGAAGTTCTCGCGCAGCAGGATCTTGCGCGCCGCCTCCGGCGAGGAGGCGTCCGCGTCGAGCGGGTAACGCTCGTAGCGGCGGGTGAACAGCGAGGGATCGGCCAGCCGGAAGCGGTAGACCGACTGCTTTACGTCGCCGACGAGGAAACGGCGCACCCCGCACGCCGCCAGCGCGGAAAAGATCGCGTCCTGCACGGGGCTCACGTCCTGGTATTCGTCCACCAGCAGCTCGTCGTAGCGCTCCGCGACGCGGCGGGCCGTGTCGGTGGGGCTGCCGTCGGGGTTCGTCAGCAGGCGGGCGGCCATGTGCTCGAGATCGGCGTAATCGGCCAGCCCCTGGCGCTGCTTGTCGGCGGCGTAGCGCTTGTCGAAGGCGAGCGTGAGCTCGAGCAGGGCCCCCATCGGCCCGGCGCAGCCGCGCAGCTCGTCCAGCAGCTTGTCCGAGGGAGCGTCAAAGGCCGCCTGCAGCTTGTCCAGCGTTTTCTTCAGCAGCTCCCGGCTGCGCGAAACGCGCGCGGCCAGCGCGCGGTCGCCTCCGCGCGGCGCGCCGCGGAAATCCGCCCAGGGGATCGGGAAGCACGCGCGCGCCCTGTCCCAGCCGAGCGGGATCGCGCGCAGCAGCTCGCGCAGGCCGTCGGCGGTCCCGCCGAGGGCGTCGGTATAGAATTCGATCTGTTTCGGATTGCCGCAGCGCTGCGCCTCGGCAATCAGCGCGTCGAGGCTGCCGCTCCAGAGCGCGGCCGTGTCGGCCGCCCAGGCGCAGAGCTCGCGGCCCCACGGGGTCTCGGCGGCGTCGGTCCAGGGCTTTTGCAGCAGCGCCGCCTGCCCGGCGGCCCAGAGCTCGGGCCGGGCGTGGCTCTGCATTTTTTTGTGCAGGCTCAGCACCAGCTCGCTCAGCGCGCGGTCGTCCCGGCCCGCGCCGGCGGTGTCGGCCAGCAGCAGGAAGCCCGGGTGCTCGTCGGCGCGCTCGTACCACTGCTCCAGCGTGCGCTCGAGCGCCGAGGCGCGCATCGCCGCGCTCCGTTCCTCCTCGATGATGCGGAAATCCGGCGGCAGGGCGAAAACGTGGCTGTATTCGCGCAGCAGCGCGCCGCAGAAGCTGTGGATCGTGCCGATCTGCGCCTTGCGGCACAGGGAGCTCTGCCGGCGCAGGCGGCGGTTGCCGGGGTCGGCGGCCAGGGCCTTCGCCAGCTCCTGCGTGATGCGGCTTTTCAGCTCGCCGGCGGCGGCGCGGGTGAAGGTGATGACGAGAAAACGGTCGATATCGGTGGAGTCGCCCGGCCCGCGGACGGCGGCGATCAGCCGCTCGGTGAGCACGCGGGTCTTTCCGCTGCCCGCTCCGGCGGACACCAGCACGGTCTCCCCGCGGCTGCCTATCGCGGCTCTCTGCGAGGGCGTCGGCTTGAAGTCAGCCATTTTCTCCCACCTCCCGGTCGATTTTCTCCCAGACCTCTTCGTTTTTCAGCTTGCTCAGCACGCGGCAGCGCTCGCCGTTCTCGCCGTCGGAAAACTGGCAGGCGTCCGCGAAATCGCAGTTGGAGCAGGCGTTGTCGTTGGCCGTGCGGTAGTAGGGCTCGGCCTCGATGCGCCCCTCGCGCAGCGCCTCGGCCATGTCGCCGAGCGTCTTTTGCACGTGGCGGCGCAGCTTGCCGAGCTGCTCGGCGCTGGCGAGGCCCGAGCCCGGCCTGCCGCGGTTAAAGCGGATCGGGATGTAGCGCTTGTCCTCGCCGCGCTCCCAGGCCTCGATCAGCGCGGCGTCGTCCAGCACGAGGCCGCTGCGGCGCAGCGCGTCGGCGCGCTCCCTTTCCAGCGCCTCGCCGTCGTCCCGGTCGAGACTCAGCAGCGCGCTGCGCGCCGGCAGATACATGATCCCCGCCGCCTCGACCGGGCGGCCGTAGATCTCCTCTCCGTTTTCCTGCAGGGCGAACAGATACAGCAGCATCTGCATCCCCAGGCCGTACCAGACGTCGGAGAGCGAAAACTTCTTCACGCCGGTCTTGTAGTCCACGACGCGCAGATAGAGCTTGTCGCCGCGGACCCAGCCGTCCACGCGGTCGGCGACGCCGCTCAGGCGCACCGCGCCGAGCCGGAGCGGCGACTTCGTGACGGCCTTTGAAAAGTTCAGTTCAAAATCCAGCGGCTCGAAATCCGAACGGCGCAGCTCCTGCACCGCATCGAGCACGATCAGCTCCGCGTCGCGGATCAGGCGGCGGAAGAGATGCTCGAAGCGCGGCGATTTTTCCTGAAAATCGTCCAGCTCCTCGTGGATATAGGTCTCGGACACCTGCCGGGCGAGGGCGCGCAGCGCTTCGTCGCTCACCGCGCCGAAGCCGCCGCGGTTCTTCACCTCGCGCAGCGTGCGCTCGAGCACCGTGTGGATGAAGGCGCCCACCTCCGGGGGCGTGAAGCCCGCGGGCTCGTAGGGCTGTGCCTGCAGGCCGTACTGGCAGAAATAGCGGAAGCGGCAGGCGGCCAGGCTGTCCGCCTTCGAGGCGCTCAGACGCGGCCTGCTGCCGTAGAGAGCCTCCGCCGCCCGGGGCGAGAGCCTGCCGCGCTTGAGCGAGGCAGCGGCCTCCAGCGCGGCGAAGCGCTCCGGCTCGCGCCGGCGCA
>JAILOS010000041.1 GCA_024690695.1 Oscillospiraceae bacterium
AGTCTTTTATCATCTTTTCGTTCTTCCCTACTGTATCTACATAATATCCCCTACACCAGAAATTCCTGTTGCCGTACTTATACTTGAGGTTTGCATGTCGGTCGAAGATCATCAGCGCACTCTTGCTCTTGAGTGTTCCCATAAATTGTGCTACACTCATGTACGGGGGGATGCTGACCAGCATATGAATGTGATCTGGGCAGGCTTCCGCCTCGATGATCTCCACCTTCATCTCATTACACAGCTTTCTCAAGATTTCTCCTATGTCCTTCTTGATCTCGTTGTATATTACCTTTCTGCGATATTTAGGTGCAAACACCACATGATACTCGCAGCGGTAACTTGAGTGTGCTGTGTGTTTTAGTTCATTCTTCAACTTGGATAAAACCTCCTTGTATTCTGTTGATGCGGTCGGCAAACCAACATCACTCTATACTTGGGGGTTTTATTTGCCAAGGCTTTTTTATCCACCCCTGGTAGAACCAGGGGTTTAGTCAAGCTAAAGCGCCAACGAACGGGCGGGCCGGCCTAAAAAGCCGTGCCCGCCCGTTTTTCCTTTGTCCGCCGCGGAGAGGATAAGAGGAAAAGCGCGCTCCTCACGCCTCCCTCTCCTCCTTCGCCGCCGCCAGCCGCTCGATCTCCTCGGCCTCGGAGATCAGCCGCAGGAGCCTGGCGCGGATCGGAAAAGCCAGCGCCAGCGTGAGCAGATCGGCCACCGCCTGCACCGAGGCGATGCCGTAGACGCCGAAGGCCCAGGTCATCAGGTGAACGATCGGCAGAAAGCAGGTGCCCTGCCGCGCCGTGGCGAGCAGGAAGGCCTCGCGCGCCCGGCCGAGGCCGACGCAGAGCATGTTGACGATGGCGACCCAGGCGTGCACGGGCAGCATCAGGCACTGCAGCCGGATAGCCAGCGCGCCGATCTCCATCATCTGCGTGTCGGACTCCGTGAACAGCCGGATCAGCGGATTGGCGAAGGCGCCGATCAGCAGCGCCATCGCGGCCGCGCCCCAGAAGGCGATGCGGGAGGCGATGACGTAGCTTTCGCGCACGCGGGCGTACTGCCTCGCGCCCCAGTTGAAGCCGGCCACCGGCTGGAAGCCCTGCCCGAAGCCGATGATGATGCCGAAGGGGAACATCATGATCTTCGTGCACACGCCGATGCTGGCGAGCACCGAGTCGGAAATCGCGCCGGCGAGCTTGTTGAGCACGATGCCCGCCACGACGCCGAGCGCCGAGCGGAACATCGAGGACGAACCGATGGACACGACCTCACCCAGCATTTTCCCTTCGAGCCGGATATTCCTCACGCTCAGCGTCAGCATGCTCCGGCGGCGCAGATAGGGGTAGACCAGGATGCAGAAGCTGACGAATTTGGAGATCGCCGTCGCCATCGAGGCGCCGGCCACGCCCAGATCCAGCGTAAAGATGAAGATCGGATCGAGAAAGCAGTTCAGCACGCCGCCGAAGCCCATGCCGATCATCGAGAGCATCGCGCTGCCCTCCGCGCGCAGGCATTGGTTCATCACGAAGCTCGTCGCCATGAAGGGCGCCGCCAGCAGCACGTAGGTCGCGTACTGGATCGAGTAGCTCTCGCAGGTCGGCGTCGCGCCGAGCAGACGCACGAGCGGATGGATGAACAGGCTCCCCAGTCCGGTGAGGATCAGGCCGAAAACGGCGACGAGAAAGAAATTCGTGGACAGCACGCGGTTGGCGCTCTCGCTCTCCCTCGCGCCGAGCAGACGCGAGACGAGGCTGCCGGAGCCGACGCCCATCAGCCCGCCGATCATCATGATGATCATGTCGAGCGACTGGTTCACGCTGACGGCCGCAGTGGCCTGCGTGCCCAGAGAGCTGACGAAATAGGTGTCCGCCAGATTGTAGATCGAGGTGATCAAAAAGGAGATCATGCTCGGCAGCGCCATCGTGAGGATCGTGGGACACAGGGGTCCGCTGCGCATCAGCTCGGCCCGCCGCCGCTGTTTTTCCGCATGATTGGCCGTATGGATCCCTCCTTCCCGCTGTTTTATCCCCCGTCTTATCAAAAACGCTCCCGGAAACACAGGCCTTCCGGCCCCTTCACGGAAGCGGGTTTATTGTATCGCGCTCTCGCCCGAAAGTCAAGCCGAGGCCCCTGCTTTTTTATCGCTTCTGCGCAAAAGCGGATTGACTTTTTCGCCCCGGTTTGTTAAAATATAAACATATGTAGGACATCCTTACAAGGTTGTCTGACAACTTCCCTTCCGGCGGCGGTCCGGCCGCCGGAGGCTCCGCAGTCAGTGAAAAACGGGAGGAATGCACATGCCTCGGTTCTTATCCGCGGCGGAAGCCGTCGCCCTGATCCGCGACGGAGACTGCCTGATCTACAACAACTTTCTGGGCCTCAACAACTGCGAACAGCTGAGCGCCGCGCTCAACGAGCGCTTTAAGGCCAGCGGGCACCCCAGGGATCTGACGATCTACTGCACCGCCGGTCTCGGCGGCTGGACGCCCGGCAGCGTATGCGAGGAGATCGTGCTGCTCGGTGCGGTGAAAACGCTGATCCTCAGCCATTATTCCAGCATGCCGGAGACGGCGAGGATGGTGCTGGAAAACAAGGTGGAGGCCTACAATCTGCCCTTCGGCGTCATGTCGCACGCGATCCGCGCCGCGGCCGCCGGCCAGCCCTACGTCATCTCCGACGTGGGCCTCAACCTCTTCGTAGACCCCAAATACAAGGGCTATCAGCTCAACGAAAAGGCCCGGCGCGAGCTGGTGCGCGAGATCACGATCGACGGCAAGCGCCGCCTGCTGTATGAAACGCCGCAGGCCGACGTGGCCCTCATCAAGGCCAGCAGCTGCGACGCGCTGGGCAACATCTCGATGGAGGACGAGCCGATCGTCGGCGACGCCCTGTCGATCGCCCAGGCGGTGCATCGCCGCGGCGGCAAGGTGATCGTGCAGGTCCGCCGTATGCGCGAGGAAGCGCGGCTCCCGGTCGAGGTCGTGATCCCCGCCGCGCTGGTGGATTATATCTGCATCTGCCCCGAGCAGACGCAGATCCAGGGCATCCCCGGCTATGATCCCCGTTACTCCGGGCAGCAGAGCATGAGCGACGCCGAGCTGGAGGCCTTCGTGCGCGCGAACGCCAAAGAGGGCGGCAAGGATCTCGCCAAGCAGCTCATCGCCCGCCGTGCGGCCAAAGAGCTGCAGCCCGGACAGGTCGTGAACATCGGCGTCGGCGCGCCGGAATTCGTGGCGGTCGAGGCCGGCAAGACCGGCCTGCTCTCGCAGGTCGCGCTGACCGTGGAGGCCGGCTCGATGAAGGGTCTGCCGGCCGGCGGCGTGTCCTTCGGAGCGTCCATGGGCGCGCAGAGCGTGTGCACGACGGCCGAACAGTTCGACCTCTACGACGGCGGCGGCCTGAACATCTGCTTCATCGGCGCGCTGGAGATCGACGGGGCCGGCAACGTGAACGGCCACTATCACCCGAAGAAGCTCTCCGGCATCGGCGGCTTCATCAACATCACGCAGTTCACCCACAAGGTCGTCTTCTGCGCGACCTTCTCCGCCGGCGGTCTCGAGATCGCGGAGACGGAGCAGGGCCTGCAGATCCTGCACGAGGGCCGCTTCCCGAAGTTTGTGGAGAAGACCGCCTCGCTGAGCTTCAGCGCCGAAAACGCCCACGCGAGCGGCCAGGAGGTCGTCTACGTGACGGAGCGCTGCGTCTTCCGCCTCGGACCGAAGGGGCTCGTGCTGACGGAGATCGCCCGCGGCGTCGACCTGGAGCGCGATATCCTGCGGCTGCTCCCCTTCGAGGTGGAGGTCGCCGAAGACCTGAAGGTGTACTGATTCTTCAGTCCCGCTCGATCGCAAAGGCCCGCATCGTGTTCATCATGTGCAGGACCATCGCGGTCTTCGCCGCCTCGGCGTTGCGCTCCTTCAGATACTGCATCAGGATACGGTGGTCGTGCAGTGTCAGCTCCGCGACCTGCGGCGCCTGGTTGGCCAGGATGATGCCGTGGTGGATGGCCCGGTTGAACACCGGCAGCAGCGCCGTGATAAACTGATTGTGGGTCGCCGAAGCGATCGAATTGTGGAATTTCTGCTCGGTCTCGTCCCACTGCGGATCGCGCTTCAGGATCATCTGCTCGTCCAGCTCCCCGTAGCGGAAGATCGTGTTCAGTTCCTCATCGCTGGCGCGGATGCAGGCGTAATAAGCCGCCTGCGGCTCGATGATCAGGCGCATCTCGTAGAGATCCTTGAGGTTGACGTTGGTATTCTGGATCTTCAGCACGTCGTAGTCGTCGTGAATGCTCTGACTGCGCGTGACGAAGGTGCCGATGCCGCGCCGCACCTCGACCAGCCCTCTCGTGGAGAGGATGCGCAGAGCCTCGCGCAGCGTCGTGCGGCTGACGTGCAGCTCCTCCGCCAGCTCCAGCTCGTTGGGGAGCTTCTCCCCCGGCTGAAAGCGCCGGCGGGCGATCATCTCGGTCAGCTCCTCCGCGACCCGGGCGGACAGCGAATTTGTTTTGAAGGGCACGGGCCCTCACCTCCGATCAAGTTCGGATTATATCGAAAAAACCTGCCAAAAACAATATTTTTTTGAAAGCGAGGATTACCCGACGTGAAAGACCTCAAGATTGTCAAGACAGAGCATCCGAAAGCGAAACCCGCGAAAGGCGCCAAACTCGGCTTCGGCAGCGTGTTTACCGACCACATGATGCTGATGGAGTACGACGCCGGCATCGGCTGGCACGACGCGCGGATCGTCCCCTTCGGGCCGATCTCCCTCAGCCCCGCCAGCACCGTTCTTCACTACGCGCAGGAGACCTTCGAGGGCATGAAGGCCTACCGCTCCGAGGACGGCCGCGTGCTGCTGTTCCGTCCCGAGGAGAATTTCAAGCGTCTGAACCGGTCCAACGAGCGTCTGTGCATCCCGCAGCTTGACGTCGACTTCTGCGTGGAGAGCCTGAAGGAGCTGGTAATGCTCGACAAGGACTGGATCCCCGAGTCCGAGGGCGCTTCCCTGTACATCCGGCCCTTCATCATCGGCAACGAGTCCAAGCTCGGCGTCAAGGAGGCCGACAACTACATCTACTGCGTGCTGCTCAGCCCCAGCGGCGCCTACTATGAAAGCGGCCTGAAGCCCGTGCCGATCTACGTGGAGGAGGAATACGTGCGCGCGGTCCGCGGCGGCACCGGCTTTGCCAAGACCGGCGGCAACTACGCCTCCAGCATGCGCGCCCAGACCATCGCGCACGAGAAGGGCTACTCCCAGGTGCTCTGGCTCGACGGCGTGGAGAAGAAATACGTCGGCGAGGTCGGCGCGATGAACATCTTCTTCGTCATCGACGGCGAGGTCATCACCCCCGAGCTCGACGGCAGCATTCTCCCCGGCATCACCAGAAAGTCCATGATCGAGCTGCTGCGCGAGGACGGCTACACCGTCACCGAGCGCCAGATCGCGATCCAGGAGGTCGCCGACGCCTACGACGCCGGCAAGCTCGACGAGATGTTCGGCACCGGCACCGCGGCCGTCATCAGCCCGGTGGGCGAGCTCAAGTGGGGCGACAAGATCATGAAGATCAACAACGGCGAGATCGGACCCATCTCGGCCATAGCCTACAAGCAGCTGACCGATATCCAGTGGGGCCGCGCCAAGGGACCCGAGGGCTGGTCGGTCGAGATCGGTCACATCTGATCGGAACAAAGCAGTATACGGCATTGTCAAGGCGGAGGGCTTCGGCCCTCCGCCTTCTTTTCCTTTTCTTCGTCATCCTGCTCAATTTCGCTCCGCAACATTTGTCTGAATCGACGGTTTTTCCCGTTTGTCTTGAACTGACCCGGCGTTTCGACTACAATCAAAAAGCTAATTGTTTTAATTTACAATTTGCTTTTGAAAAATACACGCTTTCAAAACAGAACGACGGAGGGAACGCTGTGAAACTGATCAAAACCGTGGACGCCGTGGGACAGGTGCTGTGCCACGACATTACCCAGATCATCAAGGACGAGAAGAAGGGCCCCGTGTTCCGCAAGGGGCACGTGATCCGGCCGGAGGACATCCCGGTGCTGCTGAGCGTCGGCAAGGACAGCCTCTATATCTGGGAGAACGACGAAACCATGCTGCACGAGGACGAGGCCGCCGCGATCCTGCGGGATATCTGCCTCAGCGAGCACATGCGCGCAAGCGAGCCGAAGGAGGGCAAGATCGAGCTGACGGCCGAGACCGACGGTCTGTTCCTCGTCGATCTCGAACGGCTGCGCGCGATCAACGCGCTCGGCGACATGATGATCGCCACGCGCTTCTCCGGCTTCGTCGTGAAAAAGGGCGCCAAGCTCTGCGGCACCCGCGTCATCCCGCTCGTGATCAAAAAGGAGCGGATGGAGCTGGCCAAAGAGCTCGCCGGCAGCGAGCCGCTGATGAAGCTGCTCCCGCTCAAGCCGAAGAAGGTCGGCGTCGTGACGACCGGCAACGAGGTCTTTTATGGGCGCATTCAGGACACCTTTACGCCCGTGATCGAGCAGAAGCTGGCCGAGGTCGGCAGCCGGATGGTCGCCCACGTGACGCTCAACGACGACCACGAGAAGATCACCGCGGCGATCCGCGGCATGCTGGACGATGGCTGCGACATGGTGCTGTGCAGCGGCGGCATGAGCGTCGATCCCGACGACAAGACCCCGCTGGCGATCAAAAACGCCGGCGTCCGCATCGTTTCCTACGGTGCGCCGGTGCTGCCGGGGGCGATGTTCCTTATTTCCTACACGGAGGATGGACGGCCGGTCTGCGGTCTGCCCGGCTGCGTCATGTACGCGAAGCGCACGATCTTCGATCTCGTCCTCCCCTATCTCGCCGCGGACGTGCCCGTCACGAAGCAGTGGCTGGCCGGACTCGGCAACGGCGGCCTGTGCCTGAATTGCCCGGTCTGCCATTTCCCCGACTGCAGCTTCGGCAAGGGCTGCTGAAGCCCGCTCTCCCCCGCTGTTTTTTCCGGGATAAGCACGTAAAGCCGTGTTTATATAAATTATTCCCTGAAACACGGGAAGGGAGGAAACAAACATGAAAAAAGCACTTGCGCTGCTGCTGGCGCTGGCGATGGTCTTCGCCCTCGCGGCCTGCGGCAGCCGACCCGCCGCGACCGGGGAGACTCCGGCCGGGAGCGGCACGAGCGAGGGACAAACGAACGAGGGCGGCGAAACCCAAACCGGGACCGGGACCGAAACCACGGTCGGGCAGCTTGATCTCATCGTCTTTGCCGCAGCCTCGCTGACCGAGTCTCTCACAGCGATCAAGGCGAACTACGAGAGCACCCATCCCGGCGTCAACATCATCTACGCCTTCGGCTCCTCCGGCGATCTCAGCAAGCAGATCAAGGCCGGCGCGGAATGCGATCTCTTCATCTCCGCCGGTCAGAAGCAGATGAACCAGATCGACAAGAACGCCTCCGCCGAGGTAAACACCGACGGTTCCGACTTCGTCGTGGACGGGAGCCGCGTAGACCTGCTGGAGAACAAGGTCGTTCTCGTCGTTCCCGACAGCAACCCGAAGAACATCCGGAGCTTTGATCAGCTCGCAGAGATGCTCAAAAGCGGCGAGGTCCTGATGGGCATGGGCGGCGCCGGCGTGCCCGTGGGCGATTACACCAAGAAGATCCTGACCTTCTACGGGCTGAACGAGGAAGAGCTCGCCAACGCAGGCCATATCGCCTACGGCAGCGACGTCAAGGAAGTGACCACCTACGTCAAGAGCGGCAACGTCGACTGCGGCGTCATCTACGCCAGCGACGCCTTCTCCGGCCAGCTCACCGTGATCGAAGCCGCGACGAAGGAGATGTGCGGCCAGATCATTTACCCCGCCGCGCTGATCAAGTCCGGTCACCAGAGCGAGGCGGCCGCCGACTTCCTGGCCTATCTGCAGACGGAAGAGGCCATGCGGGAGTTTGAGGCCGTTCTCTTCTCTCCCGCGCCCTGAATTCGACCGTCCGGGGAGCTGCGTTCTCTCTTCGTTCCTCCCCGGACTTTTCCCTGATCGGAGCATGCTATGAGTTTTTTTGAAACATACTGGGAATGGCTCACGACGACGGACCTGTTTCCTCTCTGGAACTCCCTGCGGATCGCGGCGATCAGCTGCGTGCTGGTCTTCTTTCTGGGCATTTTCTTCGCCTACTACGCCGCGAAGCTGCCCCGCTGGCTCAAGGGCGTGCTGGACGTGATCCTGACGCTGCCGCTGGTGCTGCCGCCGACGGTCTGCGGCTATCTTCTGCTGCTGCTGTTCAATACCAACCAGCCGGTCGGCGCGTTTCTCCTGCAATACGGCGTCAAGTTCACCTTCACCTGGTACGGCGGCATCCTCGCCTCGACCGTCGTCGTCTTTCCGCTGATGTACCGCACGGCGCGCGGCGCCTTCGAGAGCTTTGACAAAACGCTGGCCTACTCGGGGCAGACGCTGGGCCTGTCCAACGCCTACATCTTCTGGCGCATCCGTATGCCCTACTGCCGACAGGGCATTCTGGCCGGTCTCGTGCTGGCCTTTGCCCGCGCGCTGGGCGAGTACGGCGCGACCATGATGCTGATCAGCTATATGCCCAGGAAGACCGCAACCATATCGACCACAGTCTATCAGCTCTACAAGGGCGAGAACGTTCTCAACGAGTCCGGCTCCCTGTACTGGGTGCTGCTGAACCTGGTGATCAGCGCGGCGGTGCTGCTGAGCGTAAACATGCTGGAGGCCCGGCAGAAAAAGGCGGTGAAGCCATGAGTCTGATCGTCGATATCCGCAAGGATCTGGGCGGCTTTAAGCTGGAGGCCTCTTTTGAGGCGGAAAACGGCATCACCTGTCTGCTCGGCTCCTCCGGCTGCGGCAAGAGCCTGACGCTCAAGTGCATCGCCGGCATCGAAAAGCCCGACCGCGGCCGCATCGAGCTGGACGGGCGGGTGCTCTTCGACTCCAGAAGGCACGTCAACCTCCGGCCCCAGGAGCGCCGCGTGGGCTATCTGTTCCAGAACTACGCGCTGTTCCCGAACATGACGGTGCGGCAGAACCTGCTGTGCGGTCTGCACCGGGAAAAGGATAAAGGGCACAGGGAAGGCCGCGTGAAAGAGATGCTGCGGATGCTGCGTCTGGAGGAGCTGGAAAACCGCAAGCCGTCTCAGCTCTCCGGCGGGCAGCAGCAGCGCGCCGCGCTCGGCCGCATCCTGCTGAGCGAGCCGAAGCTGCTGATGCTGGACGAACCCTTCTCCGCGCTGGACGCGCATCTGCGCGACTCGCTGAAGATCGAGCTGCGCGACATGCTGCTCCACTACGGGCGCGAGGTGCTGATGGTCACGCACAGCCGCGAGGAGGCCTACACGATGAGCAGCCGCATCGCCGTCATGGATCAGGGAAGGCTCCTGTGCGTCAAGGACACGAAGGAGCTCTTCGCCGATCCGGGCAGCGTGGCCGCAGCCGTGCTCACCGGCTGCAAAAACATCGCCGAAGCGCGGAAAACCGGCGATCATGAGGTCGAGGTTCCCGCCTGGGGCATCCGCCTGGAGACCGCGCAGCCGGTCGGGGACGGGCTGAAGGCCGTCGGCATCCGCGCCCACTACTTCAATCCCTCCGCCAGGCAGAACCGCTTCGGCGTGGAATTCGTCGAGACGATGGAGGAGCCCTTCGAATCGACGCTGCAGTTCCGCTGCCGCGGCCAGGACCCCGTGAGCCCCCCGATCTGGTGGCGCGTTCCGAAGGACAGGCTCCCGCAGCGCTTCCCCGAGGAGCTCGGCGTCGCTCCGGCCAATGTGTTATTGCTGTACGAATAGAAAACAGATCCGCTGAAAGCGGCCCCCCCTTCCCCGAGAGCGGGGAAGGCCGCATGGAAAGGAGATTTTACCCATGAAGCTCAGCGCCAGAAATCAGTTCAAAGGCAAGGTCGTCGGCATCCAGGAGGGCTCCGTCAACGGCATCGTCAAGATCGACATCGGCGGCGGCAACGTCATGAGCGCGACCATCTCCATGAACGCCATCCAGGAGCTCGGCCTCGAGGTCGGCAAGGAGGCCTACGCGGTCGTCAAGGCCACCTCCGTCATGGTCGGCATCGACTGATCCATACAACGCAAAAGGGCGGGAGCCGAAAAGCTCCCGCCCTTTTCCTTTTTTATTTCACGATGCTTTCCCCGCACAGGCGGTTGACTTCGTCCCGCAGGCGCAGCGCGGCGTCCCGGCGCCGCGCGTGGGCGGCTCTCGCCTCGACTGTCCGGCAGCGCGCTTCGCTTCCGGCAAAGCGCTCCGCGATCGGCACGCGCCGGTCCTCCCGCACGCACTTGTCCGCGAGATACAGGATCGCTGCCTCGTCGATCGGTCCGCTCTCCCAGTCGTGATGCGGTGCCGTGATCGCCGCGGTGCCGTCATAGCCCAGCTCCCGGAGCCAGGCCGCGCCCACGCGGGCGTGGTCCTTTTCCCTGCGGGCGACATCGTGCAGCAGCGCCGCCGCGGCCAGGCGCTCCTTATCGAGCCCGACGGG
>JAILOS010000076.1 GCA_024690695.1 Oscillospiraceae bacterium
TGCCCGCCGATGGCGGAGCGGAACGAGAGATCGAACGGCACCGACTGCGTGAAGACATACTTGTCCTGCACACGCAGCTTCTTGATGAGCATGGCGTGCTGCGCCTCCGGCAGCTTGCCGTAGAGCCGGACGCGGACGGGCATCTCGCGCTTGCGCTTGGAGAGCATGGTGGACATCTTGTTGCGCAGGTCCTTGTCGCCGCTGCTCTCGGCGGCGGAGAGAAACACGTCGGCATTGCGCGTGACCTCGACGATGACGGTCTGTGCGACGTTCTCCTTCTTCAGCAGCAGGGGCAGGAAGTGGCGCACGAGCTGCGCCGTGAGCACGATCTTCTGCCGCCCGTCGACCTCGAAGGAGAGGTAGGCGGGCATGCGGTGCAGCTGGATGATCGCGAGACGCTGCTGCTCTCCCCTGCCGAGGAAAGCCACAACGTTCTGCTCGCCGCTCCAGAGAAACGGCAGCGGCTGGTTCATGGAGATGATCTTCGGGAAGAGGAGATCCTTGATATCGCCGAAGAGCTTTTTGCTCATCAGCTCGTCGACCTTGCTGATCTTCTTGAAGTCCAGAACGTCCACGCCCTTGTCGCGCAGATCGCTGCGGATCAGCTTCCACACGCTCTCCGCCAGCGCCTGCTGCTCGGAGGTGACGCGCAGGACCTGCTGGATCTGTTCCTCGGGCAAAAGGCCCGTGAGCACGTCGCGCTTATCCGGCGTCAGCAGGGCGCTGTGCGTCAGGATCCCGATGCGGACGCGGTAGAATTCTTCGAGGTTCGACTGGTAGATCATCAGGAACTTCAGCCGCTCGAGCAGGGGAACGCTGCTGTCGGCCGCTTCGAGGAGCACGCGCTCGTTGAAGGCCAGCCAGCTCAGCTCGCGGTTGACGTAGGTGCTCCGGTCGGCGACGGGTTCCGCGGCCGGGGCCTTTTTCTCTTTGACCGCCATGCTTAACAACCTTTCGCTATTTTTTCGTCGATCGCTTTTTCAAGCGCGTCGATCAGAATGCGCAGCGTCTTGAGACGGGCGTATTTCTTGTCGTTGGATTCGATGATGAACCAGGGGGCGTTTTCGGTGCTGGTCTTCTCCAGCATCTCGTCCACGGCCTCCTCGTAGAGCGGCCATTTTTCGCGGTTGCGCCAGTCCTCCTCGGTGAGCTTCCACTGCTTTTCGGGCGTGTTCTGGCGGTCGGTGAAGCGCTCGAGCTGCGTGTCCTGGTCGATGTGGATCCAGAACTTCAGCACGACGGCGCCCCAGTCGGTGAGCTGCCGCTCGAATTCGTTGATTTCGTTGAAGGCGCGCTTCCAGTCGTCCTCGGTGCAGAAGCCCTCAAGACGCTCGACCATCACGCGGCCGTACCAGGTGCGGTCGAAGATGCAGACGTGGCCGCTGCGCGGCAGTCTCGTCCAGAAGCGCCAGAGGTAGTGGCGCGCCAGCTCGTGCGGCTCGGGCGAGGCGATCGGCATCACGTCGCAGCCTCTCGGATCGAGCGCGCGGGCGATGCGGCGGATATTGCCGCCCTTGCCGGCCGCGTCCCAGCCCTCATAGCAGATCACGGCGGGGATCTTGAGGCGGTAGATCACGTTGTGCAGCTCGCTCAGCCGCCGCTGCAGACGCTTGAGCTCAGCGCGGTATTCCTCGTCGCTGACGGCGGGAGAGAGATCGACCTCGCTGAGCTTCTGCATTCTGACGAGAGGGAAATCCTCCTTGAAGGGCTTGCCGTTATACTTGCCCTCTTCCAGAGCCTTGTCGATCAGACCGACGAGGAGCTGCAGCGCGTCGCGGGCGGCCTCGCGCTTTTTGCCGCCGTTGAGCACGTGCCAGGGGAGGAGCTTTCCGGTTTTGTCCATGAAGTCCTCATAGGTCTCGGAAAACAGCTTGAACTCGCGGTGCTGCCACAGATCGTCCTCCGTCACGCGCCAGGCGGTCTCGTAATTGCTGCGCAGGGCGCTGATGCGTT
The DNA here is from genome assembly GCA_024690695.1 of Oscillospiraceae bacterium. Next base: position 1,954 of record JAILOS010000076.1, read on the forward strand.
TGCGCTGCTCGTCCTGGTCGATGTCGAGGAAGAGCTTCAGCACGAGATAGCCGCCGTCGCGGAGCTGTCGCTCAAACTCGTTGACCGAGCGGATGCGCTCCTTGTACTGGTCCTTTGTAATCTCGCGGTGGAGGTATTTGCGCACGGCGCCCTCCATCCAGCCGGAGTCATAAAACATCAGCTTGCCGTTTTCGGGCAGCGCTTTGGCGTAGGGGTACAGGAAGGGATAGCGCTCCTCGGTCTCGGGTACGAGCACCGGGGAGAAGACGTTGTAGAATCTCGGGTCGAGCTCGCTGATCAGCTCGTTGATCAGGCTGCCCTTGCCTGCGGCGGCCCAACCCTCCACGAGCACGATGATCGGCAGCTTTTTCTCGCGGATGAGCTGCTGGCGGGAGAGGAGATGCTCGCGCAGCGCCTTGATCTCTTCCTTCAGAGCCTCGCTCTCCGCGGACTTGGTTTTCTTGTTTTCCTTTGCCATGAGAAGATCCCCTTTTCTGGAAGATTACCCGGGAAAAGCCCGGGCTCAAAGCAGAACCATCTATATTAATTCATATTACGACACGGGTTGTCTTAAGTCAATAAAAACTCGCCGGAAAAAAGAAGGCGGCGGCAGCCTGTCTGGGCTGCCGCCGCGGGAAAAACGAGAATCAGAGCCAGAGGTTCTTCCGGCTGATATCCTTCAGAGAGGCGGTTCCGCACATCGTCATCGTCGAGCGCAGCTCGCCGACGATCTTGTCCAAGTACACGCGGAAGCCCTCTTCGCCGCCGCCGTAGATCATGTTCAGGATCGGCCGGCCGATCAGCACGGCGTCGGCGCCGAGCGCGAGCGCGCGGAACACGTCCAGACCCGAACGGATGCCGCCGTCGACAAAGATCGTCAGCTTGCCCTTGACGGCCTCGACGATGGAGGGGAGCACCTCGGCGGTGGACGGCGTGCCGCCCTGAACGCGCCCGCCGTGGTTGGAAACGACGATCGCGGAGGCGCCGGCTTCATAAGCCTTCAGCGCGCCGCCGGGAGTCATGATGCCCTTGATGATAAAGGGGAGCTTCGCGTAATCGATGATCTCGCGCATCTCCTCGACCGACTTGCTGCCGGCGTTTGGATTGAGCTTTTTGAGGAAGGGCAGACCGGCGCCGTCAACGTCCATCGCCGCGGCGAAGACGCCCCTGGCCTTCACGATATCGAGCTTTTCGAACACGAATTCCTTGTTCCAGGGTTTGATCGTCGGGATGCCGAGACCGCCGACCTTCGCCATGTCCTCCACGGCGCTCTTCATGATCTCGGGATCGACGCCGTCGCCCGTCATCGCGCACACGCCGTATTCGGCCGCGGCCTTGACCAGCACGGCGTTATAGCTCTGATCCTTGTAGAGCGGGCCGTAGTGCATATCGACAGACCCGAGCGGCGCGGCAAAGATCGGCGCGCTGAAGCGGCGGCCGAGAAACTCGAAGCTGACGTCGGGGTCGACGTTGGCGCAGAGCGTGTCCATGTTGACGCACAGCTCCTGCCATTTTTCATAGTTGCGCGAGGCGACGGCGCCGGGGTATTTGCAGCCGGGGCCGGGCATGGTGTTGCCGCAGGCGCGGCCGTTGCAGACGGGGCAGTTTTTGCAGTACGGGCCGACTTTGTCCCGGGCCGCTTCGTGGATCTCCTGATAGGTCACGGTTGACCACTCCTTTATCTGTTATTGTGTTTGGTAAGCTGCCTTCTATTATGACGCAGGAAGGCTCCGCTGTCAATGGCAGGCTTTTCCGTCAAGCGAGCCCGGTGCCGTCGAAGGCCGGGATCTGCTCGGTTCCGGCGGCCTCCGGCTCCTGCCAGTAGCCGCTGCGGACGCCGCGGCGCCGCGCGTAGCTGAGCATTCGCTCGCTGAGCTCCCGGTCGACCGTCTTCTGCAAAGCCGGAAAGCGCTCGAGACCGGGCATCGGCGTGTACTGGCTCATCAGCGAAAAGAGCACGCTGTCCTCCGGAAACTCATCGACGACGAAATCAATGACCTCCATCGTGTTCAGGTCCTCCTCAGGCAGGATCAGATGGCGGATCAGCACGCCCGAGCGCAGCAGCCCGTCGTCCCCGAGCACGTAGGGCCCGGTCTGCCGGAACATCTCGCGGATCGCCTCGGCGGCGCGGAGCGGGTAATCCGGCGCGCGGGAATAGCGGGCGGCCGGCTCGCTTTTCCCGTATTTCATATCCGGCATGTAGATCTGCACAAGCCCCTCCAGACGCTTGAGCGTTTCGACCTTCTCGTAGCCGCTGCTGTTCCAGACGACCGGAATGCCGAGCTCGAGCCCTTCGAGCGCCTGCGCGATCGGCCGGGCGAAGTGACTGGGCGTGACGAGATTGATGTTGTGAACGCCCTGATCGCGAAGCCGCAGGAAAAGCTCGCGCAGCGCCTGAACGCTCAGCATTCTGCCGCCGGAGACGCGGCTGATCTCCCGGTTTTGACAGTACACGCAGCCGAGCGAGCAGCCGGTGAAGAACACCGCGCCGGAGCCCCTCTCGCCGCTGATGCAGGGCTCCTCGCCGAAGTGCGGCGCGGCCCGCGCGACGCACGGCAGGGAAGGGCTGGCGCACACGCCGGCGCTCACCGACGGAGCGCGCAGACAGCCGCATTCACGGGGACAATCTCTGCAGATCCATTCCATGTTGACCTCCCGAAAAGCCGCAGGGCATTCCTTGGCAAATTGACCATAAAACGGGGCTCATCCGCATGGATTATACCGCAGATTTGTACAAGTTGCAAGAATCGTTAAAAATTGAAAAATAGTGCATGATTTTTTGATTATTTATGCTAAAATAGTTTCGGCAATCGGAAAACGGTACTTTTTCACCCGTTTGGAAGGGAGAACCGGACATGCTGAATATCGTTCTGCACGAGCCGGAGATCCCGCACAACACCGGCGCAGTCGCCCGTACCTGCGCGGCGACCGGAGCCAGGCTCCATCTGATCCGCCCGCTGGGCTTTGACATCTCCGATAAAATGGTCAAGCGCTGCGGATTGGACTACTGGTATCTGGTCGAAATCTTCGTCTACGACGATTTGGACGACTACTTCGCCAAAAACGGCGACGAAGGTCTGTTCCTCGCCACCACGAAGGCCCCGCGTTCGTACGCGCAGGCCGATCTGAGCGGCGACGTGACGCTGATGTTCGGAAAAGAAACGGCGGGACTGCCGGAATGGCTGCGTGAAAAATACCGCGACCGCTGCATCCGCATCCCCATGGTCAGCGAGGCGAGAAGCCTCAACCTTTCCAACTCCGTGGCCGTGCTGGCCTACGAGGCGCTCCGACAGCAGGGATTTCCCGGCCTGCTTGCGGAGGGCTCCATGTCAGCGCGATAAAAAAGAATTTCATTTAAGGAGGAAGCCCCATGAATTATAACAAGAAAACCATTTACGACGTAGACGTAAAAGGCAAAAAGGTCCTTCTCCGCTGCGATTTCAACGTTCCCCAGAACAAGGAGACCGGCGAGATCACCAGCGACAAGCGCATCGTCGCCGCCCTGCCCACCATCCGCTATCTGCTCGACAACGGCGCCGCCGTCATCGCCTGCTCCCACCTCGGCAAACCCGTCGCCACCTTCGAGAGCTTTGTGAAAAAGCAGGTCGAGAAGGGCAAGAACGAGGCCGACGTGACCCGCGAATCCTGGGAAAAATCCCTCCGCAAGCTGACCCTCGCCCCCGTGGCGAAGCATCTGGGCGAGCTGCTCGGCCGGGAGGTCATCTTCGCCGCCGACACCGTCGGTCCCGACGCGCAGGCGAAGGCCGCCGCGCTGCAGCCGGGCCAGATCATGCTGCTCGAGAATCTGCGCTTTGAAAAGGGCGAGACCAAGAACGATCCCGCGCTGGCGAAGAAGCTGGCCGACATGGCCGAGCTCTACGTGTCCGACGCGTTCGGCACCGTGCACCGCGCGCACGCCTCCACGGCCGGCGTCGCCGCCTATCTGCCCGCCGTCAGCGGCCTGCTGGTCGCCAAAGAGCTGTCCGTCATGGGCAAGGCGCTGGACGATCCCAAACGTCCCTTCGTGGCTGTGCTCGGCGGCGCGAAGGTCTCCGACAAGATCGCCGTTATCAATAACCTGCTCGAAAAGGCCGACACCATCATCATCGGCGGCGGCATGGCCTACACCTTCAAAAAGGCGCAGGGCTTCGAGATCGGCAAGTCCCTGCTGGAGGCTGACCGTCTTGACTACGCCCGCGACATGATCGCGAAGGCCGAGGCGAAGGGCGTGAAGTTCCTGCTCCCGGTCGACAACCTCTGCGCGGCCGAATTCTCCGCCGAGGCCGAGCCCGTCCTGGTCGAGGGAAACATCCCCGAGGATCTGATGGGCATGGATATCGGCCCGAAGACAGTCGAGATCTTCTCCGCGGCCGTCAAGGGCGCCGGAACGATCGTCTGGAACGGACCGATGGGCGTGTTTGAGTTCGACGCTTTTGCCGGCGGCACGAAGGCGATGGCCAAGGCCCTGGCCGAGAGCGGCGCCGTTACCATCGTCGGCGGCGGCGATTCCGCGGCCGCGGTCGAAAAGCTCGGCTTTGCCGACCGGATCACCCACATTTCCACCGGCGGCGGCGCGTCTCTGGAGTTCCTCGAAGGCAAGGAGCTGCCGGGCGTGGCCTGCCTGCTCGACAAGTAATCAATCAGAAACGGAGAGAACGACATGAACAGAAAATATCGCAAGACCGTCATCGCGGGCAACTGGAAGATGAACATGACCGCTTCCGAGATCAAGCCCTTTATCGAGAATCTGAAAGAGCAGCTGCCGAAGACGCGCGCCTGCGAGCTCGTGATCTGCTCGCCCGCCGTGATGCTGCCCGCGCTGATCAAGGCCGGCAAGGAAATCAAGCTCGGCTGCGGCGGACAGGACGTCTCCCGCTATGAGAAGGGCGCCTACACCGGCGAGATCTCCGCAGCCCAGCTGGCCGATATCGGCGCGAAATACTGCATCGTCGGCCATTCCGAGCGCCGCCAGTACCACGGCGAGGACGATATGCTCGTCAACGCGAAGGCGAAGGCTCTGCTGGCGAAGAACATCATCCCGATCATCTGCGTCGGCGAAAGCCTTGAGCAGCGTGAGGCAAACCTGACGATGGAGTACGTGAGCTACCAGGTCAAGGCCGCCCTGAACGGCATCGACGCCGCTCAGCTCCGCCGCTGCGTCATCGCCTACGAGCCCATCTGGGCCATCGGCACCGGCAAGACCGCCACGTCCGAACAGGCGCAGGAGGTCTGCGAGGGCATCCGCGCCGTCATCCGCAAGATGTACGGGGCCCGTCCCGCGCGCGCCGTCAGCATCCTCTACGGCGGCAGCATGAACGCCAAGAACGCGGCCGAGCTGCTGGCGCAGCCCGACATCGACGGCGGCCTGATCGGCGGCGCTTCCCTCAAGCCGGCCGACTTTGCCCAGATCGTCGCCGCTTCCAACCAGGACTGAACCATTAAGGACGGGGCGGCCATGCCGCTCCGTCCGGTCTGTAAGGAGCTAACGATGAAGAAAAAAGCCATACTCGTCATCCTCGACGGCTTCGGCATCGCACCGCCGACCGCCGGCAACGCGATCGCCCAGGCGCACAAGCCGAATCTCGACCGCCTTTTTGCCGAATACCCGCACACGCAGCTTCAGGCCTCCGGGCTGGACGTCGGCCTGCCCGAGGGACAGATGGGCAATTCCGAGGTCGGCCACACCAATATCGGCGCCGGCCGCGTGGTGTTCCAGATCCTGCCCAAAATGAGCCAGGAGATCAAAACCGGCCGCTTCTTTGAAAACGAGGTCTATATCAAGGCCATGGAGGACGCCAGAGCGGCCGAACGGCCTCTGCACGTGCTCGGTCTGCTGTCCGACGGCGGCGTGCACAGCCACATCGAGCATATCTTCGCGCTGCTGGATATGGCCAAACAGCGCGGCCTGCGCCGCGTCTACGTCCACGCCTTCCTCGACGGACGCGACGTTCCGCCGCAGAGCGGAGCGGGCTTCGTCAAGCGCCTGCAGGACAAGTGCGCGGAGCTCGGAAACGCCCGCATCGCCACCGTCCAGGGCCGCTTCTGGGGCATGGACCGCGATAAGCGCTGGGACCGCGTCGAGGCCGGCTACAACGCGATCGTCTGCGGCGAGGGCGTCCACGATCCGGACGCCGTGCACGCGGTCGAGGCAAGCTACGCCGAGGGCGTCACGGACGAATTCGTCAAGCCCGTCGTCGTCTGCCCCGAGGGAACGGTCAGTCAGGGCGACAGCGTGATCTTCATGAACTTCCGCCCCGACCGGGCCAGAGAGATGACCTGGGCGCTGAATCTGCCCGATTTTGAAGGCTTCGAGCGCAAAAAGAAGGTCTTCCCGCTCAGCTACGTCTGCACCGCACAGTACGACGAGACGCTGACGCTGCCGATCGCGTACCCGCCGGAGGAGCTGGTCAACACGCTCGGCGACTATATCAGCGCTCACGGGCTCAGGCAGTTCCGCGTCGCCGAAACCGAGAAGTACGCGCACGTCACCTTCTTCTTCAACGGAGGCGTCGAAAAGCAGTTCGAGGGAGAGGACCGCTGCCTTGTTCCTTCGCCGAAGGAGTTCCCGACCTATGATCTCGTGCCGCAGATGAGCGCGGCGAAGGTGGCCGACAAGCTGATCGAGGCCATCGCCTCCGACCGCTACGCGGTGATCGTCTGCAATTTCGCCAACTGCGACATGGTCGGACACACCGGCGTCATGGAGGCCGCCGTCCGCGCGGTCGAAGCGGTGGACGAGGCCGTCGGCCGCGTGCTCGATGAGGTCGCGCGCCATGACGACGCCGTGCTGATGCTCACTGCCGACCACGGCAACGCCGACGTGATGTTCGACGAAACCGGCAAGGTAAACACCGCCCACACGACGAATCCCGTGCCCTTCCTCGTCCGCGAGAAGGGAATCGCGCTGCGCCCGGGCCGTCTGGCCGATATCGCGCCGACGATCCTGCGCACGATCGGCCTTGAACAGCCCGCCGAAATGACCGGCGAGAGCCTGATCGTCTGAATCCGTCCAAAACGTGAACTGCAAAGAAGCGCCGAAAACCGGCGCTTCTTTGTATTTCAAATATTTTAAACAAAAATGTCGAAATATCTTGCATTTGGACGCTGCATCGTATAAACTAAGAAACTGGAAGAGTTCGGAAACGGACGACTAACGAGATGGGGGATATCCTGATGAGCGAAGCGTACAAGAGAAGATTGGGCGACCGCCGCGACGGACGCTGGATCCGCGACGTGTCGGGCCTGACGACCCTGATGATGCATATTATGACCAACCGCACGGACGCGGAGGTCTATCTCAATGAAAAAATCGACGTGACCGATCTGCTGAAATACCTTGAGCAGAAAAACGCCATGCACCCGGATTACAAGACCACGGTCTTCCACTGCTTCGTACTGGCGATCGGCCGCATGATCCGTGAACGGCCGAAGATGAACCGCTTCGTGCAGGGCCGCCGCATGTACGAGCGCAATGAAATCAGCCTCAGCTTCATGGCCAAGCGCCGCTTCACCGACCACGCCGAGGAAGCGATGATGTTCTTCGTCCCGAAGGACGAGGATACGATCGACTCCTTCAGCTACGAGATCGCGGGCAAGGTTCGGGAGATGCGCAAGAGCGAGCACTCCACCGGCGGCATGGACAGCACGATCGACGCTTTTGCAAAGATCCCGCGTCTGCTGCTGATGTTCGTAACGCGCGTGATCCGCTGGCTGGACTTCTGGGGCGTCAATCCCAAGGCGCTGACCGACGGCGACACCAACTATTCAACGGTGCTGCTCTCGAACCTCGGCAGCATCAAGGGCCCCGCCGTCTACCACCACCTCAACAACTACGGAACCAACAGCATCATGGTCACCGTGGGCACCATCCACAAGGAAGAGCTTGTCATGCCGGACGGTCACAAGGAGCTGCGCGACGTGGTGGAGATCGGCGCGACGCTGGACGAGCGCATCGCGGACGGCTTTTATTTTGTGCGCAGTCTGAAGCTCGTTGAATATCTCTTCGCGCATCCCGAGCTTCTGGACCGCCCCTTCGGCGAGTCCAGCGGCTTTGATTTCAAATAAGTAAGAAGGAAGCAGGAGTATGGAGATGGAGACAATTACCGCCAAAACGCCGTGGGAGCCTTTTATGGGCGAGGTCCCGATGCATCTGGATTATTTTCAGGGCACGATGTTCGAGGCCGTGAAGAAGATCGCCGGGCAGTATCCCGACAACATCGCGTTTCGTTTCATGGGCAGGGCCACGACGTATCGCGAGCTGGTCGCCGAGACCGAGAGATGCGCCCGCGCGCTGAAGGCGATCGGCGTCGGAGAAGGGGACCGGGTCACCGTCGCGATGCCGAACTGCCCGCAGGCCCTGTTTATGTTTTATGGGATCAATCTGGTCGGCGCTATCGGCAACATGATCCATCCGCTGTCCGCCGAAAAGGAGATCGAATTCTATCTGAACGTCTCCGAAAGCCGCGTCGCGATCACGCTCGATCAGTTCTACGGCAAGTTTGCTCATATCCTGGACAATACCGGCGTGGAAACGCTGCTCATCGCCACGATCAAGGACGCGCTGAGCCCCTTGATGAAGCTGGGCTATCAGCTTACGCAGGGCCGCAAGATCCCGAAGGTCCCGGCCGATGCGAAGGCGGTTCTCTTCTGGAAGGATTTTCTTTCCCGCGGCGAAAAATACAGCGGAGACGTATCTGTTCCGCGCAAGGCCGACGATCCCGCCGTCATTCTCTATTCCGGCGGCACCACCGGCACCACCAAGGGCATTGTGCTGACGAACCTCAACTTTAACGCGCTGGGTCAGCAGGTCATTGCCGCAAATCCGATTTTCCGGGTCGGCGACCGTATGCTGGCGGCCATGCCGCTTTTCCATGGCTTCGGCCTCGGCGTCTGCATCCATACGATGCTCTCCCAGGGCGGCACCTGCATCCTGATCCCGCGCTTCACCGCCGAGACCTACGCCAAGGATCTGATCAAATACCGCTGCAATCTGATCGCCGGCGTACCAACGCTGTATGAAGCGCTGCTGCGGCTGAAGACCATGGAGGGAACGGATCTGAGCTTCCTCAAGGGCGTTTTCTCCGGCGGCGACAGCCTGTCCATCGAGCTGAAGAAGAAGCTTGACAAATTCCTGGCCGAGCATGGAGCGAAGATCGAGGTGCGCGAGGGGTACGGCACGACCGAGACCGTGACGGCCTGCTGCCTGACGCCGCTGACCAAGGCCAAGGAAGGCAGCATCGGTATTCCGTTCCCGGACACCTATATCAAGGTGGTCGAGCCCGGAACCGACCGCGAGCTTCCCTACGGCGAGGAGGGCGAGATCCTGCTGGCCGGCCCGACGGTCATGAAGGAATATATGAAGCATCCCGAGGAGACGGCACAGACCCTGCGTCATCATGCCGACGGCCTCACCTGGGTCTATACCGGCGACCTGGGCATCATGGACGAAGAGGGCTTCATCTTCTTCAAGGGCCGCGCCAAGCGCATGATCATCTCCTCCGGCTACAACGTCTATCCCGCGCAGATCGAGAACATCCTCGACGCGCACGACAAGGTGCAGATGAGCTGCGTCATCGGGGTGCCGGACGATTACAAGATGCAGAAGGTCAAGGCCTTCGTCAAGCTGGCCGCCGGCATTCCGGCAAACGACGAGACGAAGCAGGAGCTGCTCGATTACTGCCGCAAGAACATCGCCAAATACGCGATGCCCTACGATATCGAATTCAAGGACGATATGCCCAAAACGCTGGTCGGCAAGGTGGCTTACCGGGTCCTCGAGGAAGAGGAGCTCAAAAAGATCGCCGCGGCGAAGGAAGCGTAACGGAACAGCGACAGGAAAAGCCCGCGTCAGCGGGCTTTTCCTGTTGAACGGAACTTTTTCGGAACGTCGGCGTCTGAACGGACAAAGGACGAAAGGAGGATCATCCGATGAAAAAAACCATCGTTTTGCTGCTGGCCCTCGCACTGCTGCTTCTGACCGCCTGCGGCGACAATCCCGGACGGAAAGCCGAGACCCCGGAGCGGACGCCGCAAGCGGGCGTTTCCGGAGCGGACGCGGAAGAGGGGACTGACGAGAGCCCGGAGCCCGTGACCGCCGAAACGGAAAAGCCCGAAGAACCCGAAACCGTCTCCGATACCGTCACGGTGGACGGGATCGAGAGCTATCTGCGTCTGACGCTGCCCGAGGGCTGGAGTCAGCGGACGGGCGAAGAGGGGATCGAATTCCGGCCCGAGGAGGATCCTGACTTCGTGATCCGCGCGCGCTTCTGGGACAGCTTTGCCATGTGCGGCACCGGCGTGCGCTTTGAGGAGCTCGAGCTGCCCGGCTTTGAGAGTGCGACGCTCGCCTTTGAAAAAGGCGCCGACGCAAACTTCTGGACGCTGATCCTCAAAACCGGCACGGACACCTTTACGCTGCAGCTGAACGCGACGCAGCAGGCCTATGACGCGCACGAAGCCGAGATCTCCCGGATGCTTGAAAGTCTCGTTACGGGCCAGCTCGCTCAGCCGCAGACGGGTTCCGAGCGCGCCTGAGCCGGCAAGCCCGTCAGCTCTGCGGATTTTTACGCAGCTCGTGCATAAAGCCGTTGAGCGCCGCCGTGTGGATATCCCCGCCGATCACGCGCCCGTCGTGAACGTACAGCACGGCGGTTACGCTGCCGGTATAGCCCGGATAGTTCAGGATCTCATAACAGTACTGCTCCACGCTCTTCCCGGAAAAAGGGTTCAGATCGTAACCCGCAGAAAGCATCAGCGCGTTGTAGTCGGCCATGGCCCCCTCGCCGCAGTCGGGGATCAGCACGGTCTGCGCGCTCTCGCTTTCGGGATCGACCGTCCAGCCAAGTTCATCGAGGAACGCGACCCGCTCCTGAGCGGTTGCCGCGTTCCTTTGCTTTTCCCGGGAAGCGTGGACCGCCCAGACCGTCAAAAGGATCGCCGCAGCCGCGACGGCCACGATCAGCAGCGCTTTCTTTCGTGTCATTTCGCCCGTTTTTTCAAGCATTTATGCTCACCTCGTGATACAATACGCGCGAAGAGTGGCAGATATGCTACAGAAAACGGCAATTATTGTGAAGAATAACAAAAGACACAGTAAAAATTTGTTGAAATTGCCGATTGGCACAATGACCGATATGCAGTATAATCTTTACAAAATGGTGACAATATGACTATATTTGTCAACAATTTTCTGAGGGGTCCCGACATGGCGCTGATTCGTTTGGACAAGGCCCTGTGCGATATGGGTCTGGCTTCGCGGAGAGAGGTCCGCCAGCTTCTGAAAAGCGGCCGCGTGCGCGTGCAGGGGATCGACGATCTCCGCCCCGACAGCAAGCTCGATCCGGAGAAGGCCGTCTTTATCATCGACGGCAAAAGCCTCCGCTACAGTCGGTTTCATTACTATATGATGGACAAGCCGGCGGGCGTGATCTCCGCCACGGAAGACGGAAAGCAGAAGACCGTGCTCGATCTGCTCAGCCCGGAGCTCAGACGGATGGGGCTGTTCCCGGTCGGACGGCTGGATATCGACACGAGCGGTCTGCTGCTGCTGACGGACGACGGAGACTTTGCCCATCGGGTGATTTCCCCCAAAAGCTGCGTCAAAAAGCGCTATTTCGCCGAGGTGGAGGGTGAGCCGGACGAGAGCGACGTTCGCGCCTTCACCGAGGGGCTGGTGCTCGGAGACGGGACGCGCTGCCTGCCGGCGGAGCTGGAGCCGGCCGGAGCCGGCGCCTGCTTCGTTACCGTCTGCGAGGGGAAATATCACCAGGTCAAGAGAATGCTCGCCTCCCGCGGAAAGCCCGTTCTGCGGCTGCGGCGGCTCTCGGTCGGCGCGCTCGAGCTGGATCCGGAGCTTGGGCCCGGCGGATATCGGGAGCTGAGCGAAGAGGAACGGAAGACCGTTTTTATGGGCAGATAGCTGAAAAAGCTCCGGTTTTTTCGAGCGGTTTTCAGCGGATAGCACACTTTTTCAAAATATTTAACAAAAAATCGCTGGAGTTTCTATTGAAAATCACCGTAAGATGCGCTATGATGTAAAGCACTTTCCAAAAATGGCAGATCGTAACGCATGAGAGGATGAATATTTTATGTCCAGCAGGATCTTTCAAAACGTCGTCACACAGATGAAGGACGCCGTCGACCGCACGGTCGGCGTGGCCGACGAGCAGGGCTTCGTCGTCGCTTCCAACGAGCTGGCTCTGATCGGAACGAGGCTGGAGGGCTTCCGGCTTGCCGAGTTCAGCGGAGCCGACAAGGCCGTCGCCGTCGGTACGCGGACGTACCAGCCGCTCGCTTCCGGCGGTCAGGGGGCCGAATACATAGCGTTTACCGAGGGAGCGGACGGGCTGTCCGCCATGGTCTGCTCGCTGATCGCCGTCGCCTTCAACGAGGCGAAGGAGAATTACGAGGAAAAGCACAACAAGGCCGCCTTTATCAAGAATATCATCTCCGACAACATCCTGCCGGGCGACGTGTACGTGCGGGCCAAGGAGCTCCACTTTGTCACCGACGAGCACCGCGTCGTGCTCCTCGTCCGTCAGACCGTCAATTCCGACGTGTCCGCCGTCGAGCTGCTGCAGCGCCTGTTTCCGGACCGGCAGCGCGACTTCGTCATCAACATCAACGAGTCGGATATCGTCGTCATCAAGGCCGTCAGCGCTTCGGACGAGGCGAAGAACGAGGTCATGAAGGCCGCGCGCGAGATCGAGAAAGCGCTGCGCGAGGAGCTCGGCATCAAGTGCGTGATCGGTATCAGCACCGAGGCCAACCATCTGCGGGAGCTTGCCGACCGCTACAAGGAGGCGCAGGTCGCCATCGAGGTCGGCGGCGTTTTTGAAAGCGACAAAAGCATCATCAATTACGAGAGTCTGGGGCTCGGCCGCATCATCTACCAGCTGCCGACGACCCTGTGCGAAATGTTCCTCAACGAGGTTTTTAAAAAGAGCCCGATCGAAACGCTCGACGAGGATACGATCGAGACGATCAACCGCTTCTTTGAGAACAATCTGAACGTATCCGAGACCTCGAGGAAGCTCTACGTCCACCGCAACACCCTGGTTTACCGCCTGGAAAAGATCAAGAAGATCACCGGGCTTGATCTGCGCGAGTTCGACCACGCCATCGTTTTCAAGGTGGCGATGATGGTCAAGATGTATCTCGACTCGCTCAACAGCAGCCGCTATTGATCCCGCGGCCGCCTGTCGGAAAGAGATCGACTGCAAGGAAGGATAGGCAGATATGGTTCAAATGAAAGACGTGAAGCTGGTTTATCAAAGCAGCGACACGGTTGCGCTCGACGGAGTGACGATGAATATCGACGAAGGGGAATTCGTGTTTCTCGTCGGCCCCTCCGGCTCCGGGAAGACCACGGTGATGAAGCTCATCACCGGAGAGCTCCGGGCCGATTCCGGCACGGTCATCGTCAACGACTACAACATGCGAAAAATCAAACGCCGCAAGCTGCCCAAGATGCGGCGCACGATCGGCGCGATCTTCCAGGATTACCGCCTGATCGAGAATATGAACGTCTATGACAACGTGGCCTTTGCGATGCGCGTCGTCGGCGCGCCGAACCGGCAGATCCGCAAGCGCGTGCCCGAGGTGCTCGAGCTGGTCGGCCTCGAAGGCCGCGAAAAGCGCATGCCGAACGAGCTGTCCGGCGGCGAGCAGCAGCGTGTGGCGATCGCCCGCGCGCTGGTAAACGAGCCGCGCATGATCGTCGCGGACGAGCCCACCGGCAACCTTGACCCGGTGCGCAGCCTGGAGCTGATGCTCCTGTTTGAAAAGATCAACGAGTTGGGAACGACGATCCTCGTCGTGACTCACGAGAAGGAGCTGGTCAACGCATTCTCCAAGCGCGTCATCTCGATCGAGGGCGGCCGCGTGATCAGCGACGGAATGGATGGGTACTACAGCTATGAGATTGAGTAGAAGCGGTTATCTGATCCGTGAAGGCTTCCGCAGCATCGGTACCCACGGATTCATGTCCTTTGCCTCCGTAACGATCATCATGGCCTGCCTGATCATCATGGGCAGCGTGTCGCTTCTGACGCTGAACATCGACGCGATGATCCAGAAGATGGAGGATAAAAACCAGGTCGTCGCCTTCGTGGACGAGGCGTATACCGAGGAAGAAGCCCGGGCGATCGAGCCGAAGCTGGCCGCGATCCCCAACGTCAGCAACGTTCAGTTCGTCAGCCGCAAAGAGGCGATGGACGTGTTCATGTCCAGCTATTCGGAAGATCTGATGGAGGGCGTGGACGAGACCTGGTTCCGTCACCGCTACGTGCTGCAGCTTGACGATATCGCGCTGATGAGCCAGACAAAAGCAGGACTTTCCGCGACGGAGGGCATCGCGAAGGTCAACGCGAATCTGGAGTACGCCAAGACCTTCGTTACGATCCGGAACGTCGTCAGCGTGATCGCGCTGGTGCTGATCGCGATCCTCGTGTTCATCTCGATCTTCATCATGTCGAATACGATCAAGCTGGCAACCTTTAACCGCCGTGAGGAAATCGCCATCATGAAGATGGTCGGCGCGACCAACAGCTTCATCCGCCTGCCCTTCGTCGTGGAGGGTCTGGTGCTCGGCATCCTGGGCGGCGGGCTGGCCTTCGCGGCCGAAATGGGGCTGTATCATCTGATCACCGCCCGCCTGATTTCCTCGCTGACAGGCAGCCTGATCAGCGTTATTCCGCCCCAGCAGGTCGCCCTGCCGATGCTTGTCGCATTTATGGGAACGAGCGTGTTCGTCGGCGTGTTCGGCGGCGTCAACGCGATCCGCAATTATCTGAAGGTTTGAACCGCTGTGCTCAAGGGAGGGCACGATGAATCGCAGAGTACTTACTTCCACGCTTGCCTTGCTTTTGACGGCACTGATGGTCTTTTCGCTGGTCGGCCGTCTCCTTCCGTCCCAGGCGCATGCTGCGCTGCAGGACGAATTGGAGCGGATCCGGAAGGAGAGAGACGAGATTGCCGAGAGGCAGGAGCAGAGTCAGGCGAGAATCGATCAGCTCCGGGACGAGAAGGCCAACGTCCTGCTCCAGCGGCAGGCTCTGCTCGATCAGAGCGAGCTGGCGCTCGAACAGATCGGGCTCATTCAGGAGGAGATCGACCTTTACAATCGAATGATCGAAGATAAGGCTCTCGAGGTTGAAAAGGCCAGAGCGGCCGAGGAGGAACAGCGTGACCGCTACCGGGTGCGCGTGCGCGCGCTGGAGGAAAACGGCGGCTACGACCTGTTCGCTCTTCTGATGAGCGCGGACAGCTTCGGCGGACTGATCGCCGCGGTCGACGATATCGGCAGCATCATGGAAGCGGACAGACAACTCGAGCAGGAATACGTCAGCGCCCGCGAGCTTCATGAAAAGGCGAAGCTCGAGTACGAGCAGGAGAAGACCCTCCTCGAACAGAAGAAAAAGGAACTCACCGAAGAGCAGGACAGACTCGAGCGGCTGATCACGGAGGCCGAGGAGCAGCTGGCCGGTCTGGAGGAAGAGATCGAAAAGGCGATGCAGGAATACGAAGAGGCCGAAAAGGCCCGCGCCGCCGCCGACGAGCAGATCCAGGCGATCATCGACGAGCTCAACCGTCAGGCCGAAGAGGAAAAGAAGAAGAAGGAAGAGCAGGTAAAGCCAGTCGTCACGCCGACGCCTGCGCCGACGCCGACGCCTGCGCCGCAGCCGACGCCCGAGCCGGGCGGCGATACGCCCGCACCGCAGCCGACGCAGGAGCCTGCGCCGCAGCCGACGCCCGAACCGGGCGGCGATACGCCTGCCCCGGAGCCGACGCCGGAACCCACGCCGGAGCCGACGCCCGAGCCGGATCCCGGCGACGACGCCATCGGCACGGGCTCTCTCCAGTGGCCCGTTCCCTGCAGTCACCGAGTCACGAGCCGCTTCGGAACGCGCGTGCATCCGATCACCGGCGAGGTGAAAAGCCATACGGGTATGGATATCGACGGCTACGGCCATGACGGCGAGGCGATCGTCGCCTGTGACAACGGCACCGTCGTCCGCGCCGAATGGTACGGCGGCTACGGCAACTGCATCATCATTGACCACGGAAACGGGATGCAGACGCTCTACGGACACATGTCCGGCTATGCGGTCAACGTCGGAGACGTGGTCAAGAAAGGACAGACGATCGGTTACCTCGGAGCCACCGGATGGGCGACCGGCTGTCACTGCCATCTGGAAGTGTTTGTAAACGGCGGCCGGGTCGACCCGGAGCAGTACTTTTCGGGAATAGAATTTTACGATTGCTGAACATCGAGGGAAGCAGACATGAGCAAGAAAACACAGAGACTATTTGCCATCATTCTGGCGCTTTTGATGATCGTCAGTCTTCTGATCGCGCTGATCCCGGGGTCCAAAGCGGTCACCGAGGAGGAGATCGAGAAGCTCAAGGTCAAGCGTGACGAGATCGCCGCCGAGAGAGACGCCAAGCAGGCCGTCGTAGACGAGCTCGAGGCGCAGCAGGCGAGTATTCTTGAGCTGAAGGCCGCGCTGGACGAGCGCAACGAATACGCCCTTCAGCAGATCGCGATCAACGACCGGCAGATCGAGCTCTACGACAAAATGATCGAAGAGAAGGCGCAGGAGCTTGAGGAAGCGATCGCACGCGAGGAAGAACAGCTTCGCCGCTACCGCACGCGCGTGCGCGCGCTGGAGGAAAACGGCGGCTACGACATGCTCGCGCTGGTTATGAACGCCGACGATTTCGGCGATCTGATCGCCGCGGTCGACGATATCGGCCGTATCATGGAATCCGACCGGCAGCTTGAGGACGACTATATCGCCGCCCGCGAGGAAACGGAGCGGATCAAGGCCGAATACGAAGCCGTCAAGGCCGATCTGGAGCAGCGACAGGCTGCGCTCCGCGAGGAGAAGGCCGAGCTCGAACGCCAGATCCAGGAGGCAACCGACCATATCAACGAGCTTCTCGAGGAGATCCAGGCGCGCAATCTGGAGATCGAGGAGCTGGATGAAAAGCAGGCCGAGCAGCAGGAGGAGATCGACAAGCTCGTCGCCGAGCTGGAGCGCCAGCGGGCCGAGGAAGAGGAACGCCGCCGCAGGGAAGAGGAAGAGCGCCGCCGCCGCGAGCAGAGCACCGGCGGTTCCGGCAGCACCGGCGGCTCCGGCAGCACCGGCAGCACCGGCGGCACCGTTACCGGCACGGGCTCGTTCGGCTGGCCCTGCCCCGGCTGCACCTATGTGACGAGCCGCATGGGCAACCGCTTCCACCCGATCTTCAACGAGTGGCGCTACCATTCCGGCATGGACATCGGCGCCCAGCAGGGCTCCGCCATCGTCGCCTCCGACGGCGGCACGGTATCCTGGTGCGGCGAAAAGGGCGGCTACGGCAACTGCATCATGATCGACCACGGCAACGGCTATTACACGCTCTACGGTCACATGTCCGGCTACGCCGTCTCCTACGGCGACACGGTCAGCAAGGGGCAGACCATCGGCTACGTCGGCAGCACCGGCTGGGCCACCGGACCGCATCTGCATTTTGAGATCCGCTACGGCAGCACCTGCCTTGACCCCGAGGCTGTCGGCGGCTTTACCGGACTTACATACGCCCCGGACGCGGGGGAATAAACCGATCGGTTTTGGAACTGGAAACCGTCAGCCGGACAGCCTGAACAGGCTGTCCGGCTATCGTGCTGAAAGAGATAGACAGGAGGAACCCTATGGGAATTCTTTTGAAACGGCTGTTTCGGGCGCTGGGGCGCGGACTGGGCCGACTGCTGAACGCGCGGATGTCCGTCAAATTCGTCGTGATCCTGCTGGGCCTGGCGATCGCGGGGACCTGGATGCTCACTTCGTCCAATATGAAGAAGGAAGCCGGCGACAAAACAGACTACGACGAGGCGATCCGATACATCGAGGTAAAGGATATCCTGGAAAAGCAGTATATCGACGACGTCGACCGCAGCAGGCTGGCGCAGTCGTCCTCCGCCGCGATGGTCAGCAGCCTCGGTGACCGCTGGAGCTACTACATGACCGAGGACGAGTATCAGACCTATCAGCTCTCCTCCACGAACGAGGCCACGGGAGCCGGTCTCTCCACCGTCAAGCAGAGCGGCGGCTTCCAGGTGACAATGGTCAATCCGGAGTCTGCGGCCGCCCGAGCCGGGCTGGTGCCGGGAATGGTCATCACCGGCGTGGACGGAACGGACGTTTCCAAAATGGACGCCGACGAATTCCGCACGCTGATCCGTTCCCGTCTCAACGGCCGCTTTACGCTGAACATTTCCGGCCAGCGCGATCCGGTCGAGATCGACTGCGGGATCGGCTACGTCAGCCCGGTCAGTTATTCGATCGAGCGTACCGGCGCCGGCTATATCAAGATCAGCAGCTTTGAGGCGGGCACCGGCGAGGCGGTCAAAGACGCCTTTGAAAGCCTGCTGAATCAGAAGGTCACGAAGTTTATCGTCGATATCCGCGACAATCCCGGCGGCCTTGTCGGCGAGCTGCAGCTTGCGCTGGATTATCTGCTTCCGCAGGGCGAGCTGTTCTCGCTGCGCAGCAAAGACGGAACGGCGGAGAGCTTTTCTTCCGACAACAATTCCATGAAGGCGGAGATCTGCGTGCTCGTCAACGCGCAGACCTTCGGCGAGGCGGAGATCTTCGCTGCGGTGCTGCAGGAGAGCCGCTGGGCGCGCATCATCGGCGAGCCCACCGTCGGCCGGACGCGCATCCAGCAGACGATCGAGCTGTCCGACGGCAGCGCGATCCGCCTGTCCACGAAGAGCTACGTGACGGAGACCGGCACGGACATCTCCGCCGTCGGCGGCGTCAAGCCCGACATCACCGTTTACAACACGGACGCGGGCGAAGCCAGCACCGAAGGAAACGGCATGGCGAGCTATGCCGACGATCCGCAGCTCCGTACCGCGCTCGAACAGCTCAGCATCGGTTTTTCAAGTTGACAGCCGACGCTTCGTTGATTATAATACCGATTCAGTATCAAGTCCGGAAAGGATGGAACAAGAAATGAACAACAACAGCAGATTCAAAATGAGCCAGGAGCGTCTGGATGAGATCAAGGAGGAGCTCCGGTATCTGGAAACCGTCCGCGAAAAGGAAGTTGCCGAGCAGATCAAGGAAGCGCGCAGCTTCGGCGACCTGTCCGAAAACAGCGAATACGACGAGGCCAAAACCGAGCAGGGAAAGCTCTATTCCAAGATCGCCGAGCTGAAGGTCCTGATCGAAAACGCCGAGATCGTGGATAATTTCGAGGACAACGTGCCGAAGGATTCCGTCACGCTGGGCAGCATCATCCGCGTACGCGATCTCGAGGACGACTATGAGGACACCTTCGAGATCGTCGGTTCCCAGGAGGCCAATCCGAAGCTCGGAAAGATCTCCGACGACTCTCCGGTGGGCCGCGGTCTGCACGGACACCGCGCCGGCGAGACCGTCAGCATCCTCACGCCGAGCGGCGAGCTGAAGTTCAAGATCCTTTCTCTGGAAAACCGCTGACAGAAGACGTTTATATGAGGGAAGCTATGAGCGAAACGAACAACAGACCGGAAGCGTCCGCACAGGAGCTTTCGGAGATCCTACAGATCCGCCGCGACAAGCTGAAGACGCTGCAGGCGGAGGGCCGGGATCCTTTCCGGATCACCCGGTATGAGGTCAGCCATCACAGCGCCGAGGTGCTTGCGGACTACGATTCCCTGGAGGAGAAGACGGTCTCGGTCGCCGGACGCATGATGGTCAAGCGCGTGATGGGCAAGGCGTCCTTCTGCAAGCTCCAGGACCGTGAAGGCGTGATCCAGGTATACGTCGCCCGCGATTCGATCGGCGAGGCGCCGTACGCAGATTTCAAAAAGCTCGATATCGGGGACATCGTCGGCGTAAAAGGCTACGTTTTCAAGACGAAAACCGGCGAGGTCACGATCCGCGCCGAATCGGTCACGCTGCTGTCGAAGTCGCTCAAGCCGCTGCCGGAGAAGTTCCACGGGCTGACCGACGTAGACATCCGCTATCGGCAGCGTTACGTCGATCTGATCGCCAACCCCGACGTGCGCGACACGTTTATCAAGCGCTCCCGGATCATCAGCGAGATCCGCCGCTTCCTCGACGCGAGAGGCTTTATCGAGGTCGAGACGCCGATGCTCGTCACGAACGCCGGCGGCGCCGCGGCGCGCCCCTTCGAGACGCATTACAACGCGCTTGACGAAGACGTGAAGCTGCGCATTTCGCTGGAGCTGTATCTCAAGCGTCTGATCGTCGGCGGTCTGGAGCGGGTGTACGAGATCGGCCGCGTGTTCCGCAACGAGGGCATCGACACGAAGCACAATCCGGAATTCACGCTGATGGAGCTTTACCAGGCCTATACCGACTACCACGGCATGATGGAGTTGACGGAGGCGCTGTTCCGCCATCTGGCGAAAACCGTCTGCGGCTCCGCTGTGATCCGCTACGGCGACCGCGAGATCGACATGGAAAAGCCCTTCCGCCGTCTGACGATGACCGAGGCGATCAAGATTGAGACCGGCGTCGATTTCGACGCGGTGAACGGCACCGAAGAGGCCAGAGCCATCGCCGAAGCGCACGGGATCAAGGTCGAGGCCCGTCATAAAAAGGGCGACATCGTCAATCTGTTCTTCGACGAGTTCTGCGAGGACAAGATGATCCAGCCCACCTTTATCATGGATCATCCTGTCGAGATCAGCCCGCTGACCAAGCGCAAGCCCGAAGATCCCTCGAAGGTGGAGCGCTTCGAGCTTTACGTCAACGGCTGGGAGATGTGCAACGCCTACAGCGAGCTCAACGACCCGATCGATCAGCGCGAGCGCTTTGCCGCACAAGACGCGCTGGCCGCCGCCGGAGACGCCGAGGCCAACCACACCGACGAGGATTTCCTCAACGCGCTGGAGATCGGCATGCCTCCCACGGGCGGCATCGGCTACGGGATCGACCGTCTGGTCATGCTGCTGACCGATTCGGCCTCGATCCGCGACGTGCTGCTCTTCCCGACGATGAAGCCGGAGAACAACTGATAAAAGCCCGATATATTTGTCGGAGAATAGGAATTAACATGAAGTGCCGGGGAGCGACCCCGGCACTTCTTCAAAGAAGATCCGGAGGGAGGATGACAGATTGGATCTGCATGATTTTGATGACGTAGCGGAAAACTATGACCTCTATCTGGGAGAGATGTATAAAGATGAGGATAATCACGCAGGCTTCCGGGAGTTTTATCTGGACTTTGCGAAACGGTACGGAGGCGGCGGGGTGATAGACATCGCCTGCGGAACGGGAGCGGTGCTGTTAACCCTCGCGGAGCACGGGATTATGGCCGACGGCACGGATCTTTCTGAAGCCATGTGCCGTGTCGCGGATGAAAAGGCGAAGAGCAAAGGCTTTCATCTTAACATTTTTCCCGCGAATATGACGGAGTTCAGAAGCGGAAAAAAATACTCATGCGCTATCATTGCGCGCAGCGGCTTCATGCATCTGCTTACGCCCGAATTACAGCGCGCGGCGCTTCTCAACATCCGCGAGAATTTGTCTGACGGCGGCATGCTGACGTTCAATACCTTTGATCCGGATCCGTTTTTCCAGGCACAGCAGATGCATACGAAGGATACGGAATATACATACCGCCTTGAATACACGAATAAGAGCGGGTGTCGCGAGAGGATATACAACGCGATCTCGTATGATCCTTCTACGCAGATCATGAGCGGGAATTGGAAATTTGAAACGCTCGACGATAACGGAAATGCGGCGGAGGAAAGGATTCGTCCGTTGAAAATGCGGCAGACATATCGTCAGGAGATGAAGTATCTCCTGGAATTGACCGGATACAGGATCGTGAACGTATACGGAGGATATCATAAGGAGAGCAGTGCCGGCCCGGCCAAAAACGTTATCTGGTGCGTGCAGAAAAAGGATTCGTTCGAAGGGAACGCAGCGTATTGAGCGATTTGCAGTTTGCGCAGGCGCACAGGGCTGAAAGAGAAGCATGATCCTTAAGGGAGGCAGACCGTTAAATGAACAGAAAAACGCTGTCCGCTCTGCCGGACTATAACAACTGTCTCGTGAACCTGTCCAATTCCGTCTTGAAGAGATTCGGCGCGCGGACGACAGCCGCTACGCTGCCCCTTGCGGATACGTATCTTGAAGGGAAATATCGGAACGTGGTGCTTCTGATTCTTGACGGGATGGGAACGTCGATCGTGGAGAGGCACCTTGAAAAGAACGGTTTTTTCAGAAGCCATACGGCAGGCTCGTTTGATTCCGTCTATCCGCCTACGACGGCTGCCGCGACGACGTCCGTTCTCAGCGGCTTATATCCGAATGAGCACGGATGGCTCGGATGGGACATGTATTATCCGCAGCTCCAAAAAAACGTGACGGTTTTTACGAATACGGAGCAGCAAAAGGAAAAAGAGAACGCGTTTCCGTCCGCGGCGGGCCCGGACGGAAAAAAGCGGTGGGCGGAGGATTCGCTGGAGGAAGCCCTGCCCGCAGCGGAATACAATGTCGGCTTTCGATACACGCCGTACAGGAATATCATCGAGCTTATCAACGAGTCGGGGGGCAGCGCCTACGCCGCTATGCCGTTCATGCCGCCGTATCCCCAAAGCATGGACGCGATCCTGCACCGCGTGGAGAAGCTGTGCAGTGAGCCGGGCGAAAAGTTCATTTATGCATATTGGAATGAACCGGATTCTACGATGCATAAGACGGGGACGGGAAGCCCGGAAACACACTGGATCGTAACGGAGCTTGAAAAGAAGATCGGGAAAACAGTGTCGGGCTTGTCTGACACCTTGTTCCTGATTACGGCGGATCACGGTCATATAGACAGCAGGAATTGCTGCCTGCTGGATTATCCTGAAATCATGAACTGTCTCGTTCGCGAGCCTTCTTTTGAGCCGCGCACGCTGAATCTCTTTGTGAAAGATGAATACAAGGAGAGCTTTCCGGAAATATTCAACAAGTACTTTGGAGAGTCCTTTGTTTTGCTGTCAAAAGACGAGGTGTTTTCCGAGAGAATATTCGGCACGGGAAATGACCGTGACGGACTGGAGAAGATGATCGGAGATTACGTTGCGCTGGCAATCTCCGACAGGAGCATTTTCAATACCCATATAGCGGCGCAGGAAATGCCCGGTGTCCACGCGGGGCTGACCGAAGAAGAAGTGAGGATTCCGTTTATCGTGATCGGGAAGAAGTAGGGTCTTCCCCAAATATATGAGAAAGATCAGGACCGGATGGGATTTAGCGGCCTTTCCGCTTTCGGAGCGCAGTTTCCAGCAGCGCGGATTTTGACACAGGCTCTTGCTTTCCTTCCGCGCATACAGTAGAATAGAAAAACAAACAAAGAGGAGATGACCGCGATGGAATCGTACATCGGAAAAATCTGCCCGTACTGCGGATCGGAGATCAAAGAAGGGGACGCCGTCAAGGTATGCCCGTCCTGCGGCATCCCTCACCACGAGGCCTGCTGGATCGAAAACAAGGGCTGCACGACCTTCGGCTGCAAGGAGCAGAACTGCGAGGAGCAGCCCGCAGTGCTGTGCACGGTCTGTCGGGCGCCGAACGAGCCGGGTAAGAAATTCTGCTCCAACTGCGGCGCGCCGCTGATTGAAAAGAAGAAGAAATTCTGCGGCAGCTGCGGAGCGGAGATCAACGAAAGACAGGCGTTTTGCCCCGAGTGCGGCGCCAGAACCGTTTTCGATACCAACGCCAACGAAAAAGCGAAAAGCGACGAAGGGCGCGGCGGCCGGGAGAAGAGAAAAAAGAGCAGGGCGCCGCTCATCATCGGAGCCGTCGCCGCCGTTCTTCTGATCGCCGCGGCGCTCGTTTACCTGTTCCTCCCGAAAAAACCGACGGCCGTCTCGCTCTCGGATTCCAAGATAAACGTCGTGTGCGGGGAGACGTACAAGCTCAAATACGAGGTCGAGCCGGAAAAAACCGCGGATTTCGACGTAAAATGGAGCTCTGACGACGAGACCGTGGCAACGGTCGAGAAGGGGATCGTGACCGGGGTCGGAGAAGGTGTCTGCACCGTCAAGATCAAAACGGACAACGGGAAATCGAGCAGCTGCAAGGTCACGGTCGTCAAGCCGGCCGTGACGTCCATCACGCTCTCCCGGCCCTCCGCCACGGTAGAGCGCGGAAATTCCTTTACGCTCAGCTGCACCGTGGAACCGGAGAACGCGGAATACACGGTGAGCTGGTCTTCCGACGACGAAGACGTGGCGACCGTCGAAAACGGGGTGGTGACCGCCTACACGGTCGGCACCTGCAGCATCACGGCGAAGACCGACAACGGAAAAACGAGCGTGTGCAGAGTCACCGTGACGATGCCCACCGTGGAGAAAAAAGCGGTTAAAACGTGGAAATGCGTCAGGATCCTGAATTTTGAAGACAGCGAAACGACGGACTGCTCCGACTGGGGCTGGAAGCTCTATCTGTACGACAACAACACGGGGAGCTTTTACATGGATTCCGACAACGAAATCGTCTTTTTCTGGATCTTTACCGAAACAAACGAATACGGCAACGACGTCTATATGACGAGCGAGGAAGGAATCTATTTCATCTACGCCAAAGAATACGGAGAGATCTGGCTGTACATAGAAACGGATTCCCTGGATCTGTGCATCACCTGCGAATAAGAGGCGTCAGTCTTTGTAAAGAGAGAGGAACTGCGGCGGAACCGAAGCCGTTCGGACCGGCTTTGACCGGCATAGACCGCAGAAGAGAGCCATGAGAGAATTTCTGGGCTTCGGCGGATACCAGAGAACGCCGGAGGGCGCGCTGAGCTGGCAGCACCTGGGCTTTGTCGGGCTGCTGATGGCGGCCATGTTTATCTTCGCGATTGCGCTGGGACGCCGAAACCGGCATAAAGACGAAGCAAGCAAAAACCGTGTGCTGGTCGCCGCGGCGATCCTGATCGACTCGATCGAGCTTTTCAAGCTGAGCGTTTTCTGCCTGCGCGGCGAAGGGATCTCGGAGATGCGGACCAATCTGCCGCTCTTCCTGTGCAGTATTCAGCTTCTTACGATCCCGCTTGCCGCCTTTTCCCGCGGCCGCATGCGGGAGGCCTCGCTGGACTTTGTCTTCGTCTTCGGCCTGCTCGGCGGTCTGCTCGGCACCTTCGGCGCGTTTCAGAACTATAACGCCTACCCGGTGCTGGGGATCGAGAACGTCGCCTCAGGGCTGACGCACGCTCTGGCGGGCTTTGCGTCGCTGTATATCGGCGTGTCCGGCCTGTCGAGCATGAAGAAGAAGAATATCCCCGTGACTTACGGGATCCTGCTGTTCTTTATCGCGGCGGCCGCAGCGGCCAACGAGCTGCTGGATTACAACTATATGTTCCTGCGCCGGGGCGACGGCACGCCTTATGATATTTTATACCGGCTTGTCGGCGGCAGCCCGATCCTCTATCCGCTCGGCGTCGTCGTTCTGTTTATTCTGTATATAGCCGGTTTTTACGGCGTGTTTTACCTGTACGGGCGTAAAACGCTGAAAACGGCCTGAACTGAGCGAGTCTGCCGTACCCGGCAGGCTCGCAGCCTTTCGGAGCAAGAAGGTGAAAAATACGTGGAACGAATCGTCAATCTGCTTCTGTTGTTTGCTGCCTATTCCTTCGTCGGCTGGTGCATCGAGGTCACGCTGAAATTCTTTCAGTACCGACGCTTTATCAACCGCGGCTTTCTGACGGGGCCGGTCCTGCCGATCTACGGCAGCGGCGCCGCGCTGATCACCGTGGCCGTCTCGCTGCTGCCCGGCGCCGAGTCCGGGTATGGAACGACCTTCGCCGTCTCCTTCGTGCTGTGCGGCGCGGTGGAGTATGGGACGAGCTATTATCTCGAAAAACGCTTCCAGGCTCGCTGGTGGGATTACAGTCAAAAGCCGATGAACCTCCACGGACGCGTATGGATCGGGAATCTCGTGCTCTTCGGCCTCGGCGGCGTGCTGATCGTCAAGGGGATCAACCCGATCCTGTACCGTCTGTTCGCCGCGGCCCCGCTGTCGCTGCGCGAGGGCGCCGCGATCCTGTTTTTCCTGCTGTTCACGGCGGATTA
This sequence comes from Oscillospiraceae bacterium, assembly GCA_024690695.1. The sequence goes on from JAILOS010000076.1 coordinate 28,016, forward strand.
TATCGGCTCGCACTTTATTCTGAAGCTCGTCAAGGACGGTGTTGACCGCAGCGAAGCGGACGATACCGAGGCGATCGGCCGCGAGATCCGCACGCTGCTGAGCGATCGCTCCGCCTTCCATAAGCGCTTCGCCGACGCTTATCCGGAGGTCGTGTATCGCACTGAACGCGTCAGACAGCGGATGGAGGCAATCCGGCGGGAACGGGAACGCCTGCTGCGAGAAGCAGAAAAGCGGATGGAGAAAGTGCAGGATCGCCTGAACGACGAGCTTGAGCCCGGCGGACGGATCAAGAACACGATCCTCGCCGATCAGCAGGAGCTGATTGCTCTCCTGTACGACGAGGACAAGGCGGACGAACGGGAGCGGGAGCTGCATCGCCGCATCGAAGAAAACCGCGAACGGCTGAGCCGCAGACCGCTGCAGCCCCGTTCGCACTGAACGCTTTTTTCGCGATCCGCCGTGATTTTCGTTGCAAGGGACGACAGCCTGTGATACACTGAAAGCCGGAAACCCGGAGAAGACGCTTCGGGCCTAACGTACGATGCGGAAAGGAGAGGTGTGGACGTGGTTGCTTGTCTGTGCTTTACCGCGCTCGGCGCCGCCGCGCTGATCGCTTATCTGGCGGAGAAGACCCGACGCTATACGGTTCGGGCGGTTTTTCTGAAAACCCTGGTTTCAACGCTGTTCGTCACGACGGCCGTCTGCGCGGCCTTCTTTTCCGGCGTCGGCTTCCGGCCTTTTTCGGCTTTCGTGCTGCTGGGGCTGGTTTTCGGGCTGCTGGGGGATATCTGGCTTGATCTGAAATACGTATTCCCGGAGAAGGACGCCGAGTTCACCTATGCCGGCTTTGCGGTTTTCGCGGTCGGGCACGTCCTGTACATCACAGGGCTGATCCTCACGTTTTACAAGCCCGGCCAGCCTGTTTATATTTTCGCGCCCCTGCTGCTCGCCGCGGCTCTCGGCGCCGGAAACGTCAAACTGGAAAAGCCGATGAAGCTGAATTACGGCGCGTTTCGTCCGGTCGTTGCCTGCTACGGGGCCTTTCTGTTCGCGGCGGTGCTCTTCTCCGGCTCGCTCACGCTGCAGAACGGCTGGCAGGAGCCGGCGCTGAACGTCTTTTTCATCGGCGCGGCGCTCTTCGCGGCCTCCGATCTCGTCCTCAGCGGGACCTATTTCGGACAGGGGAAGGAGCGCCCCGTCGATCTGATCCTCAATTACTTGTTTTACTATTCCGCGCAGTTTCTGATCGCGCTGACGCCGGCGCTGCTGCGCTGAACCGCGTTCGAGCGCTTTTGCGCGCAAAAACTGATACGATGGCTCCGGGCCCGCCCCGGAGCAAATGGAGGGTCACCGACCGGCTCGGGAGCTTACCGGCCGCTCCGGGGCCTTCTTTTTTGGAGGTATAGCCCATGAAACTGATCCTTGCAAGCAACAATCAGCACAAGCTGACTGAGATCAAGGCCATTCTCGGCGGCCGCTTCGACGAGATCCTGACGCTGCGCGAGGCCGGGATCGAGCACGAGACCGTGGAGGACGGCGAGACCTTCCTGCAAAACGCCGTCAAGAAAGCGCGTGAGATCGCCGAGATCTCCGGCTGCTGCGCCCTGGCGGACGACAGCGGGCTTTGCGTCGACGCGCTCGGCGGCGCGCCGGGCGTATATTCCGCGCGCTTTGCGGGCGAGCACGGAAACGACGAGGCCAACAAGCGCCTGCTCCTCGAAAAGCTCTGCGGAGAAGAAAACCGCGCCGCTCATTTCTGCTGCGCGGCCGCGCTGGCCCGCCCCGATGGAAGCACCGTGACGGCCGAGGGCTTTCTGTACGGTCAGATCGCTCAGGCGGAGGCCGGAGAAAACGGCTTCGGCTACGATCCGCTGTTTTATATCCCCGAGCGCGGCTGCACGGCCGCTCAGCTTGCGCCGGAAGAAAAGAACAGGATCAGCCACCGGGCCGACGCGCTCAGAAAGCTGCTGAAGAAGCTGGAGGAACTGGAATGGACTACACGCTTCTGAACGCCCGGACCGTTGACCGCTGGGTCGAGGAGGGCTGGGAATGGGGCGTGCCGATCTCCCATGAGATCTGGCAGCGCGCCGCGGCGGGGGACTGGAGCATCGGGCTCACGCCGACGAAGCCTGTACCGGCCGGCTGGTTTCCGGAGCTGAAGGGCTGTCGCGTCCTGGGCCTGGCCTGCGGCGGCGGACAGCAGATGCCTGTGCTGGCGGCGCGGGGAGCGCGCTGCACGGTGCTGGACATCTCCGAAAAACAACTGGAAAGCGAAAGGCTCGTAGCCGGACGGGAGGGCTATTCGATCGAGCTTGTCCGCTCCGACATGACAAAGCCTCTTCCGTTTGCGGACGGGAGCTTCGATCTGATCGTGCACCCGGTCTCCAACTGCTATATCCGCGAGGTCGAGCCGGTCTGGCGCGAATGCTTCCGCGTTCTGAAAAAAGGCGGCAGGCTGATGGCAGGACTTGACAACGGCTTCAACTATCTCTTTGAGGAGGATGAATCCCGCGTGGTCAACTCCCTGCCCTTCGACCCGCTGCAGGATCCCCGGCTGCTCGAGCAGCTTGAAAAAGGCGACGACGGCGTGCAGTTTTCCCACACCATAGCCGAACAGATCGGCGGACAGCTCCGCGCCGGCTTCCGGCTGCTGGACGTGTACGACGACACCAACGGCGCCGGCTTCCTGCACGAGCACGGCGTGCCCTGCTACTGGGCGACGCTGGCCGAAAAATAAAAAGAGCGCCCCTCTTTTTCCCAAAACGGGAAAAGGAGGGGCGTTTCCGTTTGCGTTACGAAAAAAGCAGGGCGCTCGCAAAGCCGAAGTAGACGAGCAGGGAGAGCGCGTCCACGATCGTCGTGATAAAGGGACTCGCCATCACCGCCGGATCGAAGCCGAGCGATTTCGCGCACATCGGCAGCGTACAGCCGACGACCTTCGCGATCAGCACGGTCACCGCCATCGTAAGACAGACGACGAGCGCCGTGATCGTCTGGATATCGGCGTTGCCGAGCAGCAGCTTGTCGACCAGCATGATCTTGACGAAGCAGATCGCCGCCAGTGCGAGCCCGCAGAGAACGGCGGTCTGGACCTCTTTCCAGATCACGCGCGGCAGGTCGGCCAGCTCAAGCTCGCCCAGACTCAGCGCACGGATGATCGTGACCGAGGACTGGGAGCCGGAGTTGCCGCCGGTGTCCATCAGCATCGGGATAAAAGCGGTCAGCACGACCTGCGCGGCGAGCGCGTGCTCAAAGCTCGTGATGATCATGCCGGTAAAGGTGGCCGAGACCATCAGCAGCATCAGCCAGGGTATGCGGTGCCGGAATAGGTCGATGGCATTGGAGTGCAGGTAGGTTTTCTCGCTCGGCGTAATGCCCGCCATCAGTTCCATATCCTCGGTCGTCTCTTCTTCGATGACGTCCATCGCGTCGTCAAAGGTCACGATGCCGACCATGCGCTGATCCTTGTCGAGCACGGGCAGGGCCAGGAAGTTGTACTTGGAGAGCTGTTTGGCGACTTCCTCCTGGTCGGTGAGCGTCGTGACGGAGATCACGTTTTCATCCATGATCTCAGACACCGGCTCGTCGTCGTCCGCCGCAAGCAGCAGGTCCTTGACGGACACGGTACCCAGCAGCTTTCGCTCTTTGGTGACGTAGCAGGTGTAGATCGTCTCCTTGTCCACGCCGGTGCGCCGGATCCTTGTGATCGCCTCGGATACGGTCATTGCCGGACGAAGAGAAACGTACTCCGTCGTCATGATGGAGCCGGCGGAGTTCTCGGGATACTGGAGGATCTCGTTGATTTCCCGACGCATCTGCGGATCGGCCTGCGCCAGAACGCGCTTGACGACGTTGGCGGGCATTTCCTCCACCAGGTCTGCGGCGTCGTCGACGTAGAGCTCGTTGACGACCTCGCGCAGCTCGGTATCAGAAAAGCCGCGGATCAGCAGCTCCTGCCATTCGGGATCGAGCTCTGCAAAGGTCTCCGCCGCAGTCTCCTTCGGCAGAAGACGAAAGAGCAGGGGCATGCGCCCCTCGTCCAGCTCCTCGAAGACGCCGGCGATATCCGCCGGATTCATCGTGGTCAGGACGTCCTTCAGGGTCTGGTATTTCTTTTCTTCGAGAAGAGCCTGGATGGTCTTCTCCAGGGTTACGTTGTGCGCTGCCATCGGTGTTCCTCCTTCTCTTGGATTTCGTCCAGATTCGGAAGACCGACACGAGGGTCAAAGCTCAGCGTTATTCAGATGGGATGGAGAGCGCGCCTGCCCGCCGTCCCGCAAAACTTCGGCCCTTGGATGTGCCGGTACTGCTTCCTTCGTCCATGACGCGTCCTCCTTTTTTACAGTCAGATTTGGGGCTTTCCCACCTATCAGAATAGCTTTTCACACAAAAAATGTCAACCGCAATTTCTGCTTAAGAAGCCTTAAATAATCGGACGAAAACCTAAATCTATTGACAGGATCGGTCAAAATGGCTTATCATATAAAAAATGAACACAAGATATTGGATGCCGTTTTTATGACGAACGAACGGGAGTGAATCCGCATGGGAAAACATGAAGCGCCGAAAAAACAGATTTCGTTCCTGAAGCCGGGACGCGAAGAAGAGGAAGCCCAGCCGAAAACCGGCCGGAGAGAGGCACCTGCGCCGGAAGCGACAGCCGTACCGGAAGCAACGGCGGCCGCGCCGGAAGCGACGGCAGCCGTACCGGAAGCGACAGCCGCGCCGGAAGCGAAAGCGTCGGAGCCTGCGAAAAAGCCCTCGATCTCCTTCAGGCTCCCCGAGCGTGCGCAAGTGCGCGAGGCGGTCGAAAAGGCCGCGCGGATCGGCGTAAGCGAGGGATCGGAGCACGCCTTTCTGCGTACCTATCCCTTTGAAGGCAGACAGATCGCCGTCGTGGCCGGCGGCGCAGCTCTGTACTTTATTCTATGGCTGCTGCCGACTTCGGGCGCGCTGCGATACCTGCTCTATCTGCTGCCGCTGTCGCTGCTCGGCGCCTGGCCGCTGCTTGACGTCGCCGGCGAGCTTCTGGAGCGCCGTTTCCCCGGCCGCAGCCTGATCTGCTGGCTCGCAGCGATCGGCTTTCTGTGCCTGAATCAGCCGCACAGCGCCGTTTTTGTCCTGCTGATCTACCGGGTGCTTCTGCTGCTTGAGAGCTTTTTGCAGCTCCGGCGCTCGCAGACGCTGGAGGCGCTGAAGGCGAGACTTCCCGGGGAAGCCGTCGTTCAGACGGAGGAGGGCGACGAAAATCGCCCGCTCAATCAGATCGAGGAGGGGGAGCTGCTGGCGGTCGGTCCGGACGAGATCATCCCGCTCGACGGCACGGTCGTCGAGGGGATCAGCTCGGTGGACGCGCTTTTGCTCTGCGGCAGCGGCACGGTCATTGACGTCGCCGCGGGCAGCAGGGTTCTGTCCGGCTGCCGGAACCTCTCCAATCCGATCACCGTCCGCGTAACGGCGCGCGAAAAAGACTCCTTTGCGCAGCGCTGCATCCGCACGACGCAGGAGGGCTCTGAGGCCCTTCCGGAGCGGGAGAGCCGGCTCCAGCGCATCCTGCAGTGGGTCCCTGCGGCACTGGCCGGGCTGGGGCTGCTGTTCGCCCTTGTCTACTCGCTTGCCAGCGGCAACTGGCGCGACGGGGTCGAGCGGGGGCTGCTTCTGCTCGCTCTCGGCTGCTGCGGCGACGTGCTGCTTGTTTCCGCCTTTGCGTTCTTCAAGGGGATCACCCATACGGCCAGAAAGGGCCTGTTTTTCAAGAACGCCGACGCCGTTGTGAATCTCGCGCTGGCGGACCGCATGATCTTCTCCAAGACCGGAACCGTGACCGAGGGCCGGTACGAGGTCGCGTCCGTCCACCCGGTGCATTACAGCGAGAAGGATCTGCTGACGATCGCCGCGCTGGCCGAGTGCTCGTCCAAGCACCCGATCGCGCGTGCGCTCCGCAAAGCCTGCGCGCTCGAATACCGCGAACGCCGGGATATCACGCTGCTGGAGGAGACGGCCGGCCGGGGCGTCCACACGCTGCTCAACGGGCGCAACGTCTACGTCGGCAATTCCTCGCTGCTGCTCGATCACAACGTGCTGTTTGACGTGCCGACCTACAAGGGAACGGTCGTCCACGTGGCGGTCGACAACGAATACGAGGGCTGCATCGTCCTCAACGACCGCGTGCGCGACGGGGCCTTCGACGCGATCGAGGAGCTGCGCCAGCACGGGATCGGCGAGACCGTGATGCTGACCGGCGATACGCGTTCGATGGCGCGTCCGGTCGCGTCCGCGCTGAATTTCGACATGCTCAAATGCGAGCTTGACGCCGAGGCCAAGCTCTCCGCTCTCGAATACCTGCAGGGCAACCGCGGCAGCACGGCCTGCATCGCCTACGTCAGCTCGAAGAGCGGCGATCTGCCCCTGCTTGAAAAAGCGGACGTCGGCGTCGCTTTCAACACGATGAACGCGGACGGTCCGATGGACGCGGCCTCGCTGCAGATCCCCGGCAGCAGCATCTCGCTCCTGCCGATCGCGCTGCACATGGCGCGGAAGTGCTCGCTTGCCGCGCTGATCGACGCCGCGGTCTGGCTGGGTCTGCTGCTGGTCTTGACGGTGCTCAGCCTCGTCGGCTGGATGGATCTGTGGCTCGCGCTGCTGCTGGTCCTCCTCGTCCGCGCCGGGACGCTGATCTACACGGCGCTCTCCGTATGATATGAACACCTACGATTTTGACCAGACGATCTATCGTTCCGACAGCTCGTATCACTTCTTCCTGCACTGTCTGAAGCGCCATCCGCGCGCCGTGCTGCCGGCTCTCGCAAAAAGCCTGCGTCTCGCGCTGGCCTACCGTCGCGGACACATCGACGCCAAGCCGCTCAAGGAATCGCTATTTTCCTACCTTTCCAGGCTGGAGGACGTCGAGCGGACGGTGCACGAGTTCTGGGAGAGCCACCGGCGCCATCTGGCGGACTGGTATCTGCGGCAGAAGAAGGAGGACGATCTGATCATCTCCGCCTCGCCCGAGTTTTTGCTCGCGCCGATCGCCAGGGAGCTCGGCGTGCGGCTGATCGCGACGAGGATGGACCACCGCACCGGCAAGATCCACGGCCAGAACTGCCACGGAGAGGAGAAGGTGCGCCGTTTTCGCGAGGCCTATCCCGACGCGGAGACCGAGGAATTCTATTCCGATTCGCACACCGACGCGCCGATGGCGAGGCTTGCCGCGCGCGCCTTTCTCGTGAAGAAAAAGAGGATCCGCCCCTGGAAACACACGGAATAAGCGCACGGCCCGGCTGTTTTTCGCCGGGTCGGCGTTTTTTTCTGAAAAAAGGGCTCGATCACTTGAAAGACGGCCCGGTTTACGGTAAAATAACTTAATGCTTTATTTCCGGCGAAGGAGGACTGCGGCATGACGGTACAGAAGACCAACGTGATGCGGCTGCTTGAACAGAAGAAGATCCCGTATCGCGCTTACAGCTATCCGCACGACGGCTCGGCGGTCGACGCCGTCACGGTCGCGGCGCTGCTGGAGCGCGATCCGGCGACGATTTTCAAGACGCTGGCCGCCCGCGCCTCCGACAAGAGCTGCTGCGTTTTCGTGATCCCCGCCGGGAAGGAACTGGATCTCAAAAAGGCCGCCAGAGCCGTCGGGGCGAAATCTGTGGCGATGCTGCATCTCAATGAGCTGACGGAGCTGACGGGTTACGTGCGCGGCGGCTGCTCGCCGATCGGAATGAAGAAGCTGTACCGCACGGTGATCGACGAGAGCGCGCTGCGGCAGGAGACGATCCTCGTCAGCGCCGGAAAGATCGGCGCGCAGGTGGAGCTCGAGCCGCAGGCTCTTGCCGGGATGATCCGGGCGAGCTTTGCCGATTTGACTTCGGAGGACTGAACATGCAGGAGAAAATACTGGTCAAGGGCGCCAGAGAGAATAACCTGAAAAACATCGACGTCGAGATCCCGCGCGACAAGCTGGTCGTCATCACCGGCCTTTCCGGCAGCGGAAAGTCGAGTCTCGCCTTCGACACGATCTACGCGGAGGGACAGCGGCGCTACGTCGAAAGCCTCAGCTCCTACGCGCGGATGTTCCTCGGGCAGATGGACAAGCCCGACGTGGATTATATCGACGGGCTGTCTCCGGCCATTTCGATCGACCAGAAAACGACCTCGCGCAACCCGCGCTCCACGGTCGGCACGGTGACGGAGATCTACGACTATATGCGCCTTCTCTGGGCCCGCGTCGGCGTGCCTCACTGTCCGAAATGCGGGAAAGAGATCAAGCGCCAGAGCATCGACCAGATCGTCGATCAGATCATGGCGCTGCCGGCCGGAACACGCGTTCAGCTGCTGGCGCCGGTCGTCCGCGGACGCAAGGGCGAGCACGCGCGCGTATTTGAAGACGCTCGCCGCTCGGGCTACGTGCGCGCGAGGGTCGACGGCATTCTCTACGATCTGAGCGAGGAGATCAAGCTCGATAAGAACAAAAAACATGACGTGGAGATCCTGGTCGACCGCCTCGTGATCAAGCCCGAGATCGTCCGCCGTCTGACCGACTCGGCCGAAACGGCGCTGTCGCTGGCGGAGGGACTGCTGCTGCTCGATCTGCCGGATGAAAAGCGGCAGCTCAGCTTTTCGCAGAACTACGCCTGCGAGGACTGCGGCGTGTCGATCGAAGAGCTGGCTCCGCGGCTGTTTTCGTTCAACAATCCCTACGGCGCCTGTCCGACCTGTACGGGTCTGGGGACGCAGATGCTGGTCGATCCCGAGCTGATCATTCCGAACCCCAATCTCAGCGTGCTCGACGGCGGCATCGCGGCCAGCGGCTGGGGGAACATCAAGGGCGATTCGATCTCCCGCATGTATTTCGAGGCGCTCTCGAAGCGCTATCATTTCAAGCTCAGCGATCCGATCCGCAGCTTTTCCAAAGAGGCGATGGACGCGATCCTGTACGGCACGAAGGGCGAGCCGCTGCAGCTGCGCTACGAAAAGAGCGAGGGCTACGGCGTGATCCGGCGCGAGTTCGAGGGCATCGTCAACAACCTCGAGCGCCGCTACCGCGAAACGCAGAGCCCAGGAATGCGCGCGGATATCGAAGAGTGCATGTCCGAGACGCCCTGCCCGGACTGCGGCGGACGGAGGCTGAAAAAGACCGCGCTGGCCGTAACGGTCGGCGGCTTGAACATCGCGGAATTTGCCGACCTCCCCGTAACGGAGGCGAGCGCCTTTCTGGACGGGCTCGTCCTGAATGAGAAACAGCGCATGATCGCCGAGCGGATCCTGAAGGAAATCAAATCGCGCCTCGGCTTTCTCAGCAGCGTCGGCCTCGGCTATCTGACGCTTTCACGGGCGGCGTCCACGCTCTCCGGAGGCGAGAGCCAGCGCATCCGCCTGGCCACGCAGATCGGCTCGAGTCTGATGGGCGTGCTCTATATCCTCGACGAGCCGAGCATCGGCCTGCACCAGCGCGACAACCGGAAGCTCCTCGATACGCTGACGTCTCTGCGCGACCTCGGGAACACGCTGATCGTCGTCGAGCACGATGAGGAGACGATGCGCTCGGCCGATCACATCATCGACATCGGACCCGGCGCGGGCATCCACGGCGGCCGCGTCGTCTGCGCGGGCACGGCGGAGGAGATCTGCGCCTGCGAGGCTTCGCTGACCGGCCAGTATCTGAGCGGCAAACGCTTCATCCCCGTTCCGGGAAGCCGCCGGAAGGGGAACGGCCGTTCGCTTCTGATCCGCGGCGCCGCCGAAAACAATCTCAAGCATATCGACGTTGCCCTTCCCCTCGGCTGCCTGATCTGCGTAACGGGCGTCTCCGGCAGCGGGAAATCCTCGCTGATCAACGAGGTGCTGTATAAAACCCTGGCTGCGGAGAAAAACCGCGCGAAGCTGCGCCCGGGCAAGTGCGACGGGATCGACGGCCTGGAATACGTCGACAAGGTCATTGCGCTCGATCAGAGCCCCATCGGCCGTTCGCCGCGTTCCAATCCGGCGACATACACCGGCGTTTTCAACGATATCCGCGACCTTTTCGCGTCCACGCAGGACGCGAAGCTGCGCGGCTATGGACAGAGCCGCTTTTCCTTCAACGTAAAGGGCGGGCGCTGCGAGGCCTGCGCGGGCGACGGTCTGCTGAAGATCGAGATGCATTTTCTGCCCGACGTCTACGTCCCCTGCGACGTCTGCAAGGGCAAGCGCTACAACCGCGAGACGCTGGAGGTGCGCTACAAGGGCAAAAATATCGCGGACGTGCTGGACATGACGATCGACGAGGCCTGCGAGTTTTTTGCCAACCAGCCGAAGATCCGCCATAAGATCGACACGCTTGCGGACGTAGGTCTCGGCTATATCAAGCTCGGACAGTCGAGCACCACGCTCTCGGGCGGAGAAGCGCAGCGCGTGAAGCTCGCGACGGAGCTCTCCCGCCGCAGCACCGGCTCCACCGTGTACGTGCTCGACGAACCGACGACCGGTCTGCACGTCGCGGACGTGCACAAGCTGATCCACATCCTCGACCGGCTCGTCGAGGAGGGCAACACCGTGATCGTGATCGAGCACAATCTCGACGTGATCAAGGTCGCGGACCATATCATAGACCTCGGCCCCGAGGGCGGCGATCAGGGCGGCGAGCTGGTTTTCGCCGGAACGCCGGAGGAATGCGCCCGCTGTGAGCAGAGCTACACGGGGCAGTATCTGAAGCCCCTGCTGGAAAAAGGAGCGCGGCATGGAGAATGAAAGAGAACTTCAGGAGCTCTCCGGCACGGTCGGCTCCGTAATCTATAAAAACGAGGAAAACGGCTATACGGTCCTGCGCCTCAACGACGAGGGCGGCGAGACCGTCACCGTCGTCGGGTGCTTCCCCTACGCGTCGGCGGGGGAGAGCATGATCGTCAGCGGCGCGTGGATGAACCACAGCGTCCACGGCAGGCAGTTCAAGGCGGAGTTTGCCCAGCGCATCCTGCCGAGCACCGTAAACGCGATCTATTCCTTTCTCGCCGGAGGCGCGATCAAAGGCGTCGGCCCGGTCATGGCCTCGCTGATCGTCAACGAATTCGGCGAGCAGACGCTGGAGATGCTGGAAAACGAGCCGGAGCGCCTCGCCGCGATCCGCGGGATCAGCCGCTCCAAAGCGGAGCAGATCGGCAGGGAATTCCGGCGACAGGCCGGTATGCGGCGTCTGATGGAATTCGTCTGCTCGTTCGGGCTGCGCCCGATCCTCGCGATGCGCGTATACCGCTATTACGGCGACCGCGGACTGGAGCTGCTGCGGGAAGATCCTTATCTGCTCGCGGGCGAGAACGTCGGCGGGACCTTTGCCGAGGCCGACGTGATGGCGCAGGAGCTCGGCTTCGACGCGGACAGCCCGCTGCGCGTGGAGGCGGCCGTGCTCTTCGAGCTTGCGCACAACGCGGGAAACGGCCATTGCTTTATTCCCCGGGAAAAACTCGCGGCGGTGACCGCCGAGCTGATCGGCGTACAGCCCGACCGCGCCGACGAGGCGATCGAATCGCTCTCGTCCTCGGGACGCCTGATCCTCGAGACCGTGGCCGGCTGCCGTGCCTGTTATCTGCCGTATCTTTACGACGCGGAGACCTTGACCGCCGAGCATCTCGCGCAGATGGCGCAGACCGTCTACCCGGACACGATGAATCTGGAGGCGATGATCGTCGAGCTCGAACGGCAGACCGGGATCCGCTACGCCCCGCTCCAGCGGCAGACGCTGCAGCTTGCGCTGCGCCACCAGCTCGTCGTCATCACCGGCGGGCCCGGAACCGGCAAGACGACCTCCGTGCGGGCTGTGCTCGCGATGTTCGACCGGCTCGGGCTGAAAACGCTGCTCACGGCGCCGACGGGAAGGGCCGCCAAGCGCATGACGGAGCTGACCGGGCGGGAAGCCTCGACGGTGCACCGGCTTCTGGGGGCCAAATTCGACGAAGACGGAGAAACCGTCGTCTTCTCGAAAAACGCGCGCGAGCCGCTCGAATGCGACGCGGTGATCCTCGACGAGTGCAGCATGGTCGACATCGTGCTGATGGCGGCGCTGCTGGAGGCGATGCCGGCCGGAGCGCGGCTTGTGATGGTGGGCGACGCCGATCAGCTCCCCTCCGTCGGACCCGGCAACGTCTTCTCGGCTGTCATCCGCAGCCAAACGGCGCCGCTCGTCCGCCTGACGGATATTTTCCGCCAGAAGCAGGACAGCCGCATCGTGCGCAACGCGCACGGCATCAACCGGGGCGAGCATCCCGACTTTTCCGAGAACGCGGGCGACTTCTTCAGGCTCAGGAGGCTGCAGGCGGGCAATACCGTCGACACGGTCGTGGAGCTCGCCTCCGTCCGCCTGCCGACGAAGCTCGGGATCAGCCCCGACGAGATTCAGGTCCTTTCGCCGACGCGCAAGGGCGAGACCGGCACGGCGAACCTCAACCGGCGGCTGCAGGAGACGCTGAATCCCTCCGATCCGAAAAAGCGCGAGAAAGCCTTCGGCGAGGTCGTCTTTCGCGAGGGCGACCGGGTGATGCAGGTCAAGAATGACTACGACATCCTCTGGCAGAGCGCGGACGGGGCTGTCGCCGGCACCGGCATGTTCAACGGCGACGTCGGGCGCATCACGCAGATCGACCTGGACGGTGAAACGCTGACCGTGGATTTCGAGGGCAGGCTCGCCGTCTACGGCTTCGACGCACTGATCGAGCTGGAGCACGCCTGGGCGATGACGGTCCATAAAGCTCAGGGCAGCGAATACCGCGCGGTCATTCTCGTGCTGGCCGAGGGTTCGCAGCTTCTGATGACGCGCGACGTGCTCTATACGGCCGTCACGCGCGCCAGAGAGCTGCTTATCATGGTCGGCGACGACCGGACCGCTTATCAGATGATCGACAACTTCCGGCAGTCCAAGCGCTATTCGGCGCTGCGCGTCCGGCTTCGCAGGCTGTGCGGGGTGGAGGAATGAAGCTGATCGACGCGCTGCTGGAGCTTCTGTACCCGAGCCGCTGCGCTTTTTGTCACAGGCTGCTCCGCGATCCGGCCGACAAGGTATGCGCCCGGTGTCGCCGAGAATTGCCCTATACCGACGAGGCTGCGAGAGAACAGAGCTTTCCGTCTGTCAAGCGCTGCGTCAGCCCGCTCTATTATGAAAATGACGTGCGGCAGTCGCTGCACCGCTATAAATTTTCGCAGAGAACGGGCTACGCTGGTATTTATGCCGACTTTGTGATAAAATGTATTGACGAATGCGGCTTGACCTGCGATTATATAAGCTGGGTGCCGCTGAGCGCCCGAAGGCTCCGCTCCCGCGGCTACGATCAGGCGAGGCTGCTGGCCGGGGCGATCGCCGAAAGGCTGTCCGTCCCCTGCATCGGGACGCTGCGCAAGGTCCGGGATACGAGACCGCAGTCTCTGACCGGCGGGGCCGAAAAGCGGCGCGAGAACATCCGCGGGGCTTATCGCTGCACGGACGAAGAGACCGTCAGGGGAAAAACGATCCTGCTGATCGACGATATCGTCACCACCGGCTCCACGCTTTCGGAGTGCGCGAGGACCCTGAAAAACGCCGGCGCCGCCGCGGTTTATGCCGCCGCCGTCGCCAGAAAGAGACCGTAAACGGATCACCGAAAAATAAAGACAGAGGTGCCACATGAATATATTTGAAAGAGACATCGCCATCGATATGGGAACGACCTCCACGCTCGTTTTCGAGCAGGGGAAGGGCGTCGTTCTGCGCGAGCCCACGGTCGTCGCCGTGGATAAGTTCAACGGCCGGATCCTGAAGGTCGGCCAGGACGCGCAGAAGATGATCGGCCGCACGCCGGCCAACGTCGTGGCGCTGCATCCGGTCGCCGCGGGTGTGATCTCCGACTACGACATGACCGCGCAGATGCTGCGCGATCTGATCGGGCGCATCACGTCGTTCAGCTTCTTCAAGCCCTGCGTGCTGGCCTGCGTGCCCAGCAGCATTTCGGGCGTGGAGGAGCGCGCGATGATCGACGCCGCCATCGAAGCGGGCGCGCGCAAGGTGTATCTGCTCGAAACCGCCGTGGCGACGGCGATGGGCGCCGGCGTCGATATCGCCAAGCCGGACGGGCACATGGTGATCGACATCGGCGGCGGCACCACCGAATGCGCGGTGATCTCGGCGGGCGGCGTGGTCGAATGCGAATCCATCAAGGTCGCCGGCGCGAGCTTTGACGAGGCCATCGTCCGCTACGTGCGCCGCAAGCACAATATGCTCATCGGCCTCGGCGCCGCCGAGGAGGTAAAGCGCAGCATCGGCTGCGTGATCCAGCGCCCCGACGTCGGCGTGGAGGAGGTCAAGGGCCGCAGCCTCACCAACGGTCTGCCGAAAACCGTCACGATCACCTCGACCGAGCTGATCGAGGCCTTCGTAGAGCCGATGAACCAGATCCTCGAGGCGGTGCACACGGTACTCGAGCGCACGCAGCCCCAGCTCGTCGGCGATCTGGACACCAACGGCATCGTCATGTCGGGCGGCGGCAGCCTGATTTACGGCATCGACCGCCTGATCGAACGCAGCACCGGCATCCGGACGATCGTTGTGGACGATCCGGTCTCCTGTGCGGCCTACGGCGCCGGGAAGCTGCTCAAGCGCTTTGACGAGATGCAGGACGGCATGATGAACTTTGCCCGCAAACGCCAGCTCAAGTAACAGAGGGAGGAACAGCCGGTGAAACTGTTTGATTGGTTCCGTAAGAAGAAAAAGGACGACACGCCGCCCCGCTGCTCCGCCGTCGTGCTGGCGGCCGGACAGTCCGAGCGCATGGGCAGCGACAAGCTCACGATGATGCTCGGACAGCTTCCGGTGCTCGCGCGGACGCTGAAGGTTTTTCAGGCGTCCCCGGAGGTGACGGAGATCGTCGTCGTTACGCGCATGGACAAGCTCGAAGAGACCGCGGAGCTCTGCAAGCGCTTCGGCATCGAGAAGGTCACGCGCGTGATCGCCGGCGGCAAGACGCGCACGGAGTCCGCCCTGGCCGGCGTCTCCGAGGTGGACGCTTCGGCGAAGCTGATCGCGATCCACGACGGCGCGCGCCCGCTTGTGACGGAGGATCTGATCCTGCGCACCGTCGCCGCCGCCTCGGAGCATATGGCGGCCGCGCCGGCGCTGGCCAGCACCGACACGCTGAAAGCGGTCGACGAGGAAGGCCGCATCATCGGCACCGTGGACCGCGAGCACACCGTGCGCATCCAGACGCCGCAGGTGTTCCAGTCGGATCTGATCAAGGGCGCGCTGACGAAGGCCGTAGAAAAAGAGCTCACGCTGACGGACGACTGCCTGGCCGCCGAAATGATGGGCGTCAAGGTGAAGACCGTTCTCGGAGACGAACAGAATCTGAAGATCACGACGCCGCTCGATATGATCCTCGCAACGGAGATCCTCAAGCAGCGGGGCGAGGCCCTATGAGGATCGGTCACGGCTACGACGTGCACCGGCTGGTCGAGGGGCGCAGACTTGTCCTCGGCGGGGTGGAGATCCCTTTTGAAAAGGGGCTTCTGGGCCATTCGGACGCGGACGTGCTGCTGCACGCGCTGATGGACGCGCTGCTCGGCGCGGCCGCTCTCGGCGACATCGGCGCGCTGTTCCCGGATTCCGATGCGCGATACGAGGGAGCCGACAGCCTTGAATTGCTCAGGGAGGTGGCCCGCCTCGTCGGAGAGAAGGGCTTTGCCCTGGAAAACGCAGACTGTACCGTGCTGGCGCAGCGGCCGAAGCTCGCGCCGCACATTCCGCAGATGCGCCGCCGCATCGCCGAGGCGCTCGGGGTCGGAACGGAGCGCGTGAGCGTGAAGGCGACGACCGAGGAAGGGCTCGGCTTTACCGGAGAGGGGCTCGGCATCGCGGCCCACGCAGTCGTCCTGCTGAACGAAAAATGAACGGTTCACCGCAGCGCGGTACCGGCATAGAATGGCGTGAGCCAAAGCCGATCAGGCGCTGGGATCCAGCCGCAGAGCAGCCATGCTCTGCGGCGTTCATTTTTTTGTGGGGAGCGTTGGAGCACGATGGAAAAGCTGCTCATTACCTGCCGCACGCTGACGCACGCGCAGCGCTGTGTGCGGCTTTTGGAACGAAGAGGAATCGTAGCCGCTGTGATCAAGGCGCCGCCGGAGCTCACGAGAGCCGGCTGCGGCTACGCCGTCAGCCTGCGCAGAAGCGGAGCGGAAGCGGTCCGCATGCTGCGGGAGGCGTCCATGCTGAACGGGAAAATATACCGCCTTGAGGAGCGGGGCTGGCGGGAGGTTTCCGATGATCTATCTTGACAATGCCGCCACGAGCTTTCTCAAGCCTCCGTCGGTATCATACGCGGTCATGCGTGCCATGCAGACCGCTTCCAGCCCCGGCCGCGGCGCTTACCGCACGGCCATGCGCGCGGCCGATCTCGTGCTCGACTGCCGGGAGGAGGCCGCCGCGCTCTTTCACATGGACGATCCCTCGCGCGTCGTGCTGACGGGAAGCGCCACCCACGGCCTGAACCTCGCGATCCGCAGTCTGGCGCGTCCCGGCATGCGCGTGCTGGTCTCCGGCTTCGAGCATAACGCCGTGATGCGGCCGCTGCGCGCGCTGGGGGCCGACGTCTGCGTCGCCGGGCGCACGCTTTTCGACGCGGATTCGGTTTTCAGCGATTTTGAGAAGAAGATCGAAGGCGCAAAGCTCGTCGTCTGCACGCACGTTTCCAACGTTTTCGGCTTTATTCTGCCGATCGAGCGGATCGCGGCGCTCTGCCGGAGCCGCGGTGTGCCGCTGATCATAGACGCCTCGCAGTCTGCGGGCGTGCTGGATTTCGATTTCACGGCGCTCGGAGCCGCCTTCGCCGCGATGCCGGGGCACAAGGCGCTTTACGGGCCGCAGGGGACCGGGCTGCTGCTGTGTGCGCAGGAGGGAAGCCCGCTGCTCTTTGGCGGCTCCGGCGCAGACAGCGCAAGCCCCTTTATGCCGCAGCAGCTCCCGGAGCGGCTGGAGGCCGGGACCTGCAACGTGCCCGGCGCCGCCGGCCTGTGCGCGGGGCTCCGCTTCGTCCGGGAGAAAACGACGGAGAAGCTGCTGAGCCATGAGCGCAGCCTGCTGCGTCTGGCGAGAGAAAGCCTGGCGGACGCAAAAGGGGTCCGGGTTTTCGCAGGCGCCGAGGAGCAGCAGACGGGCATCCTGTCGCTGCTGTTTGAGAATACCGATTGCGAGAGCGCCGCCCGATTGCTGGATGAGGAGGAGATCGCCGTGCGGAGCGGTCTGCACTGCGCGCCCGCGGCGCACGAGAGCGCCGGGACGTTTCGGACGGGTACGCTCCGCATGAGTTTTTCTGCTTTTGTCGGGGAGAAAGAGGTCGAAAAGGCCTGCGACGTGATTCGCGGCATTTCTTAAGAGAAATTCAGCGATTTTTATTTGCCTTTTCATGGCGGATGCATTATAATAAAGTGATACTGTAGATAATTATGCTTTTGCGGAAATTCGCCTCGCAGAAGGTGTTTTTCCGAATCATACAGAACGGAGAAGACCGATGGAATCCATCAGAGCCGTATTGAATCAGTCGCTCAATATTCTTTCGACCATCAAATTGACAGACGTCATCGACATTCTGGTCGTCGCCTTTCTGATCTACAAGGCGGCTACGCTGATCAGAAGGACGAATTCCAAAAACCTGGCAAAAGGTCTGATCATGCTTCTTTTCATGTTCCTTCTGTCCGAGATCCTGAAGCTGAACATGATGCGCTCGCTGCTGCGCCGCGCCTTTGAGCTCGGGCTGATCGCGCTGGTCATCCTGTTTCAGCCGGAGCTGCGCCGCCTGTTCGAGCGTATGGGCAGCAGCTTCTCCTCGGGCAAGGGAACGTCCGGCCCGCTGATGGAAACGGCCATCGCGCAGACGGTGCTGGCCTGCGACGAGATGGCCGCGTCGAAGACCGGCGCGCTGATCATCTTCGAGCGCAAGATGAAGCTCAACGACATTATGAGCACCGGCACCATCATCAACGCCGACGCGACTGCGGAGCTGATCAAGAACATCTTTTTCAACAAAGCGCCGCTGCACGACGGCGCGCTGATCCTGCGGGAGGGAAAGCTCGCCGCCGCCGGCTGCGTGCTGCCGCTGACGAAGAGCAACAACCTCAGCAAGGATCTTGGCATGCGTCACCGCGCCGGGATCGGGCTGAGCGAGCAGTCGGACGCCGTCGTCGTGATCGTATCCGAAGAAACGGGCGCGATCTCCGTTGCGATCGAGGGCATGCTCAAGCGGCACCTGTCGGCCGCCACGCTGGACAAGCTCCTTCGCAGCGAGCTGATCCCGGAAGACAAAGCCGACCGAAAGATCCAAATCGCAGCCTGGTTCAAGAAGCTGTTTGCGGGGAAGAATCATGAAAAATAAAACGAATCTGTTTGATAGAATCATCAGCAGCAGGCTGGTGCTGATCATCTTTTCTCTGCTCGTGTCGCTGATCGTCTGGATTTATCTCGCGTCGCAGGACACGGTGGAATTCAAGAAGACTTTTCCCGGCGTTCGCGTCGAGCTCGTGGGCGAGGATATCCTGCGCAACGCCCGCAACATGGTCGTCACGGACCTTGATACGAACTCGATCACGGTCGAGGTCGTCGGCCCCCGGCGCGTCGTCAGCGCGCTCTCGTCCGATCAGATCGTCGCGCAGGTGGACGTCAGCAAGCTGACGCAGGCGGCCTATACCTCGCAGACCTACACGGTGCTTTTCCCGGACGGCACGGATGCGAGCTCCCTTACGACGACCAACCGCACGCCGGAGACCGTGAACTTCATGATCTCCAGCCTGACGCAGAAGACTGTGCCGGTGCGCGGCAGCTTCGAGGGAACGGTTGCGGTCGGCTTTACGTCCGAGCAGGTGGAATTTGATCCCTCCACGGTCACGGTTTACGGGCCGGAAGCCTATCTGAAGGACGTGGAATACGCCTGGCTCACCTTCGGCGCTTCGCAGGAGGTCAATTCCACCTATTCTGCGGATACGGGCTTCAGCCTGCGCAACAAGAACAACGACGAGTGCTCGACGAAGGGGCTTACCTTCTCGACAGACGTGGTTCGCGCGACGCTGCCGATCATGCGCGTCAAGGAGATCCCGCTCGACGTCAACAGGATCTACGGAGCCGGCGCCACCGAGGAAAACACGATCATCACGATCGAGCCGGCTTCCATCCTGCTCGCGGGCGATTCCGCGCTGCTGGACAACCTGAACAAGATCGTCATCGACACGATCGACTTCACTGATTTCAAGTTTACCGATAAGCGCACCAATATCCCGATCCGCTTTGACAACGAGCTGGAGAATCTCAGCGGCGTCAGCGAGGCGACCATTACGGTCGAGATCCGCGACGTGGAGGTGAAGGAATTCGTCGTCCAGAACATCCGCTGCCTGCACGTGCCGGAAGGCTACGAGGCCAAAGCGGAAACGGCCTTCATCACGGTGACGCTGCGCGGGCCGAGCAGCGTGATGAGCGAGATTCGCGCGGAGAATATCCATGCCGACGTAGACCTCACGGACTATACGTATTCCACCACGCTTACGCCGAAGATCGTCGTCGACGGCTTCCTGAACGTGGACGCCATCCTTGACGTTCCGAGCGTGACGATCACGGTCCAGAAGGCAGAGACGGAGGAAACGCCATGACGCAGGAGGCCGTTGTCACCAGGCTTTTGCCCGAAGGAATGGCCGAGGTCGCCGTCAAAAGGACCACCGCCTGCGGCGGCAACTGCGGCAGCTGCGAGAGCTGTGTGTTCGAAAACGAGCTGAAAACGCCGGCGCTCAACCGCATCGAGGCAAAGCCCGGACAGAAGGTGCTGATCCGCAGCGAGAGCTCCAAAGTATTCGGCGCGGCGATGCTGGTCTACGTGATGCCGCTGCTGTTTTTCCTCTTCGGCTACGCTCTCGCCGTTGTCCTCGGCCTGTCGGAGAACCTGCGGATCGTGTTCAGCTTCGTTTTCCTGCTGATCGGCGCCGTCGTTCTCGTGCTGAGCCAGCGCCGCAAAAAAGCGGAAAACGCCATCACCTTCGAGATCGTCGCATTTCTGTGACAGGGAGGCAGCCATGATAAAAAGCATGACGGGCTACGGCAGCGCCAAAGGCACGGTCGAAGGCCTGGAGATCAGCATAGAGCTCAAGAGCGTCAACAATCGCTTTCTCGATTGCTCCGTTCGTCTTCCGCGCAGCTTTCTGTTCGCGGAGGACTCGGTCAAGGCGCTCGTGCAAAAACATATCAGCCGCGGAAAGGTCGACGTGTTCGTGACCGTCGATTCCTCCGCCGCCGGAGACATGACCGTCAAGGTCAACGAACCGCTGCTTCGCGCCTACGTGGAGGCGCTGCGGCATATCGCGGAGGAATACAGTCTTCCGAACGACCTCGGCACGGCGGCGCTCAGCCGCTTTCCCGACGTGCTGACGGTAGAAAAAAAGGAACTCGACGCCGAGGCGATCGCAGCGGGCCTTTCCGAGATCGCGGAGAGAGCGCTGCGGGATTTCGACGCAATGCGCCTGCGCGAGGGCGAAAAGCTGCGCGACGACGTTCTGTCGAAGCTCGAAACGATCGACCGGCTGGTCGCCGCCGTGGAAACGGGATCGCCGAAAACCGTCGAGGAATACCGCCGCCGTCTTGAACAGCGGATGAACGAGGTCCTCGGCGGCGCCGGGATCGAGGAATCGCGTATTCTGGCCGAAGCGGCGATCTTTGCCGACCGCACCGCCGTCGACGAGGAGACCGTAAGGCTTCGCAGCCATATGGCTCAGCTCAAGAGCATGGTCGAGGGCGCGTCGCCGATCGGGAGAAAGATCGATTTCCTGGTACAGGAGTTCAACCGCGAGGCGAACACGATCGGCTCCAAATGTCAGAATTCCGAGCTGGCCAACGTCGTCGTCGATCTCAAATCCGAGATCGAAAAGATCCGCGAGCAGATCCAGAATATCGAGTGAGGGCGCCATGAAACTCATCAACATCGGCTTCGGCAATCTGATCGCCGCCGAGCGCACCGTATCCATCGTCAGTCCGGAATCCGCGCCGGTCAAGCGCATGATCCAGGATCTGCGCGAGAAGGGGCTTCTGATCGACGCTTCGTTCGGCCGCAGCACCCGTTCCGTGCTCGTCATGGACAGCGGACACGGGATCCTGTCTGCGCTGACGCCCGAGCAGCTGTCGCAGCGTTTTGCAGATAAAGCAGAGGAAGGAGAAAACGAGCATGAGTGAAAGAGGAAAGCTGATCGTGATCTCGGGGCCCTCGGGCGCCGGAAAGAGCACCGTGGTTTTCAAGGCCATGGAGGGCAGGGAAGACCTCTGCTTTTCCACCTCCGTCACCACGCGCAAACCGCGCCCCGGCGAGGTGGACGGGAGAGAATATTTCTTCGTCGATCTCGAGCGGTTTCAGGAGATGATCGACAACGGCGAGCTGCTGGAGCATGCGACCTACGTCGCCAACTCTTACGGAACGCCGAGAAAATTCGTCGAGGACAAGCTCGAATCCGGGATGAACGTGCTGCTCGACATCGAGGTGCAGGGCGCGCGCCAGGTGGCGGAAAAGATGCCGGAAGCGGTGAAAATCTTTATCATTCCGCCTTCTCTGGAGGAGCTGGAGCGCCGCCTGAAGGGCCGCGGGACCGACACGGCCCGAGCCATCGAGGCGAGGCTGATCCGCGCGCGTCAGGAATACGCGGAGGCGGTTTTTTACGACTATATCATCATCAACGACAACGCCGACCGCGCCGCGGAGGAATTTACCGCGATCATCACGGCCGAGCATTGCCGATACAAAGACCGCGCGGCGTATCTTGCGCCGGCCGGCGGCAAAGAATAAAAATACTGGCCGCGAATGCGGCGGAATGGAGAAACCCGTTATGATGCTTTATCCCCCCATGGCGGATCTTGTCAGCAAGATCGGCAGCCGCTATCAGCTTGTGAACCTCGTTGCGCGCCGCGCCCGCGATCTTTCGATGGAAGCGGAAGAAAAGCAGATCCCGCTGGAGCGCAAACCCGTCTCCACCGCGATCGACGAAGTCTATACCGGCAAGCTCACGCTTCGCTGAGCGCCCGCGCGCTTTGACCGTGCCGACGAAAATTGCAAAAATAGCGGTTTCCGCCGCTACATACTGGATCGACAAGCCGTACGATTATCTCGTCCCCGAGGAGCTGCTCAAGGGCGCGCTCCCCGGGGTCAGAGTCTTGGTACCCTTTTCGGCGGGCAACCGCCTGTGCGAGGGGATCATCCTCTCCCTGGCCGATTCAAGCGGCTATGAGAAGCTCAAGGCGGTACAGCGGCTGCTCGACGACGAGCCGATCCTTACGGAGGAGCAGATCAGGCTGGCGCTGTTCATGCGGGATCGCTTCTTCTGCACGGTCTACGACGCCGTAAAGGCCATTCTGCCTGCCGGCGTCTGGTTCAACGACCGGGGAGAACGCCGGGTCAAGGACAAAAAAGTCACGATGCTCCGCCTTGCCGTCGGCACGGAGGAGGCGTCGGAGGCCGCTGCGCGCAGACAGCGACGCTCGCCGAGACAGGCGGAGATCCTGCAGCTGCTGTGCAGCTTCGAGGCGCTCGCGCAGCACGACGTTCTGGTGCATACCGGCGCGACGGCCGCTTCCGTCAAGGCGCTGGAAAAGCAGGAGCTCGTGGAACGCTTTGAGAGGGAGGTTTTTCGCCGCCCGGAGATCAGTGAAACGGAAAGACGTCCGTTCCCGACGCTCAACGAGGCGCAGATGCGCGTTTTCGAGGGGCTGGACGCTCTTTCCGGGCAGGACGGCCCGGCGGCCGCTTTGCTCTTCGGCGTCACCGGCAGCGGAAAAACCAGTGTGTACGTGCATCTGATCCGCCGTCGGCTCGAGGAGGGCCGCTCGGCAATCCTGCTGGTACCGGAGATCGCGCTGACGCCGCAGATGCTGCAGACCTTTTCTTCGTATTTCGGGGACGAGGTCGCCGTGCTGCACTCCAGTCTCTCGGTCGGAGAGCGCTACGACGAGTGGAAGCGGATCCGCAGCGGAAAGGCGCATCTCGTCATCGGCACGCGCAGCGCCGTTTTCGCGCCGGTGCGCGACCTCGGCCTCGTTATCATTGACGAGGAACAGGAAGAAACCTATAAATCGGAAAACACGCCCCGATATCACGCGCGGGACGTGGCAAAATATCTCTGCGCCCGCGCGGGCTGCCTGCTGCTGATGGGCTCGGCCACGCCGGACGTGTCCAGCCGCTATTACGCGGAAACCGGGCGCTACCGCTTTTTCACGCTCCCGGAGCGCTATAACCGCATGGCGCTGCCGGAGGTGAAGATCGTCGACATGAAGCGCGAGCTTCGGCGCGGCGTCACCGGCGATATCAGCTCCGTTCTTCGCAGCGAGCTCGAGGAGAACCTGTCCCGCGGCGAGCAGAGCATTCTGTTCATCAACCGACGCGGCGCGCACAAGCTTATCAGCTGCGGAAGCTGCGGCTATACCTACCGCTGTCCTCGCTGCAGCGTTTCGCTGACCTACCACAGCAGCAACCGGCGGCTGATCTGCCATTACTGCGGCTATTCCCGGCGGGTGGATTCCGTCTGCCCGGACTGCGGCGGCGAGCTGCGCTATCTCGGCAGCGGGACGCAGTTCGTCGTGGAGCAGCTTCAGGAGCTGTTTCCCGGCACGGAGATCCTCCGCATGGACACGGATTCCGTCGCGCCGGTCGGCTCGCACGAGCCGCTTTTCGATCGTTTTCGTGAGGAGAAGATCCCGATCATGGTCGGCACGCAGATGGTGACGAAGGGGCTGAATTTTGAAAACGTCACGCTGGTCGGCGTTCTGTCCGCCGATCAGAGCCTCTATGCCGGCAGCTACCGGGCCGGCGAGCGTACCTTCTCGCTGATCACCCAGGTGGTCGGCCGCAGCGGACGCGGCGAAAAGCCCGGCCGCGCCGTGATCCAGACCTTTACGCCGGAAAACCAGACGATCAGACTGGCCGCCGAGCAGGATTACGAGGCTTTTTATCAGGCCGAGATCCAGCTGCGAAGACTTCAGAAGGCGCCGCCCGTGCAGGATCTTCTGGCCGTCACGGCCAGCGGCGAGAACGAGGAGCAGGTGCAGCGCACGGTGCGCTATATCGCGGACTGGCTGCAAAACGCCTGCGCGCAAAAACCGGAGACGCGGGTGCTCGGCCCGGTCCCGCTGCCGGTCGTCCGCGTGAACAACCGTTTTCGCTACCGCGTTTACCTCTCCGCACGGGTCGACGGCGAAGCGCGGCGGACGGTTGCGGAAATCGTGATGAGCTGCAGCCGCGACAAGCGCTTCAAGGGCGTGTCGATTTTTGCGGACAACGATCCGCAGGACTGAGAACAGGAGCCGCTTATGCGGCGGAACGGAGATAAAGATGGCTCTGAGGAATATTTTGACGAAGGAAGAACCCGCTCTCTATAAAAAATGCCGTCCCGTGACGGCTTTCAACGAGCGGCTTCATCAGCTTCTCGACGACATGGCCGAGACGCTGGCGCAGGCCAACGGCGTCGGTCTCGCCGCGCCGCAGGTCGGCGTGCTGCGCCGGGCCGTGCTCGTGCTGGAGACCAACGTGCCGGAGGGAGAGGATGAGTATATTATCGAACTCATCAACCCCGTCATCGTCGAAAGCTCCGGCGAGCAGGAGGGAGCTGAGGGCTGCCTGAGCGTACCGGGCGAGTACGGCCTGGTCAAACGCCCGATGAACGTGCGCGTCCGCGCACAGGACCGCTTCGGCGAGTGGTTCGAGGTCGAAGGGACGGGGCTTACCGCGCGCTGCTTCTGCCACGAGCTCGATCATCTCGACGGCGTGATCTTTACGTCGCACTGTGAGCGGATGCTCACGGAAGAAGAGCTCCAGAAGCTGGAGACAAGATAACAGAGGTTCGACATGCGCATCGTCTTTATGGGAACGCCCGATTTTGCCGAGGCGTCCCTGCGAAAACTGATCGAAGAGCGTTTTGAGGTCGTCGGCGTCTTTACGCAGCCGGACAAGCCGCGCGGACGCGGAATGGAGCTCGCCTTCTCCCCGGTCAAGGAGCTCGCTCTGAAGGCGGGCCTGCCGGTCTTCCAGCCGGAGAAGCTGCGCGACGGAACGGCTCTTGCGCAGATCCGCGAGCTGCGCCCCGATATTCTCGTCGTCGTAGCCTACGGAAGGATCCTGCCGGACGAGATCCTTGCCGCCGCGCCCTTCGGGGCCGTCAACGTCCACGGCTCGCTCCTGCCGAAATACCGGGGCGCCGCGCCGATCCAGTGGGCGGTGCTGAACGGAGATGAAAAAACCGGGGTCACGACGATGTATCTGGCCCACGAGATGGACAGCGGCGACCTGATCTATTCCTGCGAGACTCCGATCGGAGAGAAGGAGACCGCCGGCGAGCTTTTCGGCCGGCTCAAGGAGCTGGGCGCTTCGCTGCTGGTCCGCACGCTGCGGGATATCGAGGCCGGAACGGCGCCCCGCACGCCGCAGAATCACGCCGAGGCCAGCTATGTCTCCATGCTGGACAAGTCTCTGTCGCCGATCGACTGGAACCGCCCGCCGCGGCTGGTCATGAAGCAGATCTTCGGGCTTCAGCCCTGGCCGGTCGCCACGACTGTGCTGCAGGGGAAGACCTTGCGGGTCTTTGACGCGGATCCCGGAAGGAGCGCCTGCGGCGCGGAGCCCGGCACCGTCGTCAGCACGGGCGAGCGCGGCGTCGAGGTCTCCTGCTCAGGCGGCACGGTTTTTCTCACCGAGCTGCAGGCTCCGGGCAAAAAACGGATGAGGGCCGCCGATTATCTGCGAGGCCATGCGATCCGCGAAGGGGAACGCTGCGAATGACCGGCCGGGAAGCCGCGCTGGCCGCGCTGGAACGCTGCCGCCGGGACGGAGCCTGGTCCTCCGCGGTGCTCGACAGACTGCGCGAAACGGAAAAGCTGGACCGGCGCGAGGCCGCGCTGGCCGAGAGACTGGCCCTCAGCGTCCTGCAGAACGACCGGTTCTGCGACTATATAATCGGCTGCTTCTGCTCGACGAAGCCGGAGAAGCTCGAGTCAAGGCTTCTCGATCTGCTGCGGCTCGGTACGGTGCAGATCCTGTTTTTCGACAAGATCCCCGACCGTGCGGCCGTGGACGAGAGCGTGAGGCTGTGCAGAGAGATGCGTCTCGAACGTGCCGCCGGGCTGGTAAACGCCGTACTGCGCCGCGTCGCGGAGAACCGGGAGAGTCTGCCGGCCGTCCGGGCGGCGGACGAGTGCGAGCGCCTGGCGATCCGATACAGTCATCCGACCTGGCTCGTGCGCCGTCTCTGCGAGCAGCGAGGCGAGGCCTTTACCGAAGCTTTTCTCGCCGCGAACAACGAGAGCGCGCCGATCGACCTGCAGATCAACACGCTGAAAATTTCCGTTGAGAACTATACGGCGCTGCTGGAGGAAAAGAAGCTCGCATATCGTCTGCCCGCCTTTCCGAGCGGCTGCGTCGAGCTTCCGGGCGGCTCCGTATCACAGCTTCCCGGTTACGAAGAGGGCTTTTTCTACGTGCAGGACCGGGCCGCCGCGGCCGCGGCGGAGATCGCGGAGCCGAAAAGCGGCATGCGCGTGCTTGACGCCTGCGCCGCACCCGGCGGAAAGACCTTCGCCGCGGCGATCCGCATGCGGGGAGAGGGAAGCGTGCTCGCGCGGGATATCCACGAAAAAAAGCTCCGGCTGGTCCGCGCGGGGGCCGAACGTCTCGGCCTCGCCGGGATCGAAACGGAAGCCGGCGACGCCCGCGCCGCCGGGCGGGAGCATCCCGGGGAATTCGACCTCGTGATCGCGGACGTGCCCTGCTCTGGCTTCGGCGTGATCCGCAAGAAGCCGGAAATACGCCGCCGCAGCGAGAAAGACGCCGCCGCGCTGCCCGCGCTGCAGGCGGAAATCCTTGACAGCCTTAGCGGCTGCGTCAGGCCGGGCGGAACGCTTCTGTATGCCACCTGCACGGTCCTGCGCGAAGAAAACGAGGATCAGATCGCCGCGTTCCTGCGCCGGCATCCGGAGTTTGACCCGGAGGATTTTTCGCTGGGCGGCATGCAAAGCGAAAACGGCTGTTACACCTTCTGGCCGCATATCGACGGAACAGACGGCTTCTTCGCGGCCAGACTCAGAAGGAAAGAACCATGAAAAAAGACGTCGTTTCCATGCTCCCCGAAGAGCTCGAAGAGGATTTCAGCCGGCTCGGCGAGCCGAAATACCGCGCCGCGCAGGTCTTTCGCTGGATCCATCGGGGGGTTCGGGACTTTGATGAGATGAGCGATCTGCCGCTCTCGCTCCGTCAGAAGCTCGCCGCGGAATATGAAATGCACCGTCCGACGGTGCTGAAAAAGCAGGTCTCCGCGATCGACGGCACGGTCAAGCTCCTCTGGGAGCTCTGCGACGGGCAGGCGGTCGAGACGGTCGTCATGAGCTATAAGCACGGCAACACCGTCTGCGTTTCCTCACAGGTCGGCTGCCGGCAGGGCTGCGCCTTCTGCGCTTCGACGATCGGCGGTCTCGTGCGCAATCTCAAGCCCTCGGAGATCCTGGACGAGGTGCTGTTTTCCCAGCTTGAAACCGGAAAGACGATCTCGAACATCGTTCTGATGGGCATCGGGGAACCGCTGGACAATTTTGACAACGTGCTCCGTTTCCTGCAGCTTGTGAATCATCCGCAGGGGCTCAACATCGGGATGCGGCATATCTCGCTGTCGACCTGCGGCCTGATCGAGCGCTTTGACGAGCTGGCCGAGCGGGATCTGCAGCTCACGCTGTCGGTCTCCCTGCACGCGCCGGACGACGAGACGCGCTCGAAGCTCATGCCGGCCAACCGCGGCCGCGGCGTCGAGGCGCTGATGGACGCCTGCAGACGGTATTTTCAGAAAACGGGACGCCGCATCTCCTTTGAATATGCGATGATCGACGGCGTGAACGATACGCAGCGGCACGCGGATCTGCTGGCACAGCGCGCGAGAGAGGTCGGCGCGCACGTCAATCTGATCCCGCTCAACCGCGTGGAGGAGCGCGCCTTCCGCCCGTCCACCTCCGGTCACATGAAAGCCTTTATTAAGCTGCTGGAGGAGCGCGGCGTGAACGTAACGGTACGCCGACGCCTCGGCAGCGACGTCGACGCCTCCTGCGGCCAGCTTCGGCGCCGGATGGAGCGCGGACGGGAAAGCGCGGAAAAAGAGGAAGTGAAAACGTGAAGAGCTTCGGTCTGACTGACAAGGGAAAAATCCGCAAGGACAATCAGGACTGCTTCATCATCGAACAGTGCGAACCGGACAAGAGTCTGGTGCTCGCTCTGTGCGACGGGATGGGCGGAGAAAACGCCGGCGAGATCGCCAGCAGCCTTTCCAACAAGGCATTCGTGTCCTACGTGTACGGAAAGCTGAACGCGCGCGTACAGCGCCGCACGGACTATCAGCGCCTGCTGCTGCAGGCCTGCAGCGAGGCCAACGGCGTCGCCTTTGAATATTCGCGTTTTGACGAGGCATATTCCGGAATGGGAACGACGCTCGTCGGCGGCGTTGTAAAAGCGGACGGAAGCGCCTATCTGATCAACGTCGGCGACAGCCGCGCCTATCTGATCTCGCCGCGACGGCGCGTGATCGAGCAGATCACGCGGGACCATTCCCTCGTCGAGGAGATGGTGGAATCGGGCCTTCTGACGAAGGAGGAGGCGCGCTGTCACCCGCAGAAAAACGTGATCACCCGCGCGCTCGGGTCCGAGGCCGACGTCCAGGCGGACTTTTTCCGCTTCCGCATGAAAAGCGGCGATCTGCTGCTGCTGTGTTCCGACGGGCTTTCCAACACCGTCGGGGACAAGGAGCTGCTTGAATATGCCGCCGCCTGTTCCGATCCCGAAGGGCTCTGCCACAGCCTGATGGACTGCGCGCTGGAGCGCGGCGCCCGGGATAACGTGACGGTAGTCGTCGTGTCCAAGTGAGGAGTCAACATGAACGAAAACGACAAGTATATCGGCCGGATGCTCGATAACCGCTATGAGATCCTCGACGTGATCGGCGAGGGCGGGATGGCGCTCGTTTACAAGGCGCTGGACCACCGGCTCAACCGTTATATCGCCGTCAAGATCATGCGCGACGAGATGGCCGCCGACGAGGATTTCCGCCGCCGCTTCTGTGCGGAGTCGCAGGCCGTCGCCATGCTGTCGCATCCCAATATCGTCGCCGTTTACGACGTCAGCCACAGCGACGAGCTGGAATACATCGTGATGGAGCTGATCAACGGCATCACGCTCAAGCAGTATATGGATCGCCGCGGACTGCTCGGCTGGAAGGAAACGGCTCATTTTTCCGCTCAGATCGCGCGGGCGCTCGCGCACGCTCACGAGCGCGGCATCATCCACCGCGACATCAAGCCGCAGAATATCATGCTTCTGCGGGACGGGACGATCAAGGTGGCCGATTTCGGCATCGCCGCGCTGGAAAACGAGCTGCAGGAAAACGACGGGCAGACCGTGGGCTCGATCCATTATATCGCGCCGGAGCAGGCCCGCGGCGAGCTGCCGGATGCGAGAAGCGACATCTATTCGCTCGGCGTTGTGATGTACGAGATGATGACGGGCCGGATCCCCTATACCGGCGATACGCTCGGAGAGATCGCGGTCAAGCAGATGAACGCCGTTCCGACGCCGATCCGCGAGATCAATCCGGAGCTGCCGGAGGAGCTGGAGAGGATCATCGGAAAAGCCATGAGCCCGAAGCTCGACGTGCGTTATCAGAGCGCGACGGAGCTTGCCGAGGATCTGGAGGCGCTTTCGAAAGCGGGCGCCGAGCCGAAGGAGGAAAACGAGGAGACCGCGGAGGTCTCCGTTCCCGACGTGACGCCGGTGCGCTCGGTCAGCGAGCTGCCGAAGGAGAAATACGCCAGACGCCGCCGCCGCGCGAGCCGGGTGAGCTTTCTGTCCGGCGCGTTTTTGCTGATCCTTCTCGCGATCTGGATCTTTTCCTTCCTCTGGAAATACTGGATCGAGGATATTTTCGCGCCCGTCGAGCGGATCGTTATGCCGAGCTTTATCGATATGGACGCAGACGTACTGGAAAACGACCCGGATCTGACCAGCCGGTTCAACTTTATCGTTGAATGCGATTACGATCCCGATTCCGGAAAACGCATCGTCGTCGAGCAGGATCCGGAGCCCGGACGCAGCGTGATGGTCGTGCCATCGGGCATCGTCGTCCGCCTGAAAGCGCGCGTGAGCGACGAGCTCGTCCGCGTACCGGACCTCAGCAACCGGAATTATATCGACGCGCTGCACGAGCTGGAACGTCTGGGGCTGCGCGGCGAGGTGGAAAACGTGCAGTCGTCCAGCGTGATGAACGATTATGTGATCGCCACCAGTCCGGCTGCCGGCGAAAAGCTCAGCCCCGGCTCCGTTGTCTACGTGCAGGTCAGCATCGGGCCGGAGATCCGTTACGTGGAGATGCCGAATCTCATCGGCCTCAGCCTGAGCGCGGCGCAGGAAAAGCTGGAAAGTGCCAAGCTGTTTCTCGACGAGACCTCCACCGAGTACGTCGCCAGCAATCAGGATTCCGGCACGGTCGTCGGGCAGAATCCGGCCGCCTTTACCCAGTGCGAGGAGCATTCCCGCGTCACGCTCCAAATCTCGCTCGGTCAGCAGGGCTGAACCATGATCGAGGGCAGGATCACAAAGGCGCTCAGCGGCTTTTACACCGTTCGGACGGCGGAGGGCCTTCTTGAGTGCAAAGCGCGCGGACGCTTCCGGCTCGACGGCACCTCTCCGCTCGTCGGAGACTGGGTGCGCTGCAGCGTAGACGCCTCCGGGAGAGGGAGGATCGACAGCGTCGAGCCGCGGCGCAACTGGTTTATACGTCCCGCCGTGGCGAATATCGACGAGCTGGTGTTCGTCGCCTCCGGCGTCAATCCCGTCACCGACCCGTATCTGATCGACCGCGTCAGCGTCATCGCCGCGGAATCCGACTGCGCGCTGACCGTCTGCGTCAACAAGATGGATCTCGAGCCAGCCGCGGAGCTGGTCGAGACTGTTCGCCGTTCGGGGCTTTCGCTGATCTGCACCAGCGCCGAGACGGGAGAGGGACTCGAAGCGCTGCGAGAGCGCCTGCACGGAAAGATCAGCGCCTTTACGGGCAATTCCGGCGTCGGCAAATCCAGTCTTCTGAACCGCCTTCTCCCCGGGCTGAACGTGCAGACGGCCGAGGTGAGCGAAAAGCTCGGCCGCGGCAAACATACCACACGTCACGTGGAGCTTTTCCCGCTGGACGGCGAGAGCCTGATCGCCGATACGCCTGGCTTTGCGTCGTTTGACCTGCAGATGATGAAAAATATCGCAAAGGAAGACCTCGCCGGCGACTTTGCCGATTTTCGTCCCTTCCTCGGAGACTGCCGGTTTCCGGACTGCGCGCATCTGAAGGAGCCGGGCTGCGCCGTCCGCGCCGCCGTGGAGCGCGGGCAGATCCATCCGGGACGATACCGTTCCTATCAGCGGCTGTACGAGCTATGCGCCCAGAAGAAATTCTGGGAGCTCAAAAACGAATAAAGCAGCATACAAAGACCGCCTTTCGCATACGATGAAGCATCATCCATGCGGGAGGCGGTCTTTTTATGTTCAAGGGGAGGCGCTGCAGATGGGCGGCAACGGCTATCTGCCTGGGAACGCTGATCCTGTTGGGGATCCTGCTTCCGGGACAATTCTGGTGGCTGCTGCTGGCCGGGGGACTGATCGCCTTTGGCGTCTGGCTGCTTCGCTGCTGCTGATTGATGGGAGGGTCTATGAAAGTCTATCTGTTTCGTCTGCCGCGTTTCCTGGTCAGATGGCTGTTCGGGCGCACGGAAAACGAATAATCGCAAGCGGCCGGACATAAGGTGAAAGCAAGGAGCGTGATCTATGGAACTTCAACTGAAATCCAAAACCGCGCCGTCTTTTCAGGAGACGGCGCATATGACGCAGCGAGCGACGATCAGCGTGGAGAGCGTGGTTCCGGACAGCAAAGAGGACGTCGGCCGCATCCTCACTCTTCAGACGCAGCTTCTGCTGAAGAGCAAGGATCTCGTCGCCCGCGGAGCGACGGTCGGCGGCGAAGCCGAGCTTACGCTGATTACCGTCAACGAGAACGAGACCGCGCTCTCGACGCTGAAATTCCGCCAGCCGTTTTCACTGGACTATGAGCTGTCCGAAATAAAAGGCGACGAAGAGCTGCAGATCCGTTTGACGATGACAAGCTCTCAGGCCCGTCTGATCAATTCCCGCAAGATCTCGGCCGAGCTGGTCGTCAGCGGCGAGCTGCGCGTTTTCCGCCCGGTCGATACGGTCGTCGAATATGAGCTGCCGGAGCTGCCGGGGGCCTCGCTGCACGCGCTGACGGAGGAGCGGGACGCGCTGCTGCTGTCCACCGTCGCGGAAAAGAGCTTCGCCGTACACGAACAGCTGAGGCTTCCGTCCGATAAGGGACGGCCGGCGGAGCTGCTGACGCACAGGCTCGAGCTGAGCGCTGAGCAGAAGGAAGTGCTCGGCGAAAGACTGCTGCTGAAGGGGAACGCGCAGCTGACGCTCGCCTGGCTTTCCGAGGACTGCGCGGAGCCCCTTACGATCCCGTTTGCGCTGCCGTTTTCTCAGTTGATCGAGCTGAGCGAGGCAGAAGCCTGCGCGGCGGAAGTGCAGATCGAGCCGAATTCTCTCTATCTGGAGCTTTCCGATTCGATAGAAGGGGAAAAGATCGTCGACTTTGAGCTGCACGCGCTCGCGCAGATCCGGAGCTATCGGAAAGAATGCGTCCGCACGGTCGCAGACGCGTATTCCAACGCCATGCCCTGCGAGCCCTGTTTTGAGACGCTGCAGCTGAGAGAGGGGAGCGAAGAACGCAGCGCCTTCCTGCGCACGGAGGAGAGCTTTGATATGCCGGAGGGCTGGGAGTCGCTGCTTGCCTGCTTCCCCTCGATCGAATCCGTAGGGCCGGAGCGGGCCGTCGCAACGCTGGATCTGCTGATTCGCGGCCGCGAAGGGCGTCTGGGCGTGCTGCGGCGAACACTGACGCTGAGCGGCGCGCCGGAGCTGAAGGACTGCGAGCTCGATTCCGCGGCGCTGACTGCGGCTGATCTGAAGCGGGAAGGCGAAAAACTCGCCGTCAGATTGGAAATAAAAGCCTGCGGCCGCGTCTGTCGGACCGGCGAGTACCGGACGGTAAAGTGTCTGACGCTCGACGAGGAGCGGGCCTTCGATCCGGCGAGCTATCCCGCGCTGACGGCGGTCTGGGCCGAGACGGAGTCGATCTGGGAGCTGGCAAAGCTCTATCATTCCAGCCCCGAGGCGATCGCCGCGCTCAATCCCGAGCCAGTGGCCGAAGCGCCGCTGCTGATCCCGAAAATGGAATAAAGCAGCCTCCGGGCGCTCAAAAAGAAAAGGAAGATGAGCTGCGCTTTCGCGCAGACCATCTTCCTTTTTCTGGTTTGCTCTGCCTTTATCCGAAAAGCTGACCGGGCAGCTTCAGCTTTTCCTTCGACGGGAAGTCCCGGTCGAAGGCTTCCACGTCGGCGTCGTCCACATAGTAGCCCTGCGGCGTCTGATAGACGCCCGTGACAGCATCCAGATAGCCGGGGATCAGCTCCTTGCAGAGGAAGAAAGAGTCGTCCGCCCCCTCCGGCAGATCGTGATAGCGGATGCCGAAATTCCGGGCATAGGTAAAGCCGCTTTTGCCGTAAAAGCCGATATTCCCCTCAAAGAGCACTGCGCCGAAGCCCAGCTCTGCGGCCTTCTCCAGCGAGTAATCCAGCAGCTTTTTGCCGTAGCCCTGCCGCTTCAGCTCCGGCGTGATCCCGATCGGCCCCATGGTCAGCACCGGGATGAGCCTGCCGTCGTCCGCTTCGATGTGCGTTTTCATAAACATGTTCTGTCCGATCAGCCGCCCGTCCCGCTCCATGACGAAATCCAGCTCCTTCACGAAGGCCGGATCGTTCCGCAGCACGTGCAGCACGTAGTGCTCGCTGCAGCCGGGGCGGTAGACGTTCCAGAACGCTTCCCGGACGAGGTTTTCGACTTCCCTGTGTTCTTCGGGCCTTTCCGGACGAATCATGCAGCAGCTGTTCATTTCGTTCTCCTTCCGATAAAAGATGTAATGATGCGTCTTTTCAAAACCGAGCTTCTCGTAGAAGGGCAGGTCGGAAATAACGAAGGCCTCCCTGGCGCCGAGAGCCTTCGAGCGCGTCAGAGCTTCCGATAAAAGCGCGGCGGCGAGCCCTTTCCCGCGATGAGCGGGGGCCGTGCAGACCGGCTCCACATAGGCGTAATCCGTGTCCGGATGGGCCCATACGCAGCAGTAGGCGGCTAAAGTCCCGTCCGGCGCAGCGGCGGCAAGGCTCAGGCGCCTGTTCAGATGCGGCCGGCGTTGCGGGATAATGGGATCGCTGCGCAGGAATTCCGAACGATCGGAGCCGTGGTCGAAGCCCTGCCACAGGAGCCATTGAAAATCCTCCGGCTGCTGCGCCGGGTCCAGCTCCACGAAACTATAGCCCTCCGGCAGCGCCCTGCGGCTTAGAGCGTCTTGATCAGGCCTTCCAGCTCCTTGACAGCCTGTTCGGGCGTCATGCCGAGCATGCCGGCGGCGTCCTTCACGGTCTTGTTTTTGATCATCATGCGGCCGACGGCGCTGTCGATCATGGAGGCGCGCGGATCGAGCTCCTTGAGCTTGGCGGGCAGCTTCGGATATTCCTTTAAAAGATCGGTGAGCTTGGTGTTTTCGTTGAGAATCATTGGAATCCCTCCTTATCTGTGCCTGTATCATAGCACCTCGCACAGATTTTTGCAAGCATCGCCGAACTCCCTCTTGTCACGGCTTTTCGCTTGTGGTAAAATAGCAAACGTTGTAAAACCAACCACTTCGAAGACAGGGAGTTGTTATTATGTCCGGACATTCCAAATGGCACAATATACAGAAAACGAAGGGCGCGGCCGACGCCAAGCGCGCCTCCGTGTTCACCAAGATCGCCCGTGAAATGATCGTGGCTGTCAAGGAGGGCGGCGGCGGTGATCCGCGCAGCAATTCCAAGCTCGCGGCCGTGATCGCGAAGGCCAAAGCGGCCAACATGCCCAACGACAACATCAAGCGCACGATCGACAAGGCGCTGGGCGCCGGCAATACCGAGAACTACGAAAAGATCACCTACGAAGGCTACGGGCCGCAGGGCGTTGCCGTTATCGTCGAGACCATGACCGACAACCGCAACCGTACCGCCGGCGAGATCCGCCACTTCTTCGACAAGTACGGCGGCAACATGGGCGCCGCCAACTGCGTGAGCTGGTCTTTCGACCGGAAGGGCGTCATCGTCATCGACAACGAGGACGAGGAGCTGGACGAGGACATTGTGATGATGGACGCGCTCGACGCCGGGGCCGACGACTTTGAGGCCGAGGGCGAGGTCATGACCGTCTACACCGCCGAGGACGACGTCGCCGCCGTGGCCGAGGCGCTGACCGCGAAGGGCTACAAGCTCGTCGAGGCTCAGGTCGAGATGCTCCCGCAGAACGGCTATATCAAGCTCACGAACGAGGACGATATCAAGAACATGCAGAAGATGCTGGATATGTTCGAGGACTTCGACGACGTCCAGAATGTCTGGCACAACTGGGAAGACGCGGAATAATCAATGAAGTAACCGGAATAATATATCGTGAATCTCGCTTAAAGACGTATAATACTCCGATCGTAAGCCGGATTTTATCGAATCGGCATTCAAAGAAAAACGTACGCAGGAACAGACACCGGATTGCTTTTTCCGGTGTCTGCTGCATTTTTCGGGAAGAATGACTCTTCCTTCTCTGCGGATGCTAACAACGCCGCGCCGGCGAGCGGCCGGCCCGACAGACCGCATGACGCAGACCTCGGTCGGCTTTTTTGTCTGCAGCTTTCCTGACGAGAAAAGCGTGGCACAATTTATCAGAAGAGACTGGAAAAGATAGCTTTGCTGTGCTATAATAAATAAAATTTGCATTTCCGAAGGCTGACGCCGCGTTGTGCGGCTTATGAGAGCGATACGCTTTCAAAGGAGACAGAGATACGCCATGAAAAACTACCGCGTAAAAATGACCGCGCTCGTCGTGCTTGTGATGCTCGTCAGCACCGGCCTGCTGATGCTGTTCAGCTATCAGCGGGCGAGCCGCAGCATGACCGAACAGCTCGAGGCCAATTACAGCGTCGCGGCCGATAAATACGCGCAGGAGCTCACCGCCTGGGTCAACACCAACGCGACGATCATCGACGCGCTGGCGGCAGAGATCACCGAAAGCGGCATCTATAAAGAGGACTACGAGACCTTTCACCGTTTCCTGGCGGAAAACCGCCGCCTTTTGAACAAAGACGGGTACATATACGACTTTTATTTCACCTATCCGAACAACACGATGGCCTGCGCCTCCGATTTTATCGCCGACGGGAGCGTCGATTATACCCGCGATCGGGACTGGTTTACCGAAGCGGCCGGCACCGGAGAGACGTTTTTCTCGACGCCGTATCGGGATTCGGATTCCGGGAAACCGATCATCACGATCTCAAAGGCGGTTTTTGAGAACAATACCCTGCAGGGCGTGCTCGCCGCGGACATCTTTGTGGACGTGCTGGTGAATATTATCAGCGAGGCGGACGTCGCCGAGGACAGCTACGCGTTTCTGGTGGATCAGAATCTCGGGATGATCGTCCACCCGAACGAGGCCTACGCCTTTGACGACGCTCCGCACGGCGTGATGGACGTCCCGGGCGCTCCGTATGAGGACGTGATTTCCAAAATCCGCTCCAATTCGAGAGAGACGGTCTATCTGACGGATTATGACGGCGTCGAGCGCGGCGTGGTGGTCTCCAGAATGGAGAATACCGGATGGTTCGTCGGCGTCGCTACGAGCAAGGACGTCCTGATGAAGGACATGAACCCGCTGATCCGCGGCTTCCTGATCGCTACGGCGGTCGCTGCGGCGATCGGCGGCGGCATCGCCGTCTTTCTGGCGTACGTGCTGGACAAGGTCGAGCGTCAGCAGCTTCGTTACGAAAAGCAGGTAAAGGATCTTCAAAACCGGGTGACGGAGGGCTCCGCCCGCGAGGACGGGAACGGAACGAAGACGGAAGACGCGCCCGTTCCGGATCCTTTTGAGGAGGATCTGAACAAGAAGAACAAAAGCCGCCTCTATCTGCGCGTGACGATCGTGATCATCCTCGTGCTGATGATCAGCATGGTGCTCTACACCTCCCGCATGATCCGAAACGTCGCCGTCGACAATATCCGGGAAGTCGGCGAGGACCGCATTTCCGCCGCCGCCGCCCAGCTGGAAAACTATCTGGATATGGCGAAAAGCTCCCTGTGGGTCACGGCTGACACGGTCGATCATATGACGCGTTCCGGTGAATCCACGGAGAACATTCTGGAATACATCATCGAAGAGACCGATCATCAGATCCAGTATTTTGACGTCAATATCAACGGACTGTACGGTTATATCAACGGCGAGTATCTTGACGGCATCTCCTGGGAGCCTCCCGAGAACTATGATCCGACCCGCAGAGACTGGTATCTGGCGGCCGTAAAGGCCAAAGGGGACGTCACGATCGTTCCCCCCTACGTGGACGCAGATACGAATGACCTCATTCTGTCTATCAGCCGTCTGCTCTCCAACGGGAAGGACGTGCTCTCTATCGACCTGAAGCTGGACCATATTCAGCAGATCGTTTCCACGCTGCAGATCAAGGAGAAGGGCTACGGCTTTATCGTGGACAGCGACGGGATGCTGATCGCGCACGCCGATGAAACGCTGAAGGGCCGCTATCTGACGGAGGACGAGGAACAGCTCGCGCTGCTGGACGGGATCCTGGAAACCCGGAACGGTGTTTTTGAGATCAAAACCGCGCAGGGCGAGCAGACGGTTTTCGTCGAGGAGATCGCGGACCAGTGGTACGTCGTCATCGTCATCAGCAGCAGGGAGCTGTTTGAAGAAGTCCGGCAGCAGCTGGCCTTCAACGTGCTGATCTGCGCGGTTATCTTTACGCTGATCGCGTTCTTCTACGTGCTCGGACGCAAAAACGAGCAGAAGTATTCGCGCCGCATCGAGGAAATGCGGGTCGAAGAACAGAAAAAGGCCTACGAAGCCAAAGTGCTGAAGCTGGAAAAGGAAGCCGCAGACCAGGCGAACCAGGCCAAGAGCGACTTTCTGGCCGAGATGTCTCACGAGATCCGCACGCCCATCAACGCGGTGCTCGGCATGAATGAGATGATCCTGCGCGAGAGCGTTCCCGCGCAGAACGGCGAGGAAGAGCGGAGAGGGGTTTTCGGCGAGACCTTCGACAATATCAGCACCTACGCGAGGAACATCGAGAGCGCCGGCAGCAACCTTCTCGCGATCATCAACGACATCCTCGATTTCTCCAAGATCGAGGCGGGCAAGATGGATATCGTCGAGGGCCGGTACACGCTGAGCTCGGTTCTCAACGACCTGAGCAACATGTTCTTCTTCAAGACGCGGGATAAAGGCCTGCAGTTTTCCATCGAAGCGGACGAAACGCTTCCGGACGGGCTCGTCGGCGACGTGGTCCGCGTGCGGCAGATCATCACCAATCTACTCAACAACGCGGTGAAGTACACCGAGCACGGCGGCGTCACGCTAAAGCTGAGCGGGAGCGTGCAGGGCAGCGGTGAAGCGGGGGACACGATCCTGCTCAGCGTATCGGTACAGGATACCGGCATAGGCATCCGTGAGGAAGACGTCAAAAAGCTGTTCACCAAATTCCAGAGACTGGACCTCAAGCAAAACAGCACCGTCGAAGGCACCGGACTCGGGCTCGCCATTACCCACAGCCTGCTGAACATGATGGGCGGCAGTATCGACGTACAGAGCGAATACGGGAAGGGATCCGTCTTCACGGCCAGGATCCCGCAGAAGATCGCGTCCGTCGAGCCGATCGGCGATTTCAGAAAACGATTCCGGGCGAACCTGCACGAATCCAGGGGCTACAAGGAAAAATTCCGCGCTCCGGATGCTCACATTCTGATCGTCGACGATACGAGAATCAATCTGACCGTGGCGGTCGGACTGCTGAAGCATACGCTGCTGCAGATCGATACGGCCTCCGACGGCGAGGAGGCGGTCAGGCTCGCCGGAAGCAAGCCTTACGATATAATCCTGATGGATCAGCGGATGCCGAATATGGACGGCACCGAGGCGATGCACAGGATACGCGCGCAGGAGGACGGCTGCAATCGGGAAACGCCGGTCATCTGTCTGACGGCCGACGCCGTTATCGGAGCCAGAGAGCGCTACGTGGCCGAAGGCTTTACGGATTATCTGACCAAGCCCATCGACACGCAGGAGATCGAAAAAATCCTCATGAAGTATCTGCCCGCGGAAAAGCTGATCCTCACGGAAGAGAAGCCCTCCGCCGAGGCGGAGGAAAGGGAAGGCGTTTCCGAGGACGCATATACGGCGGTGCGCGCGGTCGGCGTCGATCCGGAGATCGGCCTGAGCTACTGCCGGCACGACGAACAGCTCTACCGGTCGCTGCTGCTGGAGTACGCGCAGAGCGCCGGAGAGAAGATAGAGCGCGTCAAAGTGTTTTACGAGCGGAAAGACTGGCAGAATTATCTGATTCTGATCCACGCGGTGAAAAGCTCCTCCCGGATGATCGGCGCGTCCGCGCTCTCCGAGCTTTCCGCGAGGCTTGAGTCGGCGGCAAAGGCAGGAGAAGAAAAAGTCATCGATTATGAGCACGAGGCCATGCTGACCGCATATCAGACCACCGTTCAGGCGATCGGTCAGCTTTTCGCGGGCGGAACGATCCAGACGCCGGAGCCTCCGCCGCAGGAAAACGAAGAGATCCTGGAGTTTCTCCCGGAAAACGAATAAGAGAGATTGCCCAAAAAGCCGTCGGCTCCGATGCTTTTATGCATCGGAGCCGACGGCTTTTCATGGGGAAATATTCAGCCGTAGGAGTGAAGCCCGGGGATCAGCGTGTTGACGCCGGCAAAGGTGAAGAGCACCACGGGAACGGCGACGATCGCAAACCAGGCCATCTTCAGGCCGGTTTTTCCGCCGCGGAGACGGCGGTGCAGATAGACGGCATAGATGATCCAGGTGATCAGAGCCCAGACCTCTTTGGGATCCCAGGCCCAGAAGGCGCCCCAGGCGTCCTCGGCCCAGATCGCGCCGGTGAGGATCACAACCGTGAGCAGCAGAAAGCCGAAGGCGATCAGCCGATAGCCGAGGAAATCGAGCCGCATCATGGCCGCTTCCTGTTCGTCGGCTCCTCGTCCCGTCTGTATCACATAGCGAAGTCCGGCTCCGCCGGCCACGGCAAAGGCTGCGTAAGAAAAGACTGCCGAGCCGATATGGATGCCGAACCAGACGCTGCGCAGCGGATCGCTGAGCTCGTCCGTGCTCATGCGCTGCAGCGCCGCGTACATCAGCAGCAGCGCGACCATCGGCATGACGACGGTGTTCAGCCAATCAATCTTCAGACGCAGGCTGAGAACGATCAGAAACAGCGCGACGCCCCAGGCAAAGGCGTTGGAAAACTCAAACTGATTCGACAGCGGCAGTCTCGATAGCCGGACGCCCCAGAGCACGGTGAAAACTGTCTGTGCGGCGAAGGCAAGCACGAAAAGCCAAAAGGCGGATTTTGCAAGCGGCTGTTTTTTGAAGGCGGCTCCGGCAAATTGCAGGACCATCGCGAGCGTATAGAGCCCGACGACGACAAAGAAGAAAATCCTCACAGCGTTACTCCTTTCGAAAGCTTTGCAGCGCGATCCGCATCGCCTCCGGCTTCGGCCCGCCGACGGCGAAGCCCTTGCCGTCGACCTTGACGACGACAGGCTGGAAGAAGAAGGTCACGGTCAGCGCAGCCGTCAGCAGCGCGAAAATCGCGATCAGCAGGGGATTGATAAAGGCGGGAAGGGTTTTCACGCGAAGGACCGGATACAGCGGCGGGCGGAACAGATATTCGATCCCGCCGACGGTCACCCGCTCGCCAGGCAGAAAACCGCGCTGCGAAACGACGCCGTTATCATAGACGTAAACGAGATAGTAGATGAAAGGGCTCTCGCCGCTGTCCGGCTCCGGCTCGGTCTCCTGCAGGGACAGATATTCGATCCCGCTGACGCCGTCGGCCGTCAGCTTGCAGCGGTCCGTCAGATAATAGACGCCGGAGCTCTGCTTCTCCGGGTTCGTGACGACGACGGAACCCTCCGCGCCCCACTGCCATTGGTAGATCTTCAGATTGCCGAAGGACAGCGGATGATTGACCTTGATCTCGCGGCTCCCGCTCTCCCGTCCGTCGGGCAGCGTGACGCGCACGACGCTCGTATAGTCCTTGTGCGCGCTGCTCATGTCCATCGTAAAGCTGTCGACGGCGATTACCGTGCCGTCGTCAAGCTGAACGGTCTCGCCCTGCAGACAGGCGACGTTTTCTTCCTTCGGCAGATAGAGCGACGCGGCGCCTACGAGAACGATCAGCAGCAGCGACAGGTGCGTCAGGAAAGAGCCCCAGCGCCCGAAGCCGTTTTTATGATAGACCGTCACACCGTCAAATTCCGTCTTCCGGCAGCGCAGAAACGACAGATGCTCGCGCAGCCGGCTCAGCTCCTCCTCGTTCAGCTCGGTCTCGTCGCGCAGATCGACCGCCCGGGCGACGAAGTCCTTTCCGCCGCTCAGCGTGCGGATACGCAGCAGGGAGCAAAGCGTCAGATTCAGGCAGAGAAGACCGATCAGCAGCTGAAAAGCCCAGCCGTTATAGATATCGTAGACGCCGGTGTTGAGGATCAGCGCGTACAGCGAGGGGTAGTTCTCCGAATACCAGCTCATCGGACGACCCTGCGGCAGGATCGAGCCGACGACCGAGGCCGCGGCGATCAGCAGCAGCAGGACGATGCCGAAACGCATCGAGCGCAGAAAGGAAAAAAACTTTTTCATAGACCGACTCCAATTAAAAGACCGCCGCCCCTCCGGAAGGGGAGCGGCGATCCAAAAAACTGTTCCGGCGGTACCCGGCTTATTTGAACAGACCCAGCGCCTGGCTGCAGAGGCTTTCCGCCATGTCCAGACAGTAGGCCGTCAGCTTCGGGTTATGGACGCCCTCGCTGTTTTCCACGAAGACGAAGTCCCAGTAGAACTGCGCGTCGCGGGCAAGCGAGCGGATCTGCTCGAGCTCCTGTTCAGTATAGTCGGGGCTGTCCTTCACCTCGGCCAGACGGTTCGTGAGGAACATCAGCTGATATCCGATGCCGTAGGTACGGCGTTCGGTCTCCTCCTGCACGGCCTTGACCTCGGCGGCCAGATCCTCGTGGCACTTGGAGCATTCGCTCGTCAGCAGCTCCTGGTTGTCAAGCGGACTCGTCAGTGTGTGGCTGCGGTAGGTCTTGTCGCCCTCGGTAACGGTGGCCATGTGGCAGTCGGCGCAGGTGTAGGTGTCGCGGTGCTGGCTGCCCTCACCGAGATAGGTCTCCAGCTCGGGGTGCTGGACCTTGATCTGCTTTACGCCGGTATCGGCGTGAACCCAGTCGTAAAACACGTCGCCGGAGGAGAAGTTGGAAGCGTCGTTGTAGAAGGCGAGGATCGCGTCAGGGTGCATCGCGTCGAGGCTGTCATGCGGCAGCGTGGTTGGCTTGTATTCGTTGTTCGGGTTGAAGTAGTACTCGTTGTGGCACTGGCCGCAGGCGAGGTTTTCCGCGTCGATGCTCTCAAAATCCTTGCCGACGCCGTCGACCAGATAGGTATGGGTGACGGTCACGACGCCGGGCTCGTTCGCATGGCAGTTAAAGCAGCTGATCGGCTCATTGACGGATTCCTGCATTTCGGTAAAGGGGATCGCGTAGGCCGCGTCGCCCAGCTCGAGCACTTTGGCCGTGAACTGCGGGGTCTTGCAGGTAAAGCAGCTGGCGTTGGGGTGAGGACGCCCGGTGCCGGTGACGTCGGTAACGTCGAACATGTGGCCGCGGGCGGCTTTGTAATCTTTGGCGAAGCCATAGCCGTTATAGAGCGTCGTGAGCATCGGATAATCCGCGAGATAATCGGTCGCCTCGCTGTTTTCCTCGTTGGCCTTCCAGCTTGCGTAGACCTCGGGATACTCCTGAGCCCAATCGGCGGAGAGCTTCACCGTCACGGGGGAGCCGGTTTCAGCCTTGAGAGCGACGGTTTCGACCTTCACGCGCGAGCCGCCGAAATGCGCCGGATTGATGCCGCCGCTTTCAAGCGCGTTGTACACGGCCTCCTTGATCGCGTTGGAGGTGAGCGTGGCGCCGGTTACGCCGTCAACGTGCAGGCTGTTGTTTTTGTAGATCTCGCCCGGCAGCTTGGAGACGGCTTTGGTGCCGATGTTTTTCGTCTCCTCGTGCTCGACGATTTTGATCTTATAGATCTTGTCCTGCGTCGCGACGACCATGACGTTCACGTCTCCGTTGCGCCCGGCGGCGGTTCCGTAGAGCGTCTGCGCTTCTGCGGGGATGTCTT
The DNA here is from genome assembly GCA_024690695.1 of Oscillospiraceae bacterium. The sequence continues at coordinate 71,429 of JAILOS010000076.1, forward strand.
TGTCGGAAACGCCGGCCTCGCTGCCGGCGTTGGCAAGGAGCAGACTGACAACGGCGATCAGAACGATCAGCACGCCACAGGCGATGCCGAGAATGTCGCGTCTTTCGAGGGGCCTGAGCTTCTTTTTCATGTCGTCCTCCCAAGATTTGCCGCGGCAAAAGCGCGGTACTAATGCTTGGGCAAACGCCGATCCGTCCGGCGGCAGAGAATCGGACGGGCCGCAGGCACGCGGAGCCGGAACAGGCGGCGTTTGCATAAACATATCCAAAAATAATAATATCAGAGCTTCGCTTTTTGTGCAAGAGTTTGTTCCGAAAACAATAATTTAAATAATAACAATCGGACCGTGAGAGATGCATGCTCTCGCGGTCCGAAGAAAAGAGTCAGCCTGTAAGCCGGGTTCTGTCCGAGGCCTTGCGGCCTCTGAACGACCATCTATCTAATCCTGCCGTTGCCGACAGGCTTCAGCCGCCTCCTGAGGACGGTCGGGCCGACCGTATGTCCTCCCACGGCGTTGCTCCGGATAGAGTTTACAGCGTCCACGCGTCTCCGCGCGACGGGTGAGCTCTTACCTCGCCTTTCCACCCTTACCCCGAAAACGGGGCGGTATATCTCTGTTGCACTTGTCCGAGGGTCACCCCTGGCGGGCGTTACCCGTTATCCTTGCCCTGCGGAGCCCGGACTTTCCTCACGCGCGTCCTTTCGTTTCGCGCCCGCGGTCGTTCGGCTGACTCAGGGGGTATTGTAATCATTTTCAACGGCCAAGTCAATCCTTTCTTGTAATTGGACCGGGAAAGAAGTATAATGCAGCAAGAGGTGAGACACATTGACTTTGGATGAGTATATTCTTTCGGTAAAGGATAAAAAGATCGCCGTGATCGGGGCTGGCGTGAGCAACACGCCGCTGATCGAGCGCCTACTGGCCGCGGGCTGCTCCGTCACGGTCTGCGATAAAAGAACGGCCGAACAGATGGAGGGCGAGGCGGAGCGCCTGCGCTCGCTCGGCGCGGAGCTGAAGCTGGGCGAGGATTATCTGGAGGATCTCGGGCAAGACCTCATCTTCCGCACGCCCGGACTGATGCCCTTCGATCCGCATCTGGCCGCAGCCGCGGCGCGCGGCGCTGTCGTGACCTCCGAGATGGAGCTCTTTTTCCGGCTCTGCCCCTGCCGCATCATCGCCGTGACCGGCAGCGACGGAAAGACCACGACGACGACGATCATCTCGGAGCTGCTGAAAAAAGAAGGGCTTCGCGTCCATCTCGGCGGCAATATCGGCCATCCGCTCCTGTGCGAGACGCCGGATATACGCCCGGAGGATTTCGCCGTGCTGGAGCTCAGCTCCTTCCAGCTTCACAGCATGGTCTGCCGTCCGAACGTGGCCGTGATCACGAATCTCACGCCTAACCATCTGGATAAGCACAGGGATTTTCAGGATTATATCGACGCCAAGCGCGCGATCTGCGAGCATCAGGAACCCGGCGACAGGCTGATTTTGAATCAGAACGACGATCATACGCCGTATTACGCGTCTTTCGCCAAATCGCGCCTTGCCTTTTTCTCGGACAAAGAGCCCGTGGAAAACGGCGCCTGTCTGATCGAGGGCGTCCTCTGCCGCGTGCGGGACGGCAAGGCCGTTCCGGTCGTCCGCGCGGACGAGATCCGCATCCCCGGCGAGCACAACGTACAGAACTATCTGGCCGCCTTCGCGGCGACGGACGGACTCGTCAGTGAAGAGAGCTGCCGCGCCGTCGCGCGCTCGTTTGCCGGCGTGGAGCACCGGCTCGAGCTGGTGCGCGTCCGCCGCGGCGTCAGCTATATCAACGATTCCATCGCCAGCAGCCCGACGCGCACGATCGCGGGACTTCGCGCGATGAAAACGAAGCCGATCGTGATAGCGGGCGGCTACGACAAGCACATTCCCTTCGCTCCGCTCGGCGACGAGCTCTGTCTGCGCGCCAAACGCGTGATCCTCTGCGGCGACACGGCCGACAAGATCCGCGAGGCCGTTCTGTCCTCCGAAAACTATCGGCCAGGGCTTCTGCCGATCGATCAGCGCGGCGATTTCAGACAGGCTGTGCTGCTGGCCGCGGAGCTGGCGGAGGATGGCGATATCGTGCTGCTGTCGCCCGCCTGCGCCGCGTTTGACCGCTTCCGGAATTTTGCGGAGCGGGGACGCAGATTCAAACAAATCGTCATGGAACTGCCGGAATGAAAATATCAGACATCAAACCAGAAGTGTACGCCCTGGCCGAAGCGGCGGAGGGCGACTGCCGGGAGGTTTTCGCTGAGATCGACCGCACGGCAGAGATCAACACGCGCCGTGTGATGGCGGCTTTTCAGGACCAGCGCGTCTCCGAAGCCTGCTTTGCCGGCACGACCGGCTACGGCTACGACGATCTCGGACGCGAGACGCTGGACAGGATCTACGCGCAGATCTTCAAGGCTGAGAGCGCGATCGTCCGCACGCAGTTCGTCAACGGGACGCATGCGCTGACCTGCGCGATGTTTGCGCTGGCCGACCCGGGCGAGACGGTACTGGCCGTCACGGGCACGCCCTACGATACGCTGCGCTGCGCGATCGGCCTGACGGGGGACGGCTACGCTTCGCTGAAGTACTACGGGATCAACTACGCCCAGGTCGATCTCAGCCCCGCGGGGAAGCCGGATCTTGCCTCGATCCGCTCCGCTGCGGCGAAGCCGTGCGTGCGCGGCGTGATGATCCAGCGCTCCCGCGGCTATGAAGACCGCCCGGCGCTGACCGTAGACGAGATCGGCGCGATCTGCCGCTGCGTGCGCGAGGTCAATCCTGCGGCACGCATCATGGTGGACAACTGCTACGGCGAATTTACCGATACGAGCGAGCCGATCGAGGCCGGAGCGGATCTTATCGTCGGCTCGCTGATCAAAAATCCCGGCGGCGGTCTGGCCCCGACGGGAGCCTACATCGCCGGGAAAAAGGAGCTTGTCGAGCGCGCCTCAATGCGCCTGACGACGCCCGGCATCGGCGGGGAATGCGGCTCGACGCTCGGAGCGAACCGGCTGCTTTTCCAGGGCCTTTTCCTTGCGCCGCACGTCGTCGCGCAGGCGCTCAAAACCGCGGTCTTCTGCGCGGCGATGATGCGCCGCCTCGGGATCGAGTCTTCGCCTGCTTTTGACGAAAAGCGCTCCGATATCATCCAGATGGTCAAGCTCGGCTCGCCCGAACGGCTGAAGAAATTCTGCCTCGGCATCCAGGCCGGCGCGCCGGTCGATTCCTATGTGACGCCGGAGCCCTGGGCCATGCCCGGCTATCAGGACGAGGTCATCATGGCGGCCGGCGCCTTCATCCAGGGCTCTTCGATCGAGCTCAGCGCCGACGGGCCGATGCGCGAGCCCTATATCGCCTATATGCAGGGCGGCCTGACCTACGAATCCGGAAAGCTCGGCGTTATGATGGCCGTCAGCGCCATGCAGGACGCGATCTGAGCATATAGATGATGCATGAGGAGGTGTTCTCATGCATCGAAAAAGGGCTATGCCCCTGCGCCCGGCGCGGCGCTTGCGCCGGGTGGGGACCGCTGTCCCGGTACTGGTGCTCGGTCTGGGCATCCTGGCCTTTTTGCTGTCCGCAACGATCTATCTGCGCGAAATCTCCACGCAGATCGCCGTGTCGGACGCGAGCGATCTCGTGACGATGCGCGTCAACGACGTGATCGCCGGGCTGATGGCCGAGGAAAACTACGACGGAGATTCCTTCGTCACTTTTGAAAAGGGCGAAGACGGCGCGATTTCGGCCATCAGCTGCAACATGGCCCGGATCAACAGTCTTTCGGCCCGGATCCTCGACCGCGTCGTCGGAGCGACGGAGAACTACACGACCACCGTGAAGATTCCTCTCGGCAACCTCAGCGGGATTAGTCTGCTGATGGGACGAGGCCCGATGGTGCCGGTGCAGATTGTGACGCTCACGTCCTCGCGTGTGGAGTTCGGAAATCACATTGTCACGGCCGGAATCAACCAGACCAAGCACCAGATCACGCTGCGCGTGCTGGTCGACATCGACATTCTCGTGCCCTGGGGGAGCGAGAGCACGCAGGTGGCCACGGACGTGCTGATCGCGGACACCGTTGTGATCGGGCAGGTCCCCGATACCTATCTGGACCTGAATGCTTTGCGTGATAAACCATGAAACGGAGAGAGCCATATGGACGTACAGAAGGAAATCATCAAGCTCCGCCGCGAGCTGGAGTACCATAACAAGCTCTATTACGTGCTCGACGCGCCGGAGATCTCCGACTATGAGTACGACATGCTGATGCAGCGGCTCAAACAGCTTGAGAGCGAGCATCCAGAGCTTATCACACCCGATTCGCCGACGCAGCGCGTCGGCGGCAAGGCGCTGTCGCAGTTTGAGCCTGTGACCCATCAGGTGCCGTTGGAGAGTCTGACGGACGTCTTCTCCTACGAAGAGCTTTTCGCTTTCGGCGAGCGGATGGATCATCTGCTTCCGGATGCGCACGATTACGTCGTAGAGCCGAAGATCGACGGGCTTTCCATGTCGCTGGAGTATGAAAACGGCGTTTTCGTTCGCGGAGCGACCCGGGGCGACGGCGTCACCGGCGAAAACGTGACGGAAAACCTGCGAACCGTGCGCTCGCTGCCGCTGCGCATCGAAAACGCGCCGGAGCGGCTTGTCGTGCGCGGCGAGGTGTATATGGCGAAAAGCGTCTTTGAGCAGCTGAACGCCGAGCGGGAGCTGCTGGGCGAGCCGCTGCTCGCCAACCCCCGCAACGCAGCGGCCGGATCCATGCGCCAGCTCGACCCGCAGGTGGCCGCCTCCCGAAAGCTCGACATTGTCTGCTTCAATCTGCAGTACACGTCGGGCGAAGCCTTCAAAACCCACGCCGACACGCTGGACGTGATGAAGGCGATGGGCTTTCCGGTCGTGCCGTATCAGCGCTATGAAAACATCCGCGACTGCGTGGAGCGGATCGAGTGGCTGGGGGAAAACCGCGACACGCTGGCCTACGACATGGACGGCGCGGTCATCAAGATCAACTCTCTCGAACAGCGCGCGCAGCTCGGCAGCACGGCAAAAGCGCCGCGCTGGGCGGTCGCCTACAAATATCCGCCGGAGAAGAAGGAGAGCCGCGTGCTGGATATCCTCGTACAGGTGGGGCGCACCGGCGTGCTGACGCCGAAGGTCGTCGTCGAGCCGATCCGGCTCGCGGGGACGACGGTTTCCGCCGCGACGCTGCACAATCAGGACAACATCGACCGTCTCGATCTGCGCATCGGGGACACGGTCGTGCTGCAGAAAGCGGGAGAGATCATCCCCGAGGTGCTCTCCGTCGTCAAGGGGAAACGCCCCGAGGGCACGGTACCCTTTGCGATGCCGTCGGTCTGCCCGGTCTGCGGCGCGCAGGTCGTCCGCGACGAGGACGGCGCCGCGATCCGCTGCACGAGCCCCGAATGCCCGGCGCAGCGTCTGCGCAACCTGGCGCACTTCGCCTCGCGGGAGGCGATGGACATCGAGGGTCTCGGAATTTCGGTCTGCGAAAGCCTCATCAACGGCGGTCTCGTTCAAAGCGCCGCCGATCTCTACGGGCTGGACGCCGAAGCCGTCGCCGCGCTCGACCGCATGGGAGAAAAATCCGCCGCCAAGCTGCTTGCCGCGATCGAAAAGAGCAAGGACGCGGGACTGGCGCGGCTGCTGTGCGCCTTCGGCATCCGACAGGTCGGCCAGAAGGCCGCGAAGGTGCTCGCTTCACATTTTGCCGATCTCGACGCGCTGATGGAAGCCTCCGTCGAGGAACTGACCGCTGTGCCGGATATCGGGGCGATCACGGCCGGTTTTATCACCGAGTGGTTTTCAAAACCGCAGTCGCAGCATCTGATCGGGCGGCTGCGCGAAGCGGGGCTGGATTTCAAGAGCAGGGAAGAGACGAAGGACCGCCGCTTTGCCGGGATGACCTTCGTGCTGACGGGCACGCTCAGCGCGTTTACGCGCGACGAGGCCGCCGCGATCATCGAGAGCTACGGCGGCAAGGCGGCCGGCTCCGTGTCGAAAAAAACAAGCGTCGTCGTCGCCGGTGAAAACGCCGGCAGCAAGCTCACGAAGGCGGAGGCGCTCGGCGTGCGCGTGATCGGCGAGGAAGAATTCGCCGAAATGATCCGCTGAAATGGCGGCGCTCGCTGTCTGGCTCGCCGCCGGGGAGGCCGTTTCCTTCGTTATGCTGCCGCGGGAACGGCTGCTGACAAGGATCTGGCTCGGCCTCGTTTTCGGTCTCACGGCGCTGATGTGGCTGCCCTGCCTGTTCGCCTTTTTCTTCGGCTTTACGATGAGGGCGCAGCTTTTGGCGCTGCTGACGGCCGCGCTGTGCGGAGCCGCCGCGCTGATCAGACGGCTCATACGGAGAGAGAAGACCGAGAGACCGGCGGACGGGCCGCTTCTTTCAAAAGAAGAACGGATCGGTCTGCTCTTGTCGCTTGCGGGAACGTTCTTCTGCTGCTGCCTTCTGCATACGCACGTACTTTTGCCGCATGAGGACGGCAGCCTGTGGGTCGGTCAGTCCACCTTCGGCGATCTGGCCATGCACCTCGGCTTTATCGAAAGCCTGTTTCAACAGGGACGCTTTCCGCCGGAGTACAGCATCCTGCCCGGCACGCAGCTCGACTATCCCTTCCTCGTCGACGCGGCTTCCGCCTCCCTGCGCTTTTTCGGGCTCGATCTGCGCTTGAGCGTGATCGTGCCGAGCGCGGTGATGCTGTTCGGCGTATTTCTCGGCTTCTGGCTGCTCGCCCTGCACCTGTGCGAAAAGCTGCTGCCGACGCTTGCGGCCTGGCTGCTGTTTTTCCTCAACGGCGGCTTCGGCTTTGCGCTGTTCCTGGGTAAGCACCCTATTTCCGCCGCCTTTGCCGGCTTTTATACGACGCCGACGAATTACGCCGCCGAGGATATCCGCTGGGTCAACGTGATCTGCGATATGCTGCTTCCGCAGCGGACGACGATGGCGGGCTGGTGTGTGCTGACTGCGGCGCTCTTTCTGCTGCTTCGCGTCTTCGAGCGTGTACGAGAGGGCGAAGGGCTTCGGGAGACCCTTACACTGGCCGTGCTGGCCGGAGCTCTCCCGATGATCCACACGCACAGCTTTCTCGCCCTCGGGATCCTGTCGGCCGTATGGTTTTTCGCTTCGCTTCCCGGCATGATCCGGCAGGGGAGAGGGCGCAGGCTTTTCGCCCTGTATTGTCTGTACGGCGCGGTCTGTCTCGCGCTGGCGCTGCCGCAGCTGCTGACGTGGACTTTTCATTCGGTTTCCGGCGGGAGGCTGCTGCACTGGAGCCTCGGCTGGGTGATCGGCGCGAACGGCGTGCTGACAGACCCGTTCCTGTTTTATACGGTCAATGTCGGCGTGGTTTTTCTGCTGTCTCTCCCGCTTCTGTTCGTGCTGCGGGGAAGAGAGCGGCGCGTTTTTCTCGGCGCAGCCGTGCTTTTTGTCCTGTCAAACGTCGTCGCCTTTCAGCCGAATCTTTACGATAACAACAAGCTGTTGTACGTGTGGTATATGCTGTGCGTTATCCTTGTGTGCCGCTGGTTCTTCACGCTTACGGGGCGTCTGAAGACAAAGGCGGCTTCGGTTCTGCTGGCTTCGGCGCTGCTGCTGACCGGCTGCCTGTCCGGCTCGCTGAGCCTTGCGCGCGAAGCGATCAGCCGCTATCGGCTGTTTTCGCCGGCGCAGGTCAGGGCCGCTGCGTTCATCGAACGGGAGACCGAGCCGGACGCGCTGTTTCTCACGGCGACGAATCATGCGAACGGCCCGGCCGCTCTCGCCGGACGTAGTATCGTCTGCGGCTCGGGAAGCTATCTGTACTATCACGGACTGAACTACCGGGAGCGCACGAAGGAGGTCGAGCTGATGTTCCGGGGCGGGGAGGATTTCCTGCGTCTTGCGGAAGAGCTCGGCGTGGATTACGTCTACGTGGGCGAATACGAACGCGGCTCCTGCTCGCCGAACGAAGGCTGGTTTTCCGCGCGTTACCCGCTCGTCTACGACGAGGACGGTGTGCGGATCTATCGAGTAGTGGAATAAAGAAAAGGCGGTCCCTCCGTGCAAACAGGAGGGATCGCCTTTTTTTGGAGCCGGCTCAGCGCTCGAGCAGCAGCTCTGAGAGCGTGTCGCCGTCAAGGCCGGAGATATAGCGCGGGACGTCCGCTTTTTCGAGCGCCGCGCGCAGAGCGTTCCGCTCGAGGGGCAGTCCGATCAGCTTTTCGGCGAGAACGTCCGGGTCAGACAGGGAGAAGAAATCGCCGAAAAAGCGCAGCGCGGCGATGCATCCGTCTTGTTCGCGCCATTCAGCGCCGACCGTTCCGCAGCCTTCCACGCGCTTTTTTCTGACGACGGCGCCGACGGAGGAGGCTCCGTAGTTCCATTCCCGTCGGGCGTAGCGCCCGGCGCGGATCGCCTCGATGGCCTGCCGGTCGCGCTCGGTAAAAACGTAGGCCTCGCCCGGACTGCTCTCCAGCAGCTTTTGCAGGAAGAGGGTCCGGAACTCCCCGAGCGTAAGCTCCTGCGGCAGATAAGGCCGGAGGTTCGTCACGCGGCTGCGAACGGAGGCCACGGCCTTCCCGCGCAGCTTTTCCGGATCGCAGCACAGCGCGGCCTCGACGGCGGAGAGGTCGGAATCAAAGAGGATCGTTCCGTGCTGCATGACGCGGCCCTCCCGGCGGTACTGCGAGTTGCCGGAGATTTTTTTGCCCTCCACGCAGATGTCGTTGCGCCCGTTGAGCTCGGCCGGTACGCCGAGGGAACGGAGCGTATCCAGCAGAGGCCGGCTCAAAAGACGGAAATCGAGCGACTGCGTCGAGCCGGCGTCGGTGACGACCGTGTAATTCAGGTTGCCCATATCGTGGTAGACGGCGCCGCCGCCGGAGAGACGGCGGACGACCTGAACGCCGTTTTCCCGGACGTAGTCCTCGTTGATTTCGGCCAGGGTATTCTGATACTTGCCGACAACGACGGCGCGCCGGTTCTGCCAGAGCATCCAGTAGCTCCGGCAGCGGGGAAGAGCATCGAAGACGTACTGCTCCGCCGCGAGATTCCACGCGGCGTCGGTGCTGTCGACAAGCAGGTAACGCAGCTGCATGGCGTGAAACGACGCTTATTCCGCCGAGTAGTTGTCGAAATAGCCCTGGATGTAGACGATGGGCGTACCCTTGTCGCCGCTGCCCGAGGTGAGGTCGCACAGCGAACCGATCAGATCGGTGAGGCGGCGCGGCGTCGTGCCCTCGGAGACCATCCGGCCGACGAGATCGCCGTCCTTTTTCTGGATCTCGGCCTTGATCGCTTCGCGCAGGGCTTCTCCGGACAGAGAGGCAAAATCGTTGTCCGCCAGGTATTTCAGCTTCAGCTCGTTGGGCGTGCCGCGCAGACCGGCCGTATAGGCGGGAGACACGATCGGATCGGCCAGCTCCCAGATCTTGCCGACGGGATCCTTGAAGGCGCCGTCGCCGTAGATCATGACCTCGATCTGCTTGCCGGTAGCTACGCGGAGCTTGTTGGCAATGCCCTGGACGATCGGGTCGCACTGGTGCGGGAAGAGCTTTACGCTGTCCTCGGTAGCCTTGTTGCTTCCGAGCAGGCCGTAGTTTTCGTTGAAGCCGGAGCCGTCGATGGATTCGGTCATGATGTCGTCGAGTCCGAGGACGACCTCTGCGCCTGCAGCCTTGAGCAGTCTCTTGGTGCGGGCTCTGGTGTGGATATCGCAGCAGAGGACGTTCTTGGTGTACTGAAGAACCGCTCTGCAGTCGTTTGCAAGGATGATCTCGACGTCAGCGCCTGCGCTGCGGACGATGTCCTTGTAATATTCGATGTAGTCAACGCCGGTGAATTCGTGCTTGCCGTAGCCGAACATGCTGCGGAAGCCCTTCTCGGTGAGGACGTCGCTGTACGGATTAACATTCTGCGCGTCCATCTCGTCCTCGGTGATGAGGTGGTTGCCGACCTCGTCAGAAGGATAGCTCAGCATGATGTAGACCTTCTTTGCGCCCATTGCAATGCCGCGCAGGCAGATTGCGAAACGGTTGCGGCTGAGTATGGGGAAGATTACGCCGATCTCTCCGCCGGGGAATTTAGCCTTGACGTCAGCAGCGATCTGCTCTACGGAAGCATAGTTGCCCTGTGCTCTTGCAACTACGGATTCGGTTACAGCAACGACGTCGCGGTCGTGGAATTTGATTCCTTCGCTCTTTGCCGCATCGAGAACGCTGTCGGTAACGATCTGAACTATGTCATCGCCCTCGCGGATAATGGGGCAGCGGACGCCTCTTGAGACGGTGCCTATAAGTCTTTCTTTCTTGAAAAGTTCCATTTTATATCCTCCTTGGATTATATCGGTCAGGCTG